>CAJCIO010000011.1 GCA_903970465.1 Gammaproteobacteria bacterium
GTGGTGCCGACATTGCGCGTCTGCACCAGGCCGGCATCGCGCAATACCCGAAAATGATGGGACACGCTGGATTTGGGCCGTCCACCATCCAGCTCGCCGCACGACGCCTCAGGCACTGCGGCCAGACAGCGGACGATTCCCATCCGCACGGGATCACTCAGGGCGTACAGCAGACGCTCGAGGACGAAATCGGATGGCAGGGGATGTTTGAGGGCTCGCATAGTCGGATGATAACGAGGGGTTTCAATTAAAGCCATATTTCGAATACTATCGAACAAGCGAATCAAAACCTGCCTGGAGTTTTCCCATGTCCGCATTGTTCGAGCCCTTCACCCTGAAGGACATCACCCTACGCAACCGCATCGCCATCCCGCCGATGTGCCAATACATGGCCGACGACGGCGTGATCAACGATTGGCACCATGTGCATCTCGCCGGTCTGGCCCGTGGCGGCGCAGGCCTGGTGGTGGTCGAAGCGACTGCTGTGTCCCCGGAAGGCCGGATCACCCCAGGCTGTGCCGGCATCTGGAATGACCAACAGGCCCAGGCCTTTGTTCCCGTGGTCAAGGCGATCAAGGCCGCAGGCTCCGTGCCTGGCATTCAGATCGCCCACGCCGGCCGCAAAGCCAGCGCCAACCGCCCTTGGGAAGGCGACGATCACATTGCTGAGGACGATTCCCGCGGCTGGCAGACCATCGCTCCCTCGGCGATCGCGTTCGGCGCCAACCTGCCGAAAGTCCCACAGCAAATGACCCTGCAAGACATCGCCCGCGTGCGCCAGGACTTCGTCGATGCCGCGCGCCGCGCCCGCGATGCAGGCTTCGAGTGGATCGAACTGCACTTCGCCCACGGCTACCTGGGCCAGAGCTTCTTCTCGGAGCACTCCAACCAGCGTACCGACGAGTACGGTGGCAGCTTTGAAAACCGCAGCCGCTTCCTGCTTGAAACACTCGCCGCCGTTCGTGAAGTGTGGCCGGAGAACCTGCCCCTGACCGCGCGTTTTGGCGTACTCGAATACGACGGCCGCGACGAGCAGACCTTGACCGAGTCCATTGAACTGGCTCGCCGCTTCAAGGCCGGTGGCCTGGACTTGTTGAGCGTCAGCGTGGGCTTCACTATTCCCGAGACCAATATCCCGTGGGGACCAGCGTTCATGGGGCCGATTGCCGAGCGGGTACGTCGCGAGGCGGCTCTGCCGGTGACTTCAGCGTGGGGCTTCGGTACACCGCAGCTGGCCCACGAAGCCATCGAAGCCGGGCATCTGGACCTGGTGTCGGTTGGCCGGGCGCATCTGGCGGATCCACACTGGCCGTATTTTGCCGCCAAGGAGCTGGGGGTGGACAAGGCTTCCTGGACGTTGCCAGCGCCGTATGCGCATTGGCTCGAGCGTTATCGCTAAGGGCTGAATGAAAGATGCCGCGTTGATCGCGGCATCTTTGGTTTCACGTCGCAGTCAGATCTTGAAACGCCCCACCAGCTGCTTCAATCGCGTGGCCTGCTGTTCCAGATCCGCGCATGCGCGCAGCGTCGATTGCAGGTTTTCCATCCCTTCCTGATTCAGCATGTTGATCTCGCTGACATCCATATCGATCGCGTCCACCATTGCTGTCTGTTCCTCGGTCGCGGCTATCCGTGACCGCTCGCAATGGCGACCATTCACTTCAACTGTATAAAACAATCTACATCCAATCGAGCAAAGTCCACTGCTAGATTGGCCTCACCTCACAACACAGCAACCTGCTATGCAAAGCCGTTCAGTAGGTAAATATCGACTCACATAAAAAATGGAGTTTGACCGATGAAAATCCCTACCTGTATTTCTGCCGCATTGTTTACTGCCCTCGCCGCATCGTCCTCGGCTTATGCTGCAGATGCTGACCAAACGGAACTGATGAACGCTGCGGTAAGCCTTGGGCACAGTTATGATTCCAACTATGCAGCCAAAAACCCGGACGCCATGGCTTCTCTCTATGCGAGCGATGGCGTGCTTGTGTCGCCATCCGGCCCATTGGTTCGAGGGCAAAAGGCTTTGCATGACTATTATGTCGACCGCTTCAAGTCTGGCGCGCAGGGTCACCAGATCACTATCAAAGAGGTCCACGTCACGGGCGCAGGCGGTTATTCCATCGCCGATTTTTCGGTGAATGTTCCGGGCAAAAATGGCACGCTGCACAAAGAAAGTGGCAGCCTTGTTGCGATCTATCAGCATGACGACAACGGCTGGCATTTGAGCTTGGTCGAGCCTAGCGTTCCGGCGGGTAAACACAGCTGAGCCATCAAAGCGGATGGCGAGAGTGGTAGAATCGCGCCTCACTTTTAAGGAACAGATGCCATGCGCGGCCTTGGTTTGATTCTTACCGTCGTCGGCGTGATCGCCATGATCGCGGCGTTCATGATGGATACCACCCTAGCGACGGCCGAAGGTGCCCGCATCAGCAACGTCTCGCTTATGGCGGATCGGCAGCTCTATACATTGATCGCCGGGATCGTGCTGGTCGCCGGAGTGCTGATGGTGTTGTTCACGGGTAAAAGCCTGTCTGGCAAAGGCGGCGACGACGATCAGAAGTGAGCGCGCCGTTGGCAATGCAGGCACCTTGACCCGTCAGAGGGCGTCCTCGATGCGCTCGGGCGCTTCAGCAACCGACGGCCCGACCGCAGCCTGATTGGTGATCCCGAACGGCACATGTACCGATGGCGCAACCGCACTGGCGGACTTCAGATGCCCTGATTGGTCATCGAAGAAAATGTGCGGTTTAAGTACACCCAACACCCTGCCCTTCTCGATCCCCCCCAGAAAGAACGCGTCGTTGGCCATCACACCCCAGCTTTTGAGGGTGTTCATTGCGCGCTCATGGGAGGGGGCGTTGCGTGCCGTGACGATAGAGACGCGAATCCGGTTCTTGTAGCCGGGATTACTTTTTTTATACGCCTCTTCAACGGACTGAATCCTGGCGATCCTTACCATGAACTCTTTCAGCGGTCCTGGATGATGAGGCTGCATCACATTCTTGACTTCATGAGCATGAAATTCAGTGAGACCAGCGGTCTGCATGACGGCCTCAGACTCGTCCCCTGCCAATACACCGTCGAAGTCGAAGGCAATCCGCAAGGTCTGGTCCGCTTCGTCATCATCGAACCTTGACTCGAGCATTTGCCCGGCTGGGTGCCCCGCCTTGATCGCAGCCTCCACATCAGCCTTGTCGCCCGATAGAAACAGCGCGATGTTGAGCGCCGGAATGTATTCGTAAGGTGACTTGCCCTGCATGAAAATAGCCCGAGTCATGGGCAGGCCGTAATGCTCGATGGTCTTCATGACTCGCAGCCCGGTATCGGGATCATTCTTTGAAAGCAGCACTACTTCCACCAAGGGGTCAGCCGGATCTGGCGAGAGGTCGTTGAGGGACAGCAGGCGCTTGATGAAGGGGTAGGCGATGCCTTTGGGCAGAGGGTTGTCGAGATTGGTTTCCTGGAACTTTCGGTACTTTTCCTCGCCGTCGCTTTTGAAGATCGCGTCGGATTCCAACAGGTTGAATACGGCACTGGAGGCGACGCCGATTACCAGGCGGCCATCTAACTCGTAAGGCATTCGGCGGACTCCAAAGAAACTCAGATAGGGTCACCTTATCACGCTTGATTGTAGCGTCTGCCAGTGGTCACGCCTGCCGACCGAGACTGACTTGATGGTTGGCACGAAACCCAACAGACATCAGTACCAACTGCTCAACAGAATCTTCAGGGACTGGTACCAGCCAGCGAAGCGCTTATTGCCCTGCTTGCCGTAGAAGATGGCGGGCCACATCATCGCGAGGCCGAACAGGAACAACGCGGCGGCCGATGCTTCAAAGTGAATTACCAGCATGAATAGAGCGATGGCCCAGAGGGTAATACCCAGCAACACGAACATCACAGTTCGATCCCCTATAAGCTTCGTCGGCTGAAGGTATTGCATCGCCGGTATATCCGTCTACCCCTTACACTCGAGCCCGCCGGCCACCCGCCGGACAAGGAACCACATGCCAGAAAATCAACCGCACTACCTCTGCATCTATCACGGCAACTGCGCCGACGGCTTCGGTGCCGCCTGGGTGGTTCGCAGAGCCCTGGGCGCCGACATCGGCTTCCATGCGGCCAAGCACGGCGCAGCTGCGCCGGACGTCACCGGCAAGCGCGTGATCATCGTCGACTTTTCGTTCAACCTGGAAACGCTGGCCGCCATGGCCGAAGTTGCCGAGTCAGTGCTGGTGCTCGATCACCACAAAACCGCGCAGACCGCCCTGCAGGGTGTACCCGCCGCAGGGTCGTCTTACGAACAACACGAGTTGCACCGGGACGGTCGCCTGCACGCGCTGTTCGACATGAATCGCTCCGGCGCCGGGCTGGCCTGGGACTTCTTCTTCCCCGGTCAGCCGCGCCCCGCGCTGATCAACCACATCGAGGATCGTGACCTTTGGCGGTTTGAAGTGGCGGGCACTCGTGAAGTGATGGCAAACCTGTTCAGCTATCCCCAGGACTTCGACATCTGGGACGGGCTATTCGCCGCCGAAGCCAGCAGCCTGCTCTCGGACGGCGCGGCCATTGAGCGCCAGCGTCAGAAAACGGTAACTGATCTCATACGCAGCACTCAGCGGCGGATGGTGATTGGTGGACACGACGTGCCTGTCGCCAACATCCCCAGCATGTTCGCCAGCGATGCAGGAAACATCATGACGGCGGGCGAGCCTTTCGCCGCGTGCTACTCCGATGGCCCGGAAGGTCGGTCGTTTTCCCTGCGCAGTACGGACCAAGGCGTCGATGTCTCTGAAGTCGCCAGCCAATACGGCGGCGGCGGCCACCGTAACGCCTCGGGCTTCCGCGTGCCATTCGGACACGAACTGACCCGATAACAGCAGCGCGGGAGTCCAAACACAAAAGACGCGGGCGATAACATCCCAGACCTCGCATTGGGGAAATCTGTTCACGTTCATCGGTCCAAAAGGTCGGAAATCAGCGTTCGCTTCACGATTAGAATGGAGCGACCTGTTTGCGAAATGGAGTACGACTGATGGCTCAGAAAAATCAATCCCACGACTTGGCGGACCATACGGCGTTCAATCGTACTTTCCAGCCCGACCAGTTGAGCATCGGGTTCATCTCTCCCGCCTGTGGGTACCCGGATAGCGCTTTCCCTAGCCTGGCGGACCAGGCTGAAATCGTGCAACGCCTAGACCAGAGCGATGCCGCAGCTCTGTGGCTACGCGATGTTCCGTTTTACGATCCCTCCTTCGGTGATACCGGCCAGGTCCTCGATCCGTTGGTGTATGCCGGCTGGTTGGCGGCACTGACCGGCAGGATCGCGATTGGCACTGCCGGTATCGTCAGCCCATTGCGCGAGCCCATTATCACGGCCAAACAGATACCAGAGGCGGTGCCGCATTGGCGTGAAGTGACCTCTTCCCGGGGATTCGTTCCGTTCGGATATGGCGCCATGTTCGATCTGGACACCAATGCCCATGCGCCTTTACAAACGGGACGAGTGCTGCGCGGCGGTCGGCATGCGCTGAAGGACTTCTTCGCCCGTCAACAGGAGGCGGGGATCAATCATGTTGCACTGAACCTCAAACCCACACGCCGTCCGGCTCTGGAAGTGATCGACGAACTTCAGGAACATATTCTTCCTGCGTTCACAGTCGATTCGGCACGCTAAGTCATTCATTGCAAAGCCGTCGTCCGGCAGGCGTCAGGTTGGCTCCCAGGTAAGCGAGCAAGGCGCTTACTTTGGGCAGCGCGTCACGACTCTTGAGCCAGACCAGATTCATTGGCGTGCCTTCGGAAGCAAGGTGGGGCAGCACCTCTACCAGCTTGCCACTGTTCAAATGCACCTGAACCAGCCAGGTTGGCAACTGAGCAATGCCCATCCCCGCCAGAACCGCCATCACCTCGCCCTCCCCGTCCCCTACGGCAATATGTGGGTGCATGATGCGGCGCTCCATGTCGCCGGGTTGGCGGCCTTTGAAATACCAGGGGATGGCCATCCCGTCATTCTGCCCGTAGCCGACGCACAGATGACCGTCGAGGTCTGCCTCTGATTCGGGCCGACCGTAACGCTGCAGATAGTCCGGCGAAGCGCAGAAGATGAGTTTCTGGGTGCCGAAAAACTGGTGACCGACAGACGCTGGCCATGCGTCCGAGCCACCAATCCTGACCACGATATCGATGCCCTCGTGTACCGGATCGACGTAACGATCCGAAAACGATATATGCGGCGACAGCCGTGGGTGCTGTTTCATGAAGTCGAGAATAAGGGGGAGAACATGCAAACGCCCATAGGAAGCGGGCAAATCGATGCGCACCTTGCCCTGCGGTTCGGTTTGCGTCGACGTCAGGGCGATCTCGACTTCCTCGAGATCGGAAAGCACCGCCGTGCAGGTGCGGTAAAACGTCTCCCCCGCATCGGTAAGCGACAGGCGCCGAGTAGTTCGCTGGAACAGGCGGATGCCCAGTCGTCCTTCCAGGCGGGCAATGCTTTTGCTGACCGCTGAGTTGGTCAGGTTCAAGCGTTCAGCCGCAGCGGTAAAACTCCCCATATCCGCGACGATGACGAACACATCAATGCCCTTGAGGCGTTCAGACGAAAACATAACCACTCCTATTGATGAACTGTGTTCCATTCACTTGATAAAAACCAACCAAGATAAAACACCTTTTCTTCAATAGGCTATGTCAAAACCTCTTTGGAGTTAAGCATCATGCAATCCTCATCTACGGCAAGCGCCGCCCTGGCACCCGCCGAAGCTTCTGGGACAGGGCTTCAGATCCTGATCATGGCGGTGGCGGCGTTTATCATCGTGACCACGGAGTTCCTCATCGTCGGGCTGCTGCCGGCGCTGTCCCGAGACCTGAACATTTCCATTGCCCTGGCAGGCCAGGTCGTTACCTTGTTCGCCTTCACGGTCATGCTGTTCGGGCCGGTCCTGACCGCCAAATTGGCGCACGTTGAACGCAAGAAGCTGTTCACCCTGATTCTCATGGTGTTCGCAGCCTCCAACGTTCTCGCCGCGGTCTCCAGCAATATCTGGGTGCTAGCGCTGGCACGTTTTATCCCGGCGTTGGCCTTGCCCGTGTTCTGGGGCACGGCCAGCGAAACCGCCGGGCAACTGGCAGGCCCCGGTCAATCGGGCAAGGCTGTGGGCCGGGTTTACCTGGGCATCACCGCCGCGCTGGTGTTCGGTGTGCCGCTGGGCACCCTGGCTGCCGACTCAGTGGGCTGGCGCGGGAGCTTCTGGATCCTGGCAGCGATCTCGTTCTTCATCGGGGTGCTGATGCATCTGGTAATGCCCAAGCTGCCAGTCTCCCCCAGCTCGCATCCTGATCAGAAGCAAACCGCGATATTGCGTCAACCACGCTTCCTCGCCCATTTGCTGCTGTCGATCCTGACGTTCACCTCGCTGTTCACCGCCTACACCTATCTGGCCGATATCCTGGAGCGACTGGGCGGCATTCCCGCTGGCCAGGTGGGCTGGTGGCTGATGGGCTTCGGTGCGGTCGGCATGGTCGGTAACCACTTGGCCGGTAGCATGGTCGACAGTAAACCGTTAGGCGCGATGGTGCTGTTCCTGGTGCTGGCCGGCGCGGGCATGTTAGCCGCCGTGCCGCTGGCGCCGCACCATGCCTGGTTGATCGTTGCATTGGTGGCATGGGGTATTGGCTATACCGCGCTGTTCGTGGTATGTCAGGTGCGCGTCATGCAGGCAGGGGCACAGGCCCAGGCACTGGCCGCAACCATGAACATTTCCGCGGCCAATGCAGGCATTGGCCTGGGCGCCATTCTCGGTGGCATCGGTATCGGCCATTTCGGCCTGGCTTCGATCGGCATTTTCGCCACCCTTATCGCCGCGTTGGCCGTGATAGTGGCGATACTGCTGATGCGCCGCCCGTAACCATTATGGCAGCGGCTTTCTTGATCGCCTCTGCCACACGGTTTTTTGATTGATTTCTGGAGCTCGATCCTTCATGGCTCATCCAACCAAGGACACATTGCCGATCAAAGAACGCCTCAGACAGATTCCGTCGCTCATGGCGCCGCTGCCCGACATTGACCTGTCGAGCATGCCGGCCACGCCCCATGAGGCCTTTGCACTTTGGCTCGAGTCAGCGCTGGAAGCAGGGGTCAAGGAGCCTCATGCCATGACGCTATCAACCGTCGATGAACACGGTTGGCCGGATGCTCGCGTACTGATACTAAAGAATGTCGACGCACGAGGATGGCATTTCGCAATCAAGCGTGAAAGCCCAAAGGGACTGCAAATCGAAGCGCAACCGATGGTCTCGCTAACGTTTTATTGGCCCGCACTTGGGCGGCAGATTCGTCTGCGTGGAGAGGCTGTAGAACTGCCAGCACAAGAATGTGCAGAGGATTTTCTGGGTCGCCCTGTCGGTTCGCGCGCCAGTGCCATCGCATCAAAGCAGAGCGAGATCCTGGACAATGAGGAGATGCTGGTAAAACGTCTCGCCGATGCACAGGCATTTCTAGAAACCCATCCCGCTCATGTTGAACCGGGGTGGCGCGTGTATTCGGTTAAACCGACGGTTGTCGAATTCTGGCAGGGCTCCACTGATCGCAACCACAAGCGCTGGTGTTATACCGCCTCGCAGGACGGTACGGCTTGGAGCACTGCCCGCCTTTGGCCGTGAGCATCGCCGTGCGCTGATCTGGCATCCGCAGGACATTCTCAGGGGCTGGATGACGTGGTGCTCCACCGATTCCCAAGGCGAGCTGGATGGGAACTTCCTTGATCGGTAACTCGGAAGCGTCGCTGGAACGTCCTAGTGGTCATGGCAGAACATTCCAAGCAGCCAAGTTCATCCGTCACTGAGAGGTAGTGCGTAGGCCAGTTCATCGATGGTAGTGATTCCAGGGGCTGGGATCGCGAGCGTCTGCTCACCTTTCTCGAACTACCACGGGTTCATCAGGCCGTTGCCGAGGCGAATGCGTGAGCAGCGGTGATTGTGCTGGTCATCAGGTACTCGTGCACATTGGAAAGTCCACTTCCCTTGTCCCGTCCAGCGCATCACGTGCAATGCATCTCATGCCCTTGCAGCCTATGCCGCCGAAAGCTGGAGACCGGTTCCTCTCTGGCAAGATCGATCAAACAAGTAGTCCCACCACGCCTGGAACGCGCGATGTTGACGATTGCACGCGGCTCTCCAAATCTCGGTCGCCAGCGACTCCACAGGCATCGCCTGCAGCAATACCGTCGCCTTGTGTAATTCCTTCAGCAAATCTCTGCTATCCAGGTCCGCAAATCCGCTACGTCGCATTCGTAGGCCTCTAAATTCTTCTCCGGCCCCTTAGGACCACTTTTTAAACGCTCAATTCCCCTGCGCCAGATGAGTGGTACTTTCGTACCATATTGTCTTCCGCAGGCCTCTGCCGGCGACCGGCAGGCAGAACACTGGCCTGTCCAGCAGTCTTTCTTTTCACGGCTGGGTTCCTCGTCGATATCGGAGCGCGGCGCCTGCAATGGAAATTGCCATGAAGGTCGAGACTTCGACTGTGACCAAGCTGCACATCACGGGCGCCGTAAGCCTGGCCCCTAACACGGTTTTTCTCGAAGACTTGAAGCCCAAGGGCGGCAAGATCACTGTCAGCCGCTGGGGGGGGAAGCTGGACAGCGTTCTGGGGCGGGATGTGGGACGGCATGACAGTCGGACAGTTCTTCGCAGGCTCGATACAGGCCATTTCGATTCGTAGATTCGTTCGCGGCAATTCAGTGGCGATGCGCTTGCCGAAAAAGCTCGCCGCCTGGTGCACAATCAACGGCGAACGCTCTGTTATGACCCAGACGAAGCGCGGGCTGTACGACGAGACAAACTATCTTCGGGATTCGCCATCGATCGACCAACTTCATTGCACGCACAGCGAGCTGATGCAGAAGCTGTTTGGCAATCACGCTGAACGCCTCTGCAGGCGGGGGCTGTGTCGCGTACCAATGCAGTAGACCGCCATCGACACGGGAGAGCCCTCGAAACTCAGTCCTGCAGCAACCTCTTTCTGTACTCCTTTATATCCGCAGGCGTCACATCCTCCCGGTAGCAGATCGGCGAATAGCCACCCGGTTTGCTGTATGCGCTTCTACGTCCACATGAGCTACCGTTTCGCGCTGTATTGAACGGGCAGGCACATGGCCCTGGGTAGGACGCGATCGATTCGGCAATGATCCGTTTAGCGATCTCACTATCAGACAGCGGAGCCGGCTTGGCATAAACCAAAGAACAAGCAATGAATGCTCCGAATGCAACAGCCCCTACTGCACGCATATGACCGCCTCCTTGTCGTCGCTTTCCACTAACGCACGTTAGTGGCCATCACCAGTTCTAGCCCACGCAACATCAAATTGCCACCCGCTCGATAACGATAGGGTGGCCGCTATATGGAAAAACCAAATGGGCTCACTCAAGAAACAACCACTCGACTTCAAAACCCATTACGGGCCTTGGCTGCGACCCGATAGACGATGAGATCGTGGTGGACTTCTTCTGTGGCGGCGGCGCAGGTACCGGGCTGAAGATAGGCCTGAGCCGAGCGGTGACGGTAGCCAGGAACCACAAACCGGCGGCAATTCGCCTGCACACCGCCAATCACCCTCCGGCCCGGCACTACACCACCGACGTGTTCGAGGGTGACCCGGACGAAGAATGCGGCGGGTGCGCCGTAGGCTAGTTCCACATGAACCCCGACTGCACCTACCACCGCCAGGCGGCCAGCGAACAGCCTCGCCAGCGCGTGATCCGCAATCTGTCGTGGATCGGCCTGAAGTGGGCCGGCAAGAAGCCGCCCCGGGTGATCAGCCTGGAGAGCGTGAAACAAATTCTGCGATGGGGCCACTGGTCGCCAACAGTGACAACGACACTAGCCGCGTCATAAAGCTGGTCACTGTGCCGGACGCGAAGGGCAAGCAAACTATCAAGCACGTCGTTGCGGCGCCAAGCGAGGCAGTGCCGATGCACCAACAGTTCCTGGTACCGAACCCTGACGGCTGCGGCACTACTTGGCGGCGGTTTGTGGTCCTGCTGGAAGGCATGGGCTATGCCGGCGACAGGCGCGTGATCAAGGTCTGCGACTTCGGCGCAACGACCGGCCGTGATCGCCAAGTTAGAGTGTTAGCCGACGGTGGATTTGGCACTAAAAGAAAACACTCATGCTGTTCTAGAAACTCTTTCAGATCAGCACGTTATGTTTTTTTAGTGCCAAAATCCCGCGCTCTGGCAATATTCCCTGTTTAGCCAGCATTTAGCCCGGGATATGCAGGCTGTTTGGCACCGAAATTTCGCTCGGATTCTCTAGCGGTGCCAAACAGGCCGCTTGACGGTGCCAAAACTAGCGCCTCCTCACAGGGAAAACATCTTGGCTTGAAGAACCACACATACGAAAAAGCCCAGCCGTTACCGACTGGGCTTTCTCAGGAATAAATGGTCGGGACGGAGTGATTCGAACACTCGACCCCTTGCACCCCATGCTTTTAGTCATCAGAACACAATGGATCTCAGTACGTCTCAACGGATGGAAAAAGTCTATTAATTTCATGCATATAATCAGAATTCCGAGTCTACCAATGTCTATCGACGCATAGTGACAGCCGGTACTTTCGGTGGGGCAAAAGTGGGGGCAAAATTCAACGAAACCAATGATGCTAGGGGTCGGCTGTGGCAAAGCTCACGATCAAGCAACTGGAAGCGCTATCGGATACAGATGATGGTAAGACACTCCGCGAGGACGGCGGCATCGTCGCCAAGGTTCGAGCCGGCGTGCGCGGCATCACTGTGCAATTCCGTTTTGAATTCAAGTGGGACGGCGCTAAACGCGACCATCGGCTGGGCACATGGCCTAAAAAATCTCTTGCTTTGATCCGGGCCGAGCGTGATGAGCTGAAGACGATGCTTTCAAAGCGCATAGACCCTACAGCAGGCCGAAAAGCTGCGAAAATCGAGGCTCAGAACGCCGTCGCAGCCACTATTTCTGAGGCCAACCGGCTAGCGGTTGAACACAAGACAGTAAACGACCTGTTTTGTGAATGGCTACGCGACGGTGTTTCGCGCCAAGATGGTAATGCTGAGCTTCGCCGCAGCTTCAGGAAGGATGTGCTCCCGCTGATCGGCGACAGGCGTTTACGCGAACTGACAGAGCAAGATTTGCTGGGCGTGCTTCGAACTATCAAATCACGCGGACTCAATCGTGCAGTGGTCATTCGCAGTAACGATATGGGTCAAATGTTGCGCTGGGGTGAGAAACGAAAACCGTGGCGAGCGTTGATGGCTGACGGGAACCCTGCGGATTTAGTGGATGCCGGTCAGCTTTTGGACCACGACTATGAGGAAGAGCGGAATCGTATATTGTCCCCTGATGAAATCCGAGAGCTACGTGAGGTGTTCGATCGACTTGAACGTGACTACGCCTCCCTGGCCAGTGGGGCGAAGTATTCGGGTATCCGCCCGGTTAACGTTCGGGTCCAATGCGCAGTATGGATTTGCCTGAGCACCCTGTGTCGCATTGGCGAGTTACTAAAAACTGAATGGCGAAACGTTGATTTGAATAAAGGCATCTGGTTTATCCCAGCGGAGGCCACCAAGGGGCGGAAAGGTAAGCGCCAGGATCACCATGTTTTTCTATCCAGCTTTGCCACAGCCCAGTTCAATCGGCTCAAATTGGATACAGGGCATACAGAGTTCTGCTTCCCAGGGCGTAATGGCCAAAATCATGCCGATACAAAAACAATCAGCAAGCTGATTGGCGATCGCCAATGCCGGTTCAAAGATAGATCCAAGCCTCCGGCAGGCCGCCATCATGACAACTCACTGGTGCTCGGCAAAGGAACTAAAGGTGAATGGACACCTCATGACCTACGCCGCACAGGCGCCACTACGATGCAAATGCTAGGCGTAAACCTGGAAATCATAGACCGCTGTCAAAACCATGTTCTTGGCGGATCCAAGGTTCGCCGGCACTATCTGCATCACGATTATCAGCAAGAAAAGAGCCACGCTTGGAAGCTGCTTGGAGAGCGGATAGAGGCCATCATCGCGACGAATTCCCCTGAGACTCAATAGCGTCCGCGATGGATGATACTAGCAACCGAACTTTAAGCAGGGCGTCGACCCGCTTAACTTAACGGCCTTGGCAGAAGAAATCAGCGAGTCTGGCGATCTCGAATCGCTCGATCCAAGAAAACAGCTGCATTTTTCAAAGCCTGCATCCCCTCCGGCAAAATTGCCGCAAACATATGCCAGACGTGAAACATCCCAGGCCACACCTCCAAGGAAACACGTACTCGGTTTTCCCCAAGATGGGTGGCGAGCCGCATCGCGTCGCTGAGCATCACTTCGTTTTCCCCGATCTGCACAAGGATAGGAGGTAACTCTCGGACATCGGCAAAAACGGGTGATGCATCGGGATCGGTCGGCAGCGCGCCATTGAGAAATGTTTTGGCGAGCAACGTCAGGCCCAGGCGCGATGCCTGGGGATCAAGGCCATCGCGATTGTCGATGGATGCGCCGGTGTGCTCCAGGTTGGCCCAAGGAGACAACGCGGCTCCACCTGCTGGTAATGGCAAGCCGGCGTTGCGGGCTTTGACCATTACCGAAACTACCATCGCGCCACCGGCCGAGTCCCCCGAGAAGACGATGGACTTGGGATCGTTACCTTGGTCGAGCAGCCATCGATAGGCTTGAAGTGTGTCATCGATCGGAGCTGGAAAAGGATGCTCCGGGGCGAGGCGATAGTCCGGCAGATAGACCTTTGCGCCCAGCAAGTTGGCGAAATGACCTGCCACGCCGAGATACCCCCTCGCGCTGCCACCCACGTAACCACCGCCATGGATGTATAGCAGAACACGATCCTCCGTGATTTCATCAGGCACTACCACCATGCTCGGCACACCGCCCATATCGACATCATTACAAGTGACGCCGGGCGGAATGGGGTGTGTCGCCAGGACCTGCTCATAAGCTTGGCGCTGCTGATGAAGCGTTGTGCTCGTCTTCTGACCCAACAGAAAGGGCCCGAAGTCGGCAGCGGATGCGACCCAGGCGTCGAGACGGGTTTGAACCAGTGGAGAGAAGGTCATGCGTGTGTTCCTCGTGAGGCACCCCAAAGCAGAAGGCTGGGATTGGTGATCGAGGTTCTAGTATATTCACTCCATTGACGAACAGATTTCCCCTCTGTGAGGCCTGTTGGAGTTCCGCATGAGCCGTTTGAATCTGGATGAGATGAGCACTTTCGTTGCTGTAGTCGATACCGGAAGTTTCGTTGCCGGGGGCCGCTCGCTCGGGCTGACACGCTCAGCGGCAGGGAAGGCAATCACTCGTATGGAGGCCCATCTTGGCGTGCGGCTACTCAATCGCACGACGCGAAATATGAGCCTCACCGACGATGGGGAACTGTTCTACCAGCACTGCATTAAGATTTTCAGCGACCTGGAAGACGCCCAAGCGAGTGTCGGCCAGCAGATAGGAGTACCGAGAGGCAACCTGCGCATCAGTCTGCCGGATGCTCTTGGGCGTTTGTTGGTGCTTCCACTGCTAGCCGAGTACCAACGACTGTGGCCGCAGGTTCAAGTGGACGCAAGCTTCACAGACAGAGTGGTCGATATCATTGACGAAGGCCTCGACCTCGCGGTGCGCATCGGTAGCCATCCCGCTGATAACAGCCTTGTGTCCCGCACGGTGGCGAGCCATCGCGCTGTCATCTGCGCTGCGCCTGCCTATCTGGAGGCTCATGGCATACCCCAGGCAGCCGATGACCTCCTCAACCACCAATGCCTGATATTCAGCAGCCGCTTGAAGCGCCAACCTTGGCGCTTGAGGGAAGCGACCGGCGAGTGGGTAAAGATCAGTCCGAATAGCCGGCTGCGCCTGGACAGCGCAGAGGCCATTCGCGATGCTGCGATTTTGGGATTGGGCATCGCTTATCTGCCCACATTCCTGACGGCTGAATCCGTTGATGACGGAAGGCTCATACCCTTGCTTAGGTCGTATGGCACCGAAGAGGTGCCTGTACACGCGATTTATCCGAGCAGGCGCCATCTAACGCCGAAGGTACGCGGCTTCATTGATCTTATGGTTGAACGCTGGAAGTCAACGAGCTGAAGCTGCGTTTGCTTCTAGGTAGGCGACAGGCTGCTTTTGGAACGGACAATCGGAGCCTCCGAGCATTGCCCGAATCAACGATCTATGCGGAACCTGAAAAGGGCGGATTAATACCGTAGCCGCTATAGCTCAATGGCTATGCTCATTGAGATCTTTAGTGGGCCCGACCTCATATTGCTCATCGGTAACCTTCTCCAACCACTCGACGTTCTTGCCGTCCAAAGCTTCTTGGACTGCTATGTGAGTCATCGAGGTAGTCGCCGAGGCTCCATGCCAATGCTTGTGTCCCGGAGGGCACCAGATCACGTCACCGGCTCGAATCTCTACTATCGGCTCCCCTTCACACTGCGTCCACCCGCACCCAGCCGTCACGATCAATGTTTGCCCCAATGGGTGAGTGTGCCAGGCGGTGCGAGCGCCGGGTTCGAATGTGACGCTAGCCACGGAAACCCTGGCTGGTTCAGGAGGGAAATTCAGAGGATCAATCCGGACGGTACCGGTGAACCATTCTTCAGGGCCTTTGATGGATGGCTGTGATCCTGGGCGTTTGAGTTCCATTTTTAGTTTCCTTAGTTAGGACAGAATATTGAACCTAGCGCGGGTCAAGGCGAGCCAGGTTCGGGATCGGGGGCTGAAGTGTCAGGCGCGGCCCAGAGGGTGGTTTGAACCTTTGCCAACCAATGCGCCAAGGGCCTGAGCCGAGGTGTCCACAGCTCGCGCCCGCTGACCGACGCCAAACGCCCCGTATGGATATCCGCCTGAAACGGGCGCGCTCACTTCGTCCAATGCAGACGTTACGGCCGAACTCAACACCAGCTCTGCGGCTGCGAGGTTATCGGTAAGGTGTTTGAGGGTACGTGCACCGACAATCGGGGCCGTCACACCTGGACGATTAGAAAGCCAGCTCAAAGCAACTTGCGAGGGCGGCACGCCCATTTCTTTTGCGATCTCGACAAGCTTTTCAATGGTCGCCCAATTGCGGTCTGAGTCCGCATACTCGGCGGACGTCCATTGATATAGTTTGTTGTCTGAACCAGCACGCGTATCTGAGTCCGGCTTGCCGCCGCGCTTGTATTTGCCGGTCAGGAAGCCACCAGCCAGAGGTGACCATGGCAACAGTCCAATGCCGTTGTGAAGTGCTGCCGGAATGACCTCCCACTCGATCTCACGTGACAGCAGGCTGTACTGTTCCTGGAGCGTCACAGGAAGGTGTACGCCCATAGCCTTGGCAGTAGAGATCATCAGCTGCAACTGCCAACCGGTGAAGTTGGAAAGCCCGATGTAGCTGACTTTTCCAGACCGGACGGCTTCATCCAAAAACGAGAGCGTCTCCTCAACGGGGGTCAGCGGATCCCAACCATGCATCTGGTAAAGATCGATTCTGTCGACGTTCAATTGCTTCAGTGACTTGTCCAACGCACCCTGAAGATGGCGACGAGACAAGCCCACATCGTTAACATCCGGGCCTGTACCAAATCGTGCTTTGGTAGCGACCACAGCACGGCCTGTGACCTCCTTTGGCCGGTTGGCAATCCATCGTCCTACTACCTGCTCAGCAACACCGCCGGCATACACGTTGGCGGTATCAATCAGGTTTCCCCCTGCCTCGACGTACGCATCGAGAATAGCGAAAGCATCCTTTTCTGAGGTTTGGTCACCGAAATACATGGTGCCCAAACCGAGCGTGGATACGACCATACCTGTATTTCCTAACCTGCGGTACTTCATGGAAAACTCCTAGTTAGTGGTTTGAATTTCGGAAAAGGCAGCGAGCACAGAGGCCCCTGGCTCCTCGGAAAAATTGGGTGACCATTTCGCCGCCAAGCTGATGATCGATGTGGGCAACGCCCCCGCCAGCTCCATTTGGCGTAGTACCGCTGACTCCGTCCGAGAAGACGCGCTGCCGGTAACATCCACAGGGATGTGGACGGTGTAGCCTGCATTGATAGCCCCCAATGCCGACTCCAACACAGCGACCTCAGCCGCAAATCCACAGATGATCAGTGTCTTGCGACGGTTGTTAGCCAGGTTCGCAACCATCGTCTTGTCGGTGAAGCTTGGAGCTAATAAGCGCTGAGAGGTGTTATGCGCATTCGAGTACGGCCGTAGTTCCGAAATGAGCTCACCTGGCTTCCCTTTGACCGGGACGAGGGAGAAAGTCATCGGTATGCCCAGGAGTCGGGCGATCTTTGCGAGTACTCCGGCATTGTTCCGAAGCGCCGCCGGGGTTACTGAACGGCTTCCTTGCGTCAACGCATCCTGGAGATCCACAAAGAGAATCTGCACATCTTGAAGCCGAGCCTCGAACCGGCCCATCGACGGGCTGGATTGGCCCCCTAAAGCCGATACGGCCTTGTTCTCAGAGTCTGCAGGCTCCGCCATTACCCGACTTGAAATACCCGGTATCAAGGAGGCACCAAGCAATGCAGCAGTTACCTTGAGCAGTGAACGTCTCTCGGTGTGTCCACCGTCGGGCGTATCCTTAGCTTGATCAACATCGTTACCGTGAATATCTCTCATCAGCCTAAGCTCCTAGCTGCCGGGCTGAGCCTCAGCCCGGTTTTAGATCAAGGTGCTTCCCCACTTCCGTAATCGGATACCAAGCCCAAGTATTTCTCGCTCGGGTACGTCCATCACTGCGGCAGTGCGTATGCCACAACGTAGTCTCCCTTCTTCGTCGTAGCTGAGTTTCCGCCCGCGCTGATGACCAGAAACTGCCTGCCGGTTTTCGGCGAGATGTACGTCATCGGCGTTGCTTCTGCACCCACTGGCAAGCGCCCCTTCCACAACTCCCTACCCGTGCGCACATCCAATGCCCGGATGTAGAAATCCTGCGACGCCGCGATAAACACCAGGCCGGTCGACGTGGTGACAGGCCCTCCCCGCGTTGGCATGCCGATAGGCATCGGCAGGTGGGTGGCTATACCCAGTGGGCCAGGGTCTTGCGTCGTTCCAAGCGGCATAGACCATGCGACCTTGCGTGTGTTCAGGTCGATAGCGCTGATGGTTCCGTAGGGTGGCTCTTGGCAAGGGATCCCCAAGGGCGACAGGAAACGTCCCATTTCGATCCCCCATGGCGTGCCTGCCTGCGGTGCATTGCCCTCATGGCCACCCCCTTTGACACCGGCCTCGTCATAAGCCTTGCGAGGAATCATGCGATTCCAGATGGCAACACGGGTGTCGTTCACGATTAGGTAACCGAGGTTTTCCGCGACGGAGACCGAACCCCAATTCATGCCCCCCAACCAGCTTGGGTACTGGATCGTCAGGCGTTCACTGGGAGGTGTGAACTCACCCTCGTAACGTGCCTTGCGAAAGTCGATACGGCAGATCAACTGGTCGATTGGCGTGAGTCCCCACATGCGCTTCTCGCTGAGGGGCTCTGTGCCGATAGCGGGCATGCCTACCGAGTAAGGTTGGGTCGGCGAACTGCGGTCGTCCGCCACGCCACCCTGGGGAACCTGACGCTCTTCGACCCCGGCGATCGGCGTACCCGTGCGGCGGTCGAGCATGAAGATCTGACCACGCTTGGTCGTCTGAATCAGGGCCGGCAACGTACCGCCGTGTCCATCCGGAACATCATAAAGGGCCGGTTGAGAAGGCACGTCGTAGTCCCACCGGTCGTGATGCACGGTCTGGAAGTGCCAGCGTTCGCGCCCCGTGGCGATATCCAACGCGACGATGGAGGAGGAATAGCGATCGTCAGCTGCAGATCTCTCGCCGCCCCAGAAGTCGGGTGTCGCATTACCTGTGGGTAGATAGATCAGCCCCAATGCGTCGTCAAACGCAGGTGTCGACCAGACGTTGGGCGTACCCGGCGTG
>CAJCIO010000012.1 GCA_903970465.1 Gammaproteobacteria bacterium
AACACTGATTGCCGACAGTGGCATCACGCCGGTCGTCAACCAGATCGAATTGCACCCCTACTTCCCGCAGGCCGAGCAGTTGGCGTGGGACAAAGCGCACGGCATTGTCACCGAGGCGTGGAGCCCGATCGGCCGCGGTAACGACCTGCAACACCATCCGCTACTGCAAGGTATTGCGCAGCGCACCGGCAAGAGCGTGGTGCAGGTGATCCTGCGCTGGCAGTATCAACTTGGCGTCGTAGCGCTGCCCAAGGCAAGCTCGGCCAAACGCCAAGAGGAAAACCTCGCGCTGTTCGATTTCGAGTTGTCAGGAGAAGAGATGAAGGCCATCGCCCGATTGGCGAAGCCGGATGGGCGGATCCTGGGGCAGGATCCGGCGAATTACGAAGAGCTCTGATCAAAAAGGGGCGTGCTGGCGGCGTATTCAGGTTCCCCACTGCTCGCGCTCCGCCCGCCCGGCCACACCGCAAATACGCATCCAGCGGAACTCCCCGCACGCACAACCTTCAATAGTCAAACTGGATCTGAAAATATCGTCCCCAGTTTGACGGCGTGCCGACGCGCTATGAAGGCGGCAAATCGCCCTTCCTCACGGCGGCGTCGACAGCGTCGCCTTGGCCCCGGACAGCTCGCGTCTGCACTACTCGCCGTTGACCAGCCGTCACCTGTGGCACCTGCCAACAGCCGCCCTGGCGAACTTCAGCCTGGACGACAAGCAACTGGCCAGAGAAATTCGTGAAGAAGGGGAAACAGTCATGACTGTCGGCATGGCCATCGACCGCCAGGGCCGCCTGTACCTCACCGACGGCCACCTCGACGTGGTGCTGCGTGACCCGCGGCTGGTCTGGCCGGCGGGCTGTTTGTCGCCGGCAACTCGGTGTACGTCACCCTCGGCCAGTGGGACCGCCTCAGCAAAAAGGTCGACCCTCACAAGCCGCCATACCTGTTGATCCGTACCTCCACCGACGGGACGCCGCATTTCAAAGCGCAACCCTGAACCTCTAGAAAAGGAAGCCTCCCATGACCATTCCTGCCATCACCCTCAACGACGGAACCGATATCCCTGCAGTCGGTTTCGGCACCTACAAGCTCAACGGAGAAAAGGGCGTCAGTGCCATCGTCAATGCCATCGACGCCGGCTACCGACTGCTCGACAGCGCCGTCAATTACGAGAACGAAGGTGCGGTCGGCGAGGCGGTGCGCCGCAGCCGTATCCCCCGCGAAGACTTGCGCATCACCTCCAAGCTGCCCGGCCGCCATCATGCTTATGACCAGGCACTGACGTGCATCGAAGAGTCGCTGTTTCGCACCCAACTGAGCTACATCGATCTCTACCTGATGCACTGGCCCAACCCCAAACAAGGCCTTTATGTGGAGGCCTGGAGTGCCTTGGTCGAAGCGCAGAAGCGCGGCTGGGTGAAGTCCATCGGTGTGTGCAATTTCTTGCCGGAGCATCTCGAGAAGATCATTGCCGCCAGCGGCGTCACGCCGTGCATCAACCAGATCGAACTGCACCCGTACTTTCCACAGCGCGAGCAATTGGCCTGGGACAAGGCGCACGGCATCGTCACCCAGGCCTGGAGCCCCATCGGGCGCGGCAATGACATGGCCAAGGACCCGGTGTTACAGCAGATTGCCGACCGGGTAGGGCGTAGCGTAGTGCAGGTGATTCTGCGCTGGCACCATCAGCTCGGCGCGGTTGCGCTGCCCAAGGCCAGTTCGGAGAAACGCCAGCAGGAGAATCTGGCGCTGTTCGATTTCGAATTGACGCCAGCGGACATGGCCGCGATTGCGACCCTGGCCAAGGCCGATGGGCGTATGGCGGATCAGGATCCGGCGGAGTACGAAGAGTTCTGATTCGGGCTGGATCTGCGGCTGCTCTGGTGTCTTTAGCGTTGCGGCTGACCCCTTTGCGGGCAAGCCTTGCTTCCACGCGTGCATGGCGCAGTAGGAGCAAAGCTTGATCGCGAAGAGGCCATTGGCCTCGCCGCGAGTCATCAGGCTTATACCTTGAACCGCAACACCACCTGATTTAGCGCCACCGCCAACTGCGACAACTCCCCACTCGCTGCTGACGTCTGATTGGCCCCGGCCGACGTCTGAATCGACAGGTCACGAATACTGGTCAAATTGCGATCCACCTCACGCGCCACCTGTGCCTGCTGCTCAGTCGCCGTCGCGATACTCACGTTACGCTCATTGATCTGCACGATCGATTGAGTAATCTCGGTCAACGCTCGCCCAGCGGCTTCAGCCACATCCAGGCTGGCCCGCGCCCGCTCGCTGCTGTGGCCCATGGCCGTGACCGCCTTGTTGGCGCCGCCCTGGATCGAATCGACCATCTTCTCGATCTCGGCCGTCGACTGCTGCGTGCGATGCGCCAGTGCCCGCACTTCATCCGCCACCACCGCAAAACCACGCCCGGCTTCACCAGCACGCGCCGCTTCGATCGCTGCGTTGAGCGCCAACAGGTTGGTCTGCTCGGCAATCCCGCGGATCACATCCAGCACGCCGCTGATGCCCTGCACCTGCGCCGCCAAGCCATCGATCTCCACCGCCGTCGCGCCCACTGCCGCATGCAGCTCGTTGATCACGCTGACGGTTTCGCCTACACGCTGACGGCCGTTTTCTGCCGATTGGCTGGAATCCCGCGCGGCCGTCGAAGCCGCGGCCGCATTGCGCGCCACTTCTTCCACCGCGGCGCTCATCTGATTGATGGCAGTGGCGGCCTGATTGATCTCGTCGTTCTGACGCTGCACGCCGCGCAACGAATCCTCGGTCACGGCGGTCATTTCTTCCGAAGTAGACGCCAGTTGATTCGAAGAATCCCCCAGCTCGCCCAACGTGCGGCGCAGGTTCTGCTGCATCACCGACAGCGCTACCAACAGGCGGCCCGGCTCGTCACGCCCCTCTACATCGATCGGCTTGCTCAGGTCGTTAGCGGCAATCTGCTCAGCCACCGCCAAGGCCTTGGCGATCGGCGCCACCAGGCTACGGGTAAACAGTGCAGCCAAGCCCAGAGTCGCGGCGAGGGCGACGATGATCGCGGCGATGGTCACGTTGCGCGTTTGCGCGTAGGTATCGTCGGCGCGGGCGTCGGATTCTGCCGACTTAAGGTCGGCTAACCGGGAAATCTCGGCGATGTCCTTGGCCAGCGCATCGGCGGCCTGAGTCTGCTCGCCGGACGGCGCGGTCATGCTGGTCACGATGTCATCGCGTTTATTGGCGATTGCCTCCAGAAAGCGCGAGTGCACAGCCAGGTAGGCCTGCATATGGGCCTCCATGCTGCTATAGGCCGCGAGGCCACGCTCACTCACCAGCAATGGTTTAAGCTTGGCGGTATCGGTTTGCAGGTCGCTGCGGCCCTGAGTGATTCGCTTCTGCGCCGCCTCGATGTTGCCAGCATCCTGCGCCGCGCGCAGGCTGGTGTTGCCCAACCGAATGGTCAGCAGATCGCTCTTGATCGCGGCGATAGCCTGAATGGTCGGCAGCACGTTGTCTTGCAACGTCTCGCGCGCCTCCTTGAGCCCTACAGCCTGCTGCAACGAGAACAACCCCAAAGCAGTGATCAGCACCGCGAAAAAGCCGAAGCAGAGCAGCGACCGTGGGGCGATGTTGAGATTTCTCAGATTCATGGCGATGACCTGTCGAGAGGGAGGAAGCGATAAAAGCCTATCGACATGAATCGTTTCACCTTGAGTCATCTAGATGAATATATCTCCGAAAACTGATGAACGTAGATGAATTGCTCGTTTTTCGATATCGCAAATAGCCAGCTAGACCTCGTTCCAAGGCTCGTCCGAGCGACGTTCAGGCCTGTCGCTCAAACTTCAATATCCCAAACACCCCCGAACTCTTCCCGTCCGCAGGATGCGCCACGCCATCCAACACCTGTACCTCTTCGAAATCAAACGGACTGATCCCCAGGCACGCCACATTCACCCCATATTGCTGCGGATTGGAACGGCGCTGGTGATGGGTGTAGATCCCGCATTTCGAGCAGAAGTAATGCTTGGCGGTCTTGCTGTTGAATTCATACAGCGTCAAGGCCTCGGCCCCAGCGGTGATATGGATGTCTTCCAACTGCGCACTCACCACCACGGCGCCGCGCATTCTGCAGAACGAGCAATTACAGCGGCGCACGGTGTGCAGGCCGTTGTTGAGCTTGACGGTGAAACGCACGGTGCCGCAGTGGCAGGCGCCTTCGGTGGGGGAGAGGTCTTTGTTCATTATTGGCTTCCTTATTGTTGGGCGTCTTCTGGTTTTAGCAGAGTCCAAGCGAGACCAGCAATCAACAGACCTTGGATATCACGAAGGCATGCAATCCATATCCGTGACCGAAGCCAGTGGCCGATGACGTTTTGAACCTGGCGAGTTCAGTTAGCGATCCTCGCGCAGACACGCTACCCTCAGCCCCCACTGCCTATCCACCGACCGTCACAGTGAGTCACGGCCCGCACTGAATCAGGATGATGAATCAATATTCTTTCAAACTAGCAAACTACTGGCGTACCTCTCTGGCCGATGCCGAAAACGGCAAAGGCGCATTGCAGGCGGGCCAAGTAGCAACGCTCACTCCCTTGCACATCGATGCACTGTTGCAAGGTTGCGTCAGCACCGAAATCGCCGAAGCGCTGTTTGCCGATGAGCCCGCCGAGCTGCCCAGCGTGGAAGTCACCCTGCGCCCGCTGGTCTACAACCCACGCCTCGAACACGGCAAGGCCCGCACTGGCACGGCAGCGGCCGTCACTCCGGTGGTCAGCCAGGTGCTGGTGACTCGCGACGGCCGGCTGTACCCGACGGCCAACACGCTGGTGCCCCGCGACATTCTCGAACCCCAGGCCAGTGGCGCGCTGGTAATGGGCGCACAGGCCGAGCTGGATGAGTTTTTGTCCCGCCACGAAGTCCCGGTATTCGAGCCGACTGCGGAGGGCGAGGCCCCCAGCGCCGTCGAGCACGCCAAGCAGTGGAACGCTTACCTGCAATTTTGCGCGAAGATGTTTCAGCACGTTGGCCGGGACTGGCAGTTCGATGATGACGGCTTCCGGGTCGCCGACCATGCTTACCTGTTCAAGGAAAGCAATCCCACCGGCTTCACCCAGCACATCCTGCCGCTCTACGATCATCTGCGCGCCAACAAGCCCGAGGTCGCGCTGTTCGAGCGTTTCGCCCAGCGCGAAGCGAGCCGCGATGAGCCGTGCCTGGCCGCCAACAGCCAATTCGCCGCACGGCTTGCCCATGCCGGTGATCGCTACGCATTGGCCCCCGCGCAACGGGATGCACTGGGCCACTTGCTGGCCGGTCGCGACGGCGACGTACTGGCGGTCAACGGGCCGCCCGGCACCGGTAAAACCACCTTGCTGCTCTCGGTCGTCGCCTCCCTGTGGGCCCGGGCCGCGCTGGCCGGCGGCGAGCCCCCGGTGATCGTCGCCAGCTCGACCAACAACCAGGCCGTGACCAACATCATCAAGGCCTTCGGCAAAGACTTCGCCACCGGCAGCGGCCCTTTCGCCGGACGCTGGCTGCCGGACATCGACAGCTTCGGCGCCTACTTCCCGAGCTTCAGCAAAGAAGCCGAAATGGCGCGCAGCTATCAGACCAAAAGCTTTTTCGAGAAACGTGAGACCGAGCAGTATCTGGCTCAGGCTCAAGAGGCCTATATCGCCGCGGCGGTTATCGCCTTCCCCGATGCGGTCAGCGTGGCCAGCATCGTCGACAAACTGCAGGACGCGATCCGCCACAAACAGCAGCAACTGCTCAACATCGAACAGACCTGGGCGTTGCTGGAGCGCGCGCGTCAGGACTTGATCGATCTATTGGGTGAAGCACCCTACACCGCGGTGGCGCAGCTGCAAGACCGCCACGTCGAGCGTTGTGCCCAGCTGGCGCAGGCTCAAACCCGAGAGAAGCAGTTCAAGCACTACCTCGCCCACGAACCGCTGCTGTACACCCTGTTCGGCTGGTTGCCGCCGGTAGCCAGCAAACGCCTGCGCTTGGCCAGACTACAGCTCGACCAAGAACCCCCGGCACTGCAAAACGCCCGCAGCGTCAGCGACATCGAACAGCACCTCAACCTCGCCGTGGCCCAGGCCGCCCAAGAGGTGAAAGACCTCGAATCGCAGGTGCAACGCGCTCAGCTGTTGATCAAGACCGAACAGCAACGCACCGCCGAATGGGACCGCAGCCTGGCGCCACTGCCGCGGCCGGCCAATACCCCCGCCGAGGCAGTGCGACTGAGCGATTGCGACGCCTGGGCCGACACCTCGCTGCGCTTCGAGGTATTTTTGCTGACCACTCATTACTGGGAAGGCCGTTGGCTGCTGGAAGTGGGCGCCACGCTCAAGGAGATCCTCGACGGCCGCAAAAAGAATGGTCGCAAAGCGCTCGCTAAAAACTGGCACCGCTGGATGAAACTGACCCCCTGCGTGGTCGCGACCTTCTTCATGTTGCCCAAGGAAATGGCCTGCACTGGCAAGGACTACGCCAAAGGCTACGCCCTCAACTTCATTGACCTGTTGATCGTCGACGAAGCCGGCCAGGTACTCCCCGAAGTCGCCGCGCCAGCCTTCGCCCTCGCCAAACAAGCCCTGGTGATCGGCGACACTCTGCAGATCGAACCCATCTGGTCGATCCCCGAGGCCGTGGACATCGGCAACCTGATCGGCGCCGACGTACTGACGCGCGACGACACCGACGACGCCTACGAAACCTTCCGCGCCAGTGGCCGCAGCGCCGCCAACGGCAGCGTCATGGCTATCGCCCAGAGCGCCAGTCGCTACCACTACGACCCGGACATGGCCCGCGGCATGTTTCTCTATGAACACCGGCGCTGCTACAACGCGATCATCGAGTACTGCAACGCACTCTGCTACAAGGGCAAACTCATCCCCAGCCGCCCCGACCAGCCCAAGCCGGGCTTGCCGCCGCTGGGCTACCTGCACGTTGATGGCCGCTGTGAATCGGGCAACGGCGGCAGCCGCCACAACCTGCTCGAAGCTGCCACCATCGCTGCCTGGATTCAAGCCAACGCCGCCGACCTGCTGGCACGCTACGACGGCAAGCTGGCACTGTGGGAAATCCTCGGCATCATCACCCCCTTCGGCGCGCAAACCCAAGCCATCAGCCAGGCCTGCGATGCCCTGGGCCTGAAGACCGGCAAGAGCGACGGCGAAATCACCGTCGGCACCGTACACTCGTTCCAAGGCGCCGAGCGGCCGGTGGTGATCTTCTCGGCGGTGTACTCCAAACACGCCGACGGCGGCTTTATCGACCGGCGCGACAGCATGCTCAACGTCGCCGTCTCCCGCGCCAAGGACAGCTTTCTGGTGTTTGGCGACATGGACCTCTTCGGCCAAGTGCCGGCCAACAAACCCCGCGGGTTGCTCGCGGAGTTTTTGCTGCGCGATCCGACTAGCGAGTTGACGTTCGACTATCAACCCCGCCAGGACCTGCAAACCTCACGGACCGGCCTTGAGCACCTGCACCAGGCCCACGAGCACGACCGTTTCCTGGCCGCGACCCTGCAAACCGCTCGCCAGCAAGTGCAGATCGTCACGCCCTGGGTGAAATTGCACTGGATGGAAAAGAGCGGCGCCATGGCCGAAATGGCCGCCAGCGTGGCGCGGGGGGTGCAGGTGGTGGTGTATACGGATTTTGGTTTCAACACCGATGTATCCCGCGACAAACCGCAGGGCGATCCGGCCAAGGTGGCGGAATTTAGAGTGGCGATCGAGGCGTTGCGGGCGCTGAATGTTCAGGCGTTGGTGGTCAATAAAGTGCACAGCAAGATCGTCATGGCGGATGAGGAATTGCTGTGTATCGGGTCGTTCAATTGGCTGAGCGCTTCGCGGTCGCACAAGTGGATGAACCACGAGACATCGATGGTATACCGCGGCCCGGATGTGACAGGGGAATTGGTGACGCATCGCACAAATCTGGCAGCACGGGTGTTGAAGCTGCGCTGATCTAGCGCTGGAACACCCCCTGTGGGAGCGGGCTCCGCCCGCGGAAGCAGTCACGCCGTTGGCAACAGAATGACTACAAGCGCTGCTCGTATAGCGCTATGCCTGTAAGAGCAGGGCAGGCTCCAATCACTAATGAAAAAACCGGGCGATCGGCCCGGTTCATTCAAGCATTTGGTAAAACATTCCACCTGGAAGGATCAGTATCTGATTCGCGTTTCTTTAGTGATGTTCCCGCGAACGCCGAACCCTCTACCTTGGCGAAAGCTTCGATCGCGTCGGCGTCGAAAAAGCTTCTGTAGTTGGGCGACTTCTGCAAGCGGGCGAGCTTGGCCAGTGCGGCGGCTTTGTGATCAGGTTTAATATCAGGCGTCATAATTGAGTACCTCATCGATGCTTTCATCATAGTCTTGGGCCAAATCGTAGGCAAGGCCGACGCCAGGCAACTGGACAAAGCCCTCTCGTTCATAGGCTTCTCTCGCCTGCGGGATGGGATTGTCGATGACTACGTATGACATCCCAAGCAGCAACCCATAGCTGCGCACTGCGCTCAAG
>CAJCIO010000013.1 GCA_903970465.1 Gammaproteobacteria bacterium
CCCGTCATCTGACGATCCTCGCTGCGCTCGCGCAGCAATCCAGTAGCGACTGTCTGGCATTCTCGCGTGGTGCGCCTTAGTACCGCGCTCGCTTGATGGCACCCTGCTACTTGCGCCTGCGTTTGCGTTAGGATGCGTCTCGGGCACTCACCTGCTGGAGATGGACGCCACCCATGCGACTACGGCATATCGAAGTAATAGATACGATCATGCAGACCGGCAACCTGAGCGCCGCCGCTGAGCTCCTGTGCCTGCCGCTGGAGACCGTGACCGCGACCTTGCAGGAAGCCGAGCAGGCGCTGGGTTTTCTATTATTCGCAAAAGTCCGTGGGCGCTTGCAGGCAACCCCTGAAACCCGCGTGCTGCAACCCGAACTCGCTACACTTCAGAATAATCTCGAACGCCTGCGCCGCCAGGCTCACGGCCTGCGCTTGCATCAGGAACCACCACTGCGCGTCGATTGCACGCAACCACTCGCCCAGCAACTGGTGCCCAAAGCCATCGCTGCCCTGCGCCGACGCTTTCAGGACACCACTTGCAGTCTGGCAGCACACACCAGCCATGAGATGGTCCGCAGGCTGTTGCTGCATGAAAGCGATCTGGGCCTGAGCCTGCATAACCCTGATCACCCGCAAATCACCTGCACCCCCCTGCTCGAAGGCAAGGTACAACTGCTGGCGCCCCATGGTTGGCTGGCGCCCCGGCAAAAGTACATCGCCCTGCAGGAGACTGCCGGACAAAGCATGATCGGCCTCGAACAGCAGGACCCGCTCAGCCAGAATCTGGAAAACCGTCTGCAAGGGGTGCGGCCGAGCCCGCGCATCCAGACGCGCGTGCAAACCTATCAGATGATGCGCAGCATGGTCGAAGCGGGCGAAGGGCTGGCGCTGGTCGATCCCTTTACCGCGGCAGGCTCGCAAGCCAGTGGCATTGATCGCTGCCCGGTCTCCCCGGCCATTACCGTGACCCTTTACAGCCTCACGCTCAATGAGCAAAAGCCATCGGCGGCGCAGAAGACCTTTCTGGAAATCGTCGAGGAAAAAGCCGAAGCGATGCTTGCCCTCTAGCGCTCAGGAAAACAGCAAGTACCAGAAGATCGCCGATTCCTGAGTGTGCGGATCGATCCCGCGATAACGCCAGTGATCGACCCCGCCCATCACGAAACCATAACGCTCGTATAACCGGCAGGCGGCGAGATTGTTGCTTTGAGTTTCGAGCATGATGCCCGGCAGATTGTGCTTACGCGCCCAGAACCCGGCCACGTCGATCAACTGTCGTGCCACACCGCGACGGCGGGCATTGGCATCGACGACCAGCTCTTCGATATGGCCGAAACCGTTCCATTTGATGTTGACCACCACATGCCCGATGGCCAATTCGCCAAGCCAAGCCACGAAGATCGCACCTCGGGCAGGATCTTCGCGCAGGTGGCTGAACTCGTCCGGATCGATACCGTAGCATTTACGATAGGGCTCAACGGATCGGCGCTGCCAGCGGTCGACACTCACGCCGATTTGCGGATCGGCGTAGGCACTGACGATAAAGCCGAAATCGCCCGCCGCTACGTAACGAGCGAACCCTTCATCGGCAACCCGAATGGAGATCACGCCAGCAGCGGCTACAGTGGACATGATGCGCTTAGCTGACTGCGGCGCTGTCGAGCAGCTGCGCCCACAGCGGAGGCGCGCCGGCGGATTTGCCGATGATTTCCAGACGCACGGCGTGGGCGGCCAGTTCCTCATCGTTGGCGAGGATCACCCGGCTGCGTTCACGGGTCTGCGGCAGGCGGCGGATTTCACTGCCCTGATCACCACCGGAGCTCTCGCCATCGCTAGAGTTACCGGCCAGCGACAGGCTGGTCTGGCCACCGGTCATTGCCAGGTAGACGTCCGCCAGCAGCTCGGAGTCGAGCAAGGCGCCGTGCAGGTCACGACCGCTGAGGTCGATGCCGTAACGCTTGCAGAGGGCGTCCAGGCTGTTGCGTTGGCCTGGGTGACGGGCTCGTGCCATCGCCAGCGTATCGAGAATCGTACAGTACTGGCTGATGTCGGCACGCTCGGGCTGGCCGATCAGGTGAAACTCGTTATTGAGGAAACCCACGTCGAACGCGGCGTTGTGGATGATCAGTTCGGCGCCCTGAATGAACTCGTAGAATTCATCCGCCACCTCGGCAAACCGAGGCTTGTCGATCAAAAACTCGGTGGTAATACCGTGAACGCCGATCGCCCCGTCGTCGCTCTCGCGATCGGGCTGCAGATAGACGTGGAAGTTGCGCCCGGTGAGGCGCCGACCGAGTACCTCGACGCAACCGATCTCGATGACGCGGTGGCCATCGGTGACGGGCATACCGGTGGTTTCAGTGTCGAGGACGACGTACCGTTGAACCATGTTTCGTAAATTTCCGACTGTCGTGGTGAATTATCGCAGCCTAACACAGCCCCTCACGGGAGGACTGTCAGACTGTAGTCTGCCATGCAGCTGTTCCAGCTCGGCCTGTCCCGGGGCTTGACCCGGATCAGCTGCGCTTGAGCGCGCGAACCTCGTCGACACCGCGGTTGGCCAGGTCGTCGGCACGCTCGTTGCCTGCATGGCCATTGTGGCCACGGACCCACTCCCATTTGACCTTGTGACGATTGACCTGCTCGTCGAGTTGCTGCCACAGATCGGCATTCTTCACGGGTTGCTTGGCGGCGGTTTTCCAGCCGCGCTTCTTCCAGTTGACCATCCACTCTTGAATGCCCTTCATGACATATTCAGAGTCGGTGACCAACAACACGTCGCACGAGCGCTTGAGCTCCTGGAGGCCGCGAATGGCCGCAGTCAGCTCCATGCGGTTGTTGGTGGTAGCGGTTTCACCCCCCCACAATTCCTTTTCGACACCCTTGCACACCAGCAGGGCGCCCCAGCCACCCGGACCCGGATTACCCTTGCAGGCGCCATCGGTGAAGATCTCGACGCTTTCATCGCTCATATTCGTTTTCCATCAAAGTGCCCGTCGGGGGTGCGAGCGCCTAATCCTGGCTGTTACGCCGGTTGACCTTGGCCAGCGGCAGCGGCAGCAACTTGCCCATGGGTTCGCGTCGAGCCTCGCGCAACGGCCGCAGACCGACCACCATCTTGCGTGCCACCAATATATAGACGCCACCGCCGACCAATTGCCTGGCACCGGCCAGCCGCTCCCACCCCGCCATTCGCGCTTGCCAGGCAGGCGCTTGAAGCGGCGGACAATAACACCCGTACCGGCGTTTCTCCAGCGCGAAGCCCAGCAGGTTGAGCCAGTCGCCGACCCGCGAGGCAGAAATGCAGCGCGCCTTGTTCAGGGCATCCTTGGTGAATGCGTGGCGCAGCCCCCACAAGCTCCACGGGTTGATACCGACCACCAGCAGGTGACCGCCCGGCCGCACGCTACGCGCGGCCTCCCGCAACAGGCCATGGGGCGACAGGCTGAAATCCAGGCCATGCTGGAGCACCACGACATCGGCGGCGTGCTCGCTCAACGGCCAGGCCTGCTCCTCACAGATGATCTCGACACCCGGCAGCGGCGCGCCCAGGCGCACATTGCGCTGGATCTGGGCGGCGACCGGCGGCGGCTCGGCCCCTGGCCCATAGTGCACCAGATAACCGCCGAAGAAGCGCCCGAGCTCTTCCTCGAGCAAGCGCTGCTCTTCGCGCAGCAGCAGTTGCCCCAGCGGGCCACTGAACCAGTCTCGGGCCTGATCGATCAGCGCAAGCCATTGCGGATCGGCCTGGGCCACGACTTTTTCGGTCATTGCGATCTCCTGCATAAGGTTGGCCAGTGGACCGGTGACGTACCGGCGACGCACCCATTCACTCAGACATGTAAGATGCAATCATCGTCTACAAGTTTTGCGAATCCGACCATGATACAGATCGATGCCCTCCCCGCGTTCACCGATAACTACCTGTGGTTGTTACAAGACACTGCAAAGCGCCACTGTGCCGTGGTCGATCCGGGCGATGCCGCGCCGGTCCTGGCCTGGCTTGAGGCGCACCCTGGCTGGCAACTGACCGACATTCTGGTCACCCACCATCACAATGATCATGTCGGCGGCGTCGCCGCGCTCAAGCAAGCCACCGGGGCGAAGGTCTACGGCCCAGCATCGGAAAACATTCCCGCGCGAGATATCGCTCTGGACGACAACGCCAGCATTGAAGTGCTCGGCCTTGAGTTGACCGTGTTCGCGGTACCGGGCCATACGCTGGGGCACATTGCCTACTATGAGGCGACTCAGGGGCTGTTGTTCTGCGGTGACACGCTCTTCGCTGCCGGTTGCGGCCGACTGTTCGAAGGCACCCCGGCACAGATGCATCATTCGCTGTTACGCTTCGAAGCGCTGCCCCAAGCCACGCTGGTCTACTGCGCCCACGAATACACCCTCAGCAATCTGCGTTTCGCCCAAGCGGTAGAGCCCGATAACCAGGATATCGCCCAGCGAATCAAGGATGCTCAAGGCCTGCGCGCGCAAAATATCCCCACTGTGCCCTCCAATATCGCGCTGGAAAAGCGCACCAATCCTTTTTTCCGACTTCATGAAACATCTGTTAAACAAAAAGCGGACGAACGGAATCCAGGTGCCAGCGCCTCTGAAGTCGGCGTGTTCGCTGCCCTGAGGGCTTGGAAAGATAAGTTCTAAACAGCAGCTGGTTGTGTCGAAAAATTCTGAAAGGTTGACCCGCCACCGGTCAGTTTTTAGAATCGCCCGACATTTTCGTGCGGAACTCACCTCCAGCCAATGTCGTCATCTATAAATAGAACCCTAAATTGCGACGCATTGACGCGATTGGCACAGGCAATCGCGATTGCCGTGTCGGCCACGCTTGCAGGTTGCCAGACCTCGGCGCAGCTCCCTGATGCCGAGACTGCGGGGCAACCGCACACCTTTACCGCGCGCATCAAGCAAAAACCTATCTTCCTCAGCGCCAGGCAGCGTCACCAGGCACCGCAGGATGTGTGGGAGCGCATGCGTGAAGGGTTCCAGATGCAGGACGGCATCGACGTCAATCCGCGCGTCGAGCAACAGCGCCTGTGGTTCGTGAGCAACCCCGCATTCCTTGAAACCGCCGCAGATCGCGGCAGCCTGTACATGCATTACATCGTCGAGCGTCTCGAAGAGCGCGACATGCCCCTTGAGCTGGCGCTGCTGCCGGTGATCGAAAGCGCCTACAACCCGATGGCGTACTCTCGGGCCAATGCCTCGGGCCTCTGGCAGTTCATTCCGTCCACGGGGCGCTACTTCAATCTGCGCCAGACCAACCTCTACGATGGCCGGCGCGATGTCACCGCCTCGACCACCGCAGCGCTGGATTACCTGAGCCGCTTGCACGACATGTTCAACGGCGACTGGCTGCTGGCCCTTGCGGCCTACAACGCCGGCGAAGGCACGGTCACTCGGGCCATCGAGCGCAACGTGCGGCTAGGTCTACCAACTGACTACTGGAACCTGTCGCTGCCGCAGGAGACACGCGACTACGTGCCCAAACTGCTGGCACTGTCCGAAGTCGTGGCGTCTCCCGAGGCCTACGGCGTCAACCTGACGCCTATCGAGAACAAACCGTACTTTCAGGTCGTCGAAGTCAACCAGCGCGTCGACCTGTCGAGGGTCGCGGCGCTGGCCAACATCGATGAAGACGAGATGTACCAGCTCAACCCGGCGTTCAAGCAGCGCGTCACGACGGTCGATGGCCCTCAGCGCTTGCTGATCCCGACGGCCAAGGCGCAACTGCTGACCGCCAGCCTGTCCAGCATGAAGCCTGAAGAACTGCTCAGCCTGCGCCCTACCCGCGCGGTCACCGAGCAGGCCGTGGCGGAGGTTACCCCGAGCCAGCGCAAGTCCTATCGCGTGCGCAAGGGTGACAACCTGGCGATGATCGCCAAGGCCAACAGGGTCAGCACCCGAGATCTGCAACTGTGGAACAAGCTTTCGGGGCAACGCCTGAAGGTCGGGCAGACACTGGTGATGCAAGACACCAGGCCCGTCAGCAAGCGTGCTAGCGTAGTTGCGGCCAGGAACGACAAGCGTTCCAACGTGAAGCTGGCCAAAAACGACGACCGCACCACCCGCTACAAAGTGCAGAAAGGTGATTCTCTGTACATCGTCGCCAAGCGCTTCAACGTCGAGATGCAGCATCTCAAAAGCTGGAACCCACGCACCGGCAAGGCGCTCAAGCCTGGCCAGACGCTGATCGTGTATCGCGATCGGTAATCAAGCTGCGGGGAGGATCGTGCCTTTTTGGCACGGTCCCACCCTCGTATATGGATATTCTTGCTGGCCTTTTCCGGGGCAAGGCCCCCCGCTACAAGCACTTTTTCCTGCGGATACAAGCTGTTACTGTAACGGCAATAATTCCCATGCCGCCGGGATAGAATTTTTGTCTAGATGTGCCTCCCGTCCAATCCAATTTTCCGGGCATGTCGGCGATCATCTTCCGGCACGCGTTGAATTCGTACGTGCCACCGTGCCACGCGGCCAAAGCGCCGTGTACGCCGAGGCTACGCAGCTTTTGGAGACCGCTTCATGATCCCTCTGCGCGCCCTGCTCACGCAGACCAGCGGCCTACTTTTGGCAGGGTTTGCCTGCCTGGCCAGCGCGACACCGCAACACGCCATTACCCTATATGGCGAGCCGCCCAAGTACCCTGCCAACTTCCAGTCCTTCGACTACGTCAACCCCAAGGCCCCCAAGGGCGGCACGTTGCGCCTGTCCGACGCGGGCGGCTTTGACAGCCTCAACCCGTTCATCAGCAAGGGCGTGCCGGCCAGCCAGGTCAGCCTGATCTATGACACGCTGTTGACCCAAAGCCTCGACGAACCGATGACGGAATACGGCCTGGTGGCCAGCGGTATCGAAAGAGCCCCGGACAACACCTGGGTGCGCTTTACCCTGCGCCCGGAAGCGCGCTTCAACGATGGCCATCCGTTGCGTGCCGAAGACGTGGTGTTCACCTTCCAGACGCTGATCAAGGACGGCTCGCCATTCTTTCGCAGCTACTACGCCGACGTCGACAAGGTCGTGGCCGAAGACCCTCTGCACGTGCTGTTCAGTTTCAAGAACGGTGACAACCGCGAATTGCCGCTGATCCTCGGCCAGTTGCCGGTGCTGCCCAAGCATTGGTGGGCGAGCCGCGACTTCACCAAGGGCAACCTGGAAATCCCTCTCGGCAGCGGGCCATACAAGGTCGCCGCGGTACAGCCCGGGCGCTCTATCCGCATGGAACGGGTCAAGGACTACTGGGCCAAGGATCTGCCAGTCAACCGTGGCTTCTACAACTTCGACGCCATCACCAGTGATTCCTACCGCGACAACGGCGTCGCCCTGGAAGCGCTCAAGGCCGGGCAGTTCGATTACTGGCTGGAAACCAGCGCGAAAAACTGGGCCACCGCCTACAACGTCGCTGCGGTCAAGGAAGGGCGCCTGATTCGCGAAGAGATCCCCAACGGCAACCCTACCGGCATGCAGGGCTTCGTCTTCAACGAACGTCGTCCGCTGTTCCAGGATGTACGCGTTCGCGAAGGTCTGAGCTTGTTGTTCGATTTCGAGTGGACCAACAAACAACTGTTCAACGGCGCCTACTCGCGGGTTGGCAGTTTCTTCGAGAACTCCGATATGGCGGCGCACGGGCTGCCTGGCGCGGATGAGCTGAAGATTCTCGAGCCCCTGCGCGGCAGGATTCCCGACCGTGTATTCACCAGCGAATTCAAGAACCCCAAGACCGATGGCAGCGGCATCATCCGCGAGCAGCAGCGACAGGCGTACAACCTGTTCCTGCAGGCCGGCTGGAAAGTAGTCGACGACCGCATGGTCGATACCCACGGCAAACCCGTGTCCATCGAGTTCCTGGTGGCGCAGCCGGAATTCGAACGCATCCTGCTGCCGTTCAAGCGCAACCTCGCCGATCTGGGTATCGAACTGGTGCTGCGCCGAGTCGATACCTCGCAGTACGTCAACCGCCGGCGCTCGCGAGACTTCGACATGATCATCGCCACCCTGTCGCAGTCCTCGTCCCCCGGTAATGAACAACGCGGCTACTGGACCAGCGCGGCAGCAGACAACCCTGGCAGCTTCAACTACATGGGCCTCAAGGACCCGGCTGTCGATACCCTGGTCGACGGCCTGATCGGTGCCGAGTCGCGCCAGAGTCTGATCCATCACGCCCAGGCGCTGGACCGAGTATTGCTGTGGAATTTCATCGTCATCCCCAACTGGTACATCGCCACCTGGCGCACCGCCTACTCGTCGCGCCTCGGCCACCCGGCAGTGCCGCCCAAGTACGACCCCGGCCTCTACACCTGGTGGGTCAAGCCTGACGCCGTCGCCGAACCGGTCGCCGCGCCCATTCCAGCCGACAAGACGGAGCATTGACCGATGGCGGCCTATATCCTGCGGCGCCTGCTGCTGATCATTCCCACCCTGCTCGGCATCATAGTCATCAACTTCGTGATCATCCAGGCCGCGCCTGGCGGCCCGGTGGAACAAGCCATCGCCAGGATCGAAGGTTTCAAGGGCGCCACCAGCCGCATTGGCGGCGGCGCCAGCGAAGCGGCCAGTGGCAGCGCGTCGAGCTACCGTGGAGCACAGGGCCTGGACCCGGAACTGGTGAAAGAAATCGAGCACATGTATGGCTTCGACAAATCGGCGCCCGAACGCTTGTGGATCATGATCAAGAACTACGCACATCTGGATTTCGGCAACAGTTTTTTCCGTGACGCCAAGGTCATCGACCTGATCGCCGAGAAGCTGCCGGTGTCGATCTCGCTGGGGCTGTGGAGCACCCTGATCATGTACCTGGTATCGATCCCGCTGGGCATTGCCAAGGCCACCCGCCATGGCAGCGCGTTCGACGTGTGGACCAGTTCGGCGATCATTATCGGCTACGCCATCCCGGCCTTCCTGTTCGCCATCCTGCTGATCGTGGTGTTTGCCGGCGGCAGTTACTGGAATTGGTTCCCGCTGCGGGGGCTGACTTCGGACAACTTCGCGCAGCTGAGCTGGGCCGGCAAGATTGGCGATTATTTCTGGCACCTGGCGTTGCCGATCACCGCGCTGGTGATTGGCAACTTTGCGACCATGACGCTGCTGACCAAAAACAGCTTTCTGGACGAGATCGGCAAGCAATATGTGATCACCGCCAAGGCCAAGGGCCTGAGCAACCGTCGCGTGCTCTACGGCCATGTGTTCCGCAACGCGATGCTGTTGGTGATTGCAGGTTTCCCGTCGGCGTTCATCAGCATCTTCTTCACCGGCTCGCTGCTGGTGGAAGTGATCTTCTCGCTCGATGGCCTGGGCCTGATGAGCTTTGAATCGGCGATGAACCGCGATTATCCCGTGGTGTTCGGCAGCCTGTTCATCTTTACCCTGATCGGCTTGCTGGTGAAGCTGATCGGCGACCTCACGTACTCCCTGGTCGACCCTCGCATCGACTTCGACAGCAGGAAGCATTGAGATGACGCTCTCCCCTCTTAACCGGCGCCGCTTCGACCGCTTCAAGGCGCACAAGCGCGGCTGGTGGTCACTGTGGATTTTTCTGATGCTGTTCGGCCTGAGCCTGGGCGCAGAACTGATCGCCAACGACAAGCCCTTGGCGGTGCACTACGACGGCGAATGGTACTTCCCGGCGCTCAAGCGTTACCCGGAGACTGCCTTCGGCGGCGAATTCCCATTGGAGCCCAACTACAAGAGCCCGTATATCCAGTCGTTGTTCAAAGCCAAAGACAGCTGGCAGTTGTGGGCGCCGGTGCCGTTCAGCTACCAGAGCATCAACTATGACTTGCGTGTGCCCGCGCCGGCGCCACCTTCGGCGGACAACTGGCTGGGTACCGACGACCAGGGTCGCGATGTCCTGGCGCGGGTCATCTATGGCTTCCGAATCTCAGTGCTGTTCGCTCTGACATTGACGGTGGCGAGCTCGATCATTGGCGTGATCGCCGGGGCCCTGCAGGGGTTCTATGGCGGCTGGGTGGACCTGGCCGGACAGCGCTTCCTGGAAATATGGTCCGGCTTGCCAGTGCTCTATCTACTGATCATCCTCGGCAGTTTCGTACAGCCCAATTTCTGGTGGCTGCTAGGCATCATGCTGCTGTTTTCATGGATGAGTCTAGTGGACGTGGTACGCGCCGAGTTTCTGCGCGGGCGCAACCTTGAGTATGTGCGCGCGGCTCGTGCCCTAGGCATGCAGGACGGCGGCATCATGTTCAGGCACATCCTGCCCAACGCCATGGTCTCGACCATGACGTTCATGCCCTTCATCCTCACTGGCGCCATCGGCACCCTCACCGCGCTGGACTTTCTCGGCTTCGGCTTGCCGGCCGGAGCACCGTCGCTGGGTGAGCTGGTGGCCCAGGCCAAGGACAATCTGCAGGCGCCCTGGCTAGGCATCAGTGCCTTTACCGTGCTGGCGGTGATGCTCAGCCTGCTGGTATTCATCGGTGAGGCTGCCCGTGACGCTTTCGACCCTAGGAAATGACATGAGCCAGGACAATTTGCTGGAAGTACGCGACCTGGCGGTGGAGTTCGTCAATGGCGATGACCGCCAACGTGCCGTCGAGGGCATCAGCTTCGATATCCGTCGCGGCGAAACTCTGGCGCTGGTAGGGGAAAGCGGCTCGGGCAAGTCGGTGACAGCGCACTCCATCCTGCGTTTGCTGCCCTACCCCCAGGCCCGCCACCCCACGGGCAGCATCCGCTACGACGGTCAGGACCTGCTGGCGCTGGACGAACAGAAGCTGCAGCATATCCGCGGCAACCGTATCGCCATGATCTTCCAGGAGCCGATGACCTCGCTCAACCCGCTGCACACCATCGACAAGCAGATCGGCGAAGTACTGGCCCTGCACAAGGGCATCATCGGCAAGGCGGCGCTGGCGCGCACCCTGGAGCTGCTCGAACTGGTGGGCATCGCCGAGCCGCATAAACGTCTCAAGGCCCTGCCCCATCAGCTGTCCGGTGGTCAGCGCCAGCGGGTGATGATCGCCATGGCGCTGGCCAACGAGCCCGAACTGCTGATTGCCGACGAGCCGACCACGGCGCTCGATGTGACCGTGCAGCTGAAGATCCTCGAACTGCTCAAATCGCTGCAGGCGCGCCTGGGCATGGCGCTGTTGCTGATCAGCCATGACCTCAATCTGGTCAGACGCGTGGCGCAGCGGGTTTGCGTGATGCAGCGCGGGCGCATCGTCGAGCAGGCAGACTGCGAAACGCTTTTTTGCACCCCGCAGCATCCTTACACCTGCGAGTTGCTGGGCGCCGAACCCCGCGGCAAGCCGGCGCACAATCCGGTCGGCGCGCCCATGTTGCAGGTGCAGGACCTGCGGGTCTGGTTCCCGGTCAAGAAAGGCTTCTTCGGCGGTACCACCGAGCACCTCAAGGCGGTCGATGGTATCGATTTCACTCTGCAGCAAGGCCAGACCCTAGGCATCGTCGGCGAAAGCGGCTCGGGTAAATCGACCTTGGGCCTGGCGATCTTGCGACTGATTGCCAGCCAAGGCAGCATTCGCTTCAAGGGACAGGCGATCGACGGCCTCAACCGTGAGCAGGTACGCCCGCTACGCCGCCAGATCCAAGTGGTGTTTCAGGACCCTTACGGCAGCCTGAGTCCGCGCATGAGCGTGGAGCAGATTGTCGGCGAGGGATTGCGCATTCATGACGAGGGAACGCCTGTAGAGCAGCAGAAGGCCATTATCGAGGTACTGCGGGAGGTAGGGCTCGATCCCGAGACCCGGCATCGCTATCCCCATGAGTTTTCCGGTGGCCAGCGCCAGCGTATTGCAATTGCCCGGGCGCTGGTGCTCAAGCCGGAACTGATCCTGCTGGATGAGCCGACCTCGGCCCTGGACCGCACCGTGCAACGTCAAGTGGTGGAGCTGCTGCGCAACCTGCAGCAGCGGCACAACCTCACGTACCTGTTCATCAGCCACGACTTGGCGGTGGTCAAGGCATTGAGCCACCAATTGATGGTGGTCAAGCATGGCAAGGTGGTGGAGCAAGGAGATGCTGAAGCGGTGTTCAGCAACCCGCAGCATGCCTATACCCAGCAACTGCTGGAGGCGGCGTTTCTGTAAGCGGCACATGCAGAAGGAAACAAAAAAACCGCTGAGTTTTCACTCAGCGGTTTTTTTGTGTGCAGCTGACTGCGCTTAGTAGCGCTTCACGTCCGCCTTGGCTTCCAGCAACTTGCGGTAGGCGGCAAAGTCTTCCTGACCCGCACGGGAAGCGAGGAAGCGACGATACGAGGCCTTCTCCTGATCCGAAGGCGCCGCGCCCTGGTTGACGCCGTTGAGGCGCAACACCACGACGCTACCGTCCGACAGGGTCACGCTGCTGTACACAGGCTTGTCCTTGCCAGTGGGTTTGGCCATGCGGAACACAGCCTGCAGCTCTACCGGATCGATACCGTCCTGGTTGCGGCTGGCCGCTTCGACCACTTTCCAGGCCTGACCATCCTGGACTGCCGTCGATGCGATCTTGCCGTCGCGCAGGCCGGCAATCAGCGCTTCGCTCTTGGCTTTCAGCGCCTCGGTGGCGTGCTGCTTGGCCAGTTCGGCGCGGATGCCATCGGCCACTGCGCTCAGCGGCAGTTGTTCAGGCTTGCGGTGCTCCTTGACGCGGACCACCACGGTGGTTTCCGGATCGAGCTCGATCGCCGCGCTATTGGCGCCTTCATCCAGAACTTCCTGGCTGAACGCCGCCTGCATCACCTGACGACTGGCCGTCACGCCTTCGGTGCCGCCCTCGCGCCCTACTGGCTGCGAAGTCTGTACCTTCACGCCGAGGTCCGAAGCAGGCTGCGCCAGATCGGAAGCCTCATAGGCCGAGTCCTGCAACTTCTTGCTGGCATCGACGTACAGCTGCTCGACCTGTTGGGATTTAAGCTCGTTGGTGAGCTTGTCCTTGAGGCTGGCAAACGTCGGTACATCGGGAGCCTGCACACCCAGCAACTTGATCAAGTGCCAACCGAACTGAGTCTTGACCGGAGCCGAGACCTCGCCCTGCTTGAGTGCATACAGCGACGTCTCGAACGCTGGATCGTAGACACCCTCACCCGCGTAGCCCAGATCACCGCCGTTTCTGGCCGAACCCGGATCCTGCGAGAACTCCTTGGCGAGCGCAGCGAAATCTTCGCCCTTGGCCAGACGCGCCTGGATCTCTTCGATCTTGGCCTTGGCCTGAGCATCAGTCGTCTTGGCGTTGACTTCGATGAGGATGTGCGCTGCGCGGCGCTGTTCGGCCAGGTTGGCGATTTCTTTCTGATACAGGGCCTGCAACGCATCGTTATCGACCTTGACCTGATCGAAGAACGCCGACTTCTTCAGCTCCACGTAGTCCAGAACCACTTGATCGGGGCTCATGAACTGCTTGGTGTGCTGATCGTACTGCGCCTTGATTTCGTCATCGGTGACCTTGGCGGTCGCCGGATCTGCCTTGAAGGTCAGTGAAGCGAAGTCGCGGGTCTGTTTTTCCAGACGCGCGAACGCCAGCACCTGATCATCAGTCACGAAGCTGCTGCCCGCCAAACCGGCGCGCAACTGACCAATCAGCATCTCGTCGGCCAGCATCTGACGAAATTGCAGACGTCCGAAGCCCATTTGCTTGATCACCTGATCGAAGCGATCAGGGCTGAATTTGCCATCGACCTGGAATTCCGGCGTCTGCAGCATGACCTGGTCAATAGCCGCTTCAGAGAAGGCAAACTTGGAGTCGGAAGCACCTTGCAACAGCAGCTTGCGGTCGATCAAGCCCTTGAGAGCCGATTCGCGAAGCATCTTGTCGTCCAGCATGGCCGGATCGAAATCCTTGCCCAGCTGTTGCAGCAGCTGGCGCCGTTGCATCTCGGTAGCCTGTTGCAGCTCGGCGGTGCTGATCTCGTCGCCATTGACTTTCGCAGCATCGTCGCTATGACTGGTGGCGCGGAAGATGGCATCGAAGCCCGTCAATGCCATCAGGCAGACGATGACACCGATGATAGTTTTGGCAATCCAGCCTTGTGAATTGTCCCTGATGTTTTGCAGCATGCGTCCCCCAGAAACGGTCGTACACAATAACCAACCGCGGAGCGTGGGTAGAATCCGGATAGAAGAAAGGCGCATCCGAGGATGCGCCTTCTCGTAACTGGCGGAGCGGATCGGTTCAACCTGCGAACCTCGGCGTCCGGTTGGATCTCGCGATCCACCGAACTACCGCTCCGCTGCCAGGACGGGATTGCTCCCGCCCTGGCCAGGAAAGGCGATGAAGAAGCTTAGTTGACGGCTTCTTTCAGTGCTTTACCGGCTTTGAAGCCTGGCTTTTTGGCCGCGGCGATTTCCAGTGTCTTGCCGGTCTGTGGATTGCGGCCGGTACGGGCTGGGCGATCAGTTACAGAGAAAGTACCGAAGCCGACCAGAACCACCGAGTCGCCAGCTTTCAAGGCGCCAGTGACGGATTCGATGACTGCATCCAGCGCACGGCCGGCAGCAGCTTTCGGGATATCAGCGGATGCAGCGATAGCATCAATCAGTTCCGACTTGTTCACTCTAAGTCCCCTTATATCTCTATTAAGTTATTTCTAAGTATGTATTCGACACAGAAAAACCGGGTGCCGGGCGGACTCCCCGACACAATAAGAGCCGCTTTATATCAAGGGCTCTAAAAATCTGTCAAGGAAGCCTCCCGGACAAATGCGTGCTAGTGCGTACTGATCCTTTCCTTGGCATCAGAATCGCGCTTTTCATCCTTTGCAACTATCTCGGGAGCCACATCGGGCAAGGGCTCCGGCGCGTATTGCAGCGCAATTTGCAGGACTTCGTCAATCCATTTAACCGGTTTGATCTGAAGATCCTGCTTGATGTTGTCCGGAATCTCTTTCAAGTCACGCACGTTCTCTTCCGGAATGATCACAGTCTTGATGCCGCCTCGATGTGCTGCCAGAAGTTTTTCCTTCAATCCACCGATTGCCAATACCTGCCCGCGCAAGGTGATTTCACCCGTCATGGCGACATCGGCGCGTACAGGGATCTGCGTCAGGGCCGAGACTAGGGCCGTGCACATACCTACGCCCGCGCTAGGGCCATCTTTGGGCGTTGCCCCTTCCGGCATATGGATATGCACGTCGCGCTTCTCGTGGAAGTCTGCAGGGATGCCCAGGCTGCGGGCACGACTGCGAACCACGGTAAGGGCGGCGGTGATCGATTCGACCATCACATCACCCAGCGAACCGGTCTTGATCAACTGGCCCTTGCCAGGCACCACGGCTGACTCGATGGTCAGCAATTCGCCGCCCACCTGGGTCCAGGCAAGCCCCGTCACCTGACCGATCTGATCCTGCTGCTCGGCCAGGCCGTAGCGGAATTTACGCACACCGAGCAAGGCTTCGAGCGACGCAGCGTCGACGACCACAGAGAACTTCTTGGTATTGGAGTGCTCCTTGACGATCTTGCGGCACACCTTGGCGATCTGCCGCTCCAGCCCGCGCACACCGGCTTCGCGGGTGTAATAGCGGATAATGTCGCGAATCGCCTCAACCTCAATCTCCAGTTCGCCCTTCTTCAGGCCGTTGGTCTGAATCTGTTTGGGCGACAGGTATTTGGTGGCGATGTTGATCTTTTCGTCTTCGGTGTAACCCGGCAGGCGAATCACTTCCATCCGGTCCAGCAGCGCTGGCGGGATATTCATGGAGTTCGAGGTGCAGAGGAACATCACGTCGGACAGGTCGTAGTCGACCTCGAGGTAGTGATCGTTGAAATTGTGGTTCTGCTCGGGGTCGAGCACCTCCAGCAACGCCGACGCCGGATCACCACGCATGTCGCTGCCCATCTTGTCGATTTCATCGAGCAGAAACAGCGGGTTGCGGACCCCCACTTTTGTCATCTTTTGAATCAATCTTCCTGGCATCGAACCGATGTAGGTCCGGCGATGGCCACGAATTTCGGCTTCGTCACGCACACCGCCCAAGGCCATGCGCACAAATTTGCGGTTGGTGGCGCTGGCGATCGACTCCGCCAGCGAGGTTTTACCCACGCCAGGGGGACCAACCAGGCACAGCACAGGCCCACGAATCTTTTTCACGCGTTTTTGCACGGCGAGGTATTCGAGGATGCGTTCCTTGACCTCCTCCAGACCATAGTGGTCGGCATCGAGGATCTCTTCGGCGCGAGCGAGGTCCAGGCGCACCTTGCTTTGCGCTTTCCATGGGACCTGCACCAGCCAGTCGATATAGGTACGCACCACAGTGGCTTCAGCCGACATCGGCGACATCTGCTTGAGCTTGTTCAGCTCGGCATTGGCCTTGGTGAGCGCATCTTTGGGCAGACCTGCCGCATCTATGCGTTTTTTTAGTTCTTCGACTTCATTATGGCCTTCGTCGCCGTCGCCGAGTTCTTTCTGAATCGCCTTCATCTGCTCATTCAGGTAGTACTCGCGCTGGCTGCGCTCCATTTGTTTCTTGACCCGACCACGAATGCGTTTTTCAACCTGCAACAGGTCGATCTCGCCATCCAGCAGCGCCAGGACGTGCTCTACCCGAGCGGGCAGATCGATGATCTCAAGGATTTCCTGCTTCTGCTCGATCTTCAGCGCCATGTGTGCAGCCATGGTGTCGACCAGGCGACCCGGCTCATCGATGCTGTTGAGGGAGGACAGGACTTCAGCGGGAACCTTCTTGCCCAGCTGCACATACTGCTCGAACTGCGAGAGCAGGCTGCGTACAAAAACTTCGGACTCGCGGTCAGCTGCAACGGTTTCGTCGATGAGCGCGACTTCGGCGCGGCAATGGCCGTCGACCTCCATATAACGTTCGACGGTACCGCGCTGCTCGCCTTCGACCAGCACCTTGACTGTGCCGTCGGGCAGCTTGAGCAATTGCAGGACAGTGGCGATGGTGCCCACTCGATACAGCGCTTCTTCACCCGGATCATCGTCCGCAGGATTGCGCTGTGCCAGCAGCAGAATCTGCTTCTCGCCTGTCATCGCGGCTTCAAGCGCCTCGATCGACTTCTCGCGCCCCACGAACAGTGGGATAACCATATGCGGATATACCACGACATCACGCAACGGCAAGAGAGGCAATTCAATGGTTGTCTTCATGATTTCGCCTCTTCAGCGGCCCTGGGCCGCACACAGATGGAATTGAGTCTGAAACCAATGTGGGGGCATGCCCCCAAAAAAACAAGCGCCGGGATCAGTAAAACGAAAGGGGCCCGAAGGCCCCTTCTGTTTTCCACGCTGTACCGCAGGTTATGCGTCAGGTGCTGCCTTTGCAGGCGGCTCACTGTTTTCGTAGATAAGCAGTGGCTTGGATGTACCGGCAATTACGCTTTCGTCGATCACCACCTTGCTGACGTCGGTCTGCGAAGGGATCTCGTACATGGTGTCGAGCAGCACACCCTCGAGAATCGAGCGCAGGCCACGCGCACCGGTCTTGCGCTCCAGCGCGCGGCGAGCCACGGACTTGAGTGCATCGGTACGAAACTCGAGGTCGACGCCTTCCATTTCGAACAGCTTGCTGTACTGCTTGGTCAGGGCGTTTTTCGGCTCGGTAAGAATCTGCATCAACGCAGCCTCATCGAGTTCGTCCAGGGTCGCCAACACGGGCAGACGGCCGACAAATTCCGGGATCAGACCGAACTTGACCAGATCGTCAGGCTCGACTTCACGCAGGGATTCGCCCACTTTCTTACCCTCCTCCTTGCTGCGGACTTCGGCGCCGAAGCCGATGCCGCCCTTGGTGGAGCGATTCTGGATAACCTTTTCGAGGCCCGAGAAGGCGCCACCGCAGATGAACAGAATATTACGGGTGTCGACTTGCAGGAATTCCTGCTGAGGGTGCTTGCGACCGCCTTGTGGAGGCACGGAAGCCACGGTCCCTTCGATCAACTTGAGCAACGCCTGCTGCACGCCTTCGCCCGATACATCGCGGGTGATGGACGGGTTGTCCGATTTGCGCGAGATCTTGTCGATTTCGTCGATGTAGACGATGCCCATCTGGGCCTTCTCAACATCGTAGTCGCACTTCTGCAGCAGCTTCTGAATGATGTTCTCGACGTCCTCACCGACGTAACCTGCTTCGGTAAGCGTGGTGGCGTCAGCGATGGTGAAAGGAACGTTGAGCAGACGAGCAAGGGTCTCGGCCAGCAGCGTCTTGCCCGAGCCGGTAGGCCCGATCAGGAGGATGTTGCTTTTGCCAAGCTCGACGTCGTCGTTCTTCTTGTCACGCTGGTTGAGGCGCTTGTAGTGGTTGTAGACAGCCACCGCCAGGACCTTCTTCGCGCGCTCCTGACCGATCACGTACTGGTCGAGGATGCCGCTGATTTCCTTGGGGGACGGCAGTTTGTGCGCGCTGCTCTCGGCCTGTGCTTCTTGCACCTCCTCACGGATGATGTCGTTGCACAGGTCGACGCACTCGTCGCAGATAAAGACGGAGGGGCCGGCAATCAATTTGCGCACTTCATGCTGGCTTTTGCCACAGAAGGAGCAATAGAGCAGCTTGCCGTTGTCCTCGCCGTTGCGGGTGTCAGTCATTCGTTCGATCCAAATCCGATAGGCTTGCAACACAAGATGAAGGCTATTGCGGGCTTTTTCAAGCCCGCCGGCGGTCAGACTCGCCGACCGGCCCTATTTTGAGGTGCTTGATTTAAGCAGGGCGCTTTTCGATCACTTCGTCGATCAACCCGTAATCACGGGCGGCTTCGGCACTCATGAAATTGTCGCGGTTGGTATCGCGCTCGATTTCTTCCAGGGTTTTCCCACTGTGCTTGGCCATCAGCTTGTTCAAGCGCTCGCGGATGAAGAGGATTTCCTTGGCATGGATTTCGATATCCGAAGCCTGGCCCTGGAAACCGCCCAGTGGCTGGTGAATCATCACGCGCGAGTTTGGCAGGCAGTAACGCTTGCCTTCGGCACCGGCGGTGAGCAGAAACGCACCCATGCTGCACGCTTGACCGATACAGGTAGTCGACACGTTTGGCTTGATGAACTGCATGGTGTCGTAGATCGACATGCCTGCGGTCACCGAACCACCCGGGGAGTTGATGTAAAGATGGATGTCCTTGTCCGGGTTTTCCGCTTCAAGGAACAGCAGTTGCGCGCAGATCAGGTTGGCCATGTAGTCCTCTACCGGGCCGACCAGAAAGATCACTCGCTCCTTGAGGAGGCGCGAGTAGATGTCGTAGGCGCGTTCGCCACGAGCAGATTGCTCGACAACCATCGGGACCAGGCCGCCAGCGGCCTGGGTATCAGAGTTCTGCTGAATATACGAATTACGGAACATGCTCTGCAGTTACTCCCAAATAGTCATGTCTTGAATACGCATAAGCCAGCGCGAGGCTGGCTTATGGGTGTATTTTCAAACGAGTGGAACAATCAGTCGGCTTGTGCTGCTTCAGCCGGCTTGACAGCTTCTTCGTAAGAGACCGCGTTATCGGTCACCTTAGCCTTCTGCAGAACAGTATCCACAACTTGCTCTTCCAGCACAACCGAACGTACTTCGTTCAGCTGCTGGTCGTTTTTGTAGTACCAGGCTACAACCTGCTCTGGCTCCTGATAGGCAGAGGCCATTTCCTGGATCAGCTCGCGAACGCGGGCTTCATCAGGCTTGAGGTCGTGCTGCTTGACCACTTCGGCGACGATCAGGCCCAGCACCACACGGCGCTTGGCTTGCTCTTCGAACAGCTCGGCCGGCAACTGATCAGGCTTGATGTTGCCACCGAACTGCTGAACGGCCTGCACACGCAAACGATCGACTTCGTTGGACAGCAGCGACTTTGGCACTTCGATCGGGTTACCTTCGACCAGACCGTCCATGACCTGGTTCTTGACCTTGGTCTTGATCGCCTGGCGCAGCTCGCGCTCCATGTTCTTGCGAACTTCGGTGCGGAAGCCATCGATACCGGTTTCCTTGATGCCGAACTGATTGAAGAACGCCTCGTTCAGTTCTGGCAGGGTCGGAGCGGCAACGGCGGTGACGGTCACGGTGAACTCGGCGGCTTTGTTGGCCAGATCGAGGTTCTGGTAGTTTTCCGGGAAGGTCAGGTTCAGAACACGTTCTTCACCGGCCTTGGCGCCGACCAGGCCATCTTCGAAGCCAGGGATCATACGGCCCGAACCCAGTACCAACTGAGTGCCGGTAGCGGAACCGCCAGCGAAGGCTTCGCCGTCAACCTTGCCGACGAAGTCGATGGTGACCTGGTCGTCGGTAGCAGCAGCACGGTCGACCGCTTCATAACGGACGTTCTGCTTGCGCAGAATCTCGAGCATGTTGTCGAGGTCGGCATCTTTCACTTCGGCGCTCAGGCGCTCGACGCTGATGGCTTCAAAGCCGGCAACCGAAAACTCAGGGAACACTTCGAAAGTCGCGATGTATTCCAGGTCCTTGCCTTTTTCAAATACTTTTGGCTCTACCGCAGGAGCGCCAGCCGGGTTCAGCTTCTGCTCGACCACGGCTTCATAGAACGAAGCCTGGATGACATTACCCAGTGCTTCCTGGCGTGCGTCGGCCTCATAGCGCTGACGGATGACGCTCATTGGCACCTTGCCAGGACGAAAGCCCGCGATTTTTGCATTGCGGGCGGTCTGTTGCAGACGCTTGTTGACTTCGGCCTCAATGCGCTCGGCAGGCACGCCAATGGTCATGCGGCGCTCGAGAGCGGAAGTGTTTTCAACAGAAACTTGCATGGATTTTCCTCGTTGCACAGACGTTAGCCGGCCATTTCCGACCCCAGATCAAGGGCAAGCATTCTAGTGGGTCAATCGCAAGAAGTCACCCTGCCCGACAAAGACGGCGCCCGCTGGCGCCAAGATCGCGCGAAAAAACCTGACACACCCACTTAAAAGCCCCATTTCTTGCCCCAAGTCATTGTTACGCAAGCAGTAACGCTACCTTACAGTTTGACGGCTGGCGCGCCACTGGACGATTTTGATATCGTCCAAAAGGCAACACTGCCCAGACATGACGTCTGCGTTTCAGCAAAACCTTCACTCACGGCCGCACACGCAGCGCCCTTTATCGAAGTCTCCTGCCTCAGGACGGCCAAAGCCCGAATCTCAACATGAAAGCCATAATTGTCATCGCCTTCGTTCTGTCGGTCGCCTACATCCATTTTCGTGGGCGCGTCAGACACAAACTGAGCCGTCAGCTGAGCGACCACTCGACCGTGCTCGCCCCAGTCAACAGCTTTCTTTATCTGTTCTCGCGCCTGCCCAACCGGCCGTACTTGAACACCGCGGACTTCCCCGATCTCGCCCCGCTGCAAACGCACTGGGAAGAAATTCGTGCCGAGGGCCTGGCCCTGATGCGCCAAGGGGAAATCAAACGCTCTGACCAGCACAACGATGTCGGCTTCAACTCGTTCTTCAAGACCGGTTGGAAGCGCTTCTACCTGAAATGGTACGGCGACCATCATCCTTCAGCGACCAAACTGTGCCCGCGCACCACGGAATTGCTGCAGCAGATCGGCTCGGTAAAGGCTGCGATGTTCGCCGAACTGCCACCAGGTTCACGCCTGGTTCGCCATCGCGATCCTTACGCCGGCTCCTACCGCTATCATCTGGGACTGGACACGCCGAACGATCCCGGCTGCCATATAAATGTCGATGGCAAAAGCTACTACTGGCGCGATGGCGAAGCGGTAATGTTCGACGAGACCTACATTCACTACGCCGAGAACACCACCGATCGCAATCGGCTGATCCTGTTCTGCGATATCGAGCGCCCCTTGAAATACCGCTGGGCGGCCGCTTGCAATCGCTGGTTCAGCCGCAATGTGATGTCGGCGGCCGCTGCCCCGAACTCCAGCGAGGACAGCACCGGGGCGATCAACCGCCTGTTCAGTCGCATTTACAAGGTACGCCTGCGCGGCAAGGCGCTTAAAAAGCGCAACCGCACACGCTACTACCTGGAAAAGTGGTTGATCGTCGCTGCACTGGCGGCATTCTTCATCTGGATCTGACCCACACGGCGGTGCCGGTCGCGTTGCGCGACTGCACCGCCAGCAGGACCCTCAAGGCGCCGCTCGCGCCTCGCCGGATGCCTCGAATACCTGTCTGAACATAGGTACCAACAAGCGGTTTCCGCGCTCGCTCATATGGTTGTCATCCACGTATAAAGGCAGACCATCGCGGCTGCCAGAGCACTTCTGCGCATCGCACAGGTATGGCAGCGGATCGAGGATCCGCACACCACACTGCGCTACCGCTTCGTCCTGAACTGCCCAGATAAAGGCATGGCGCTGGCGGTACTGCTCAAGGCTGACAGATGGCTGCTCCTGCTTACCCCAAAGCACCTCATGCCCCATCACCGTAGGGACACTCACGGGCATTTCCGGTAAAGGCCGCATCAGGAACACCGGGTGTTGGCGCGCCATCTGGCAAACCGTTGCAACATAATGCTGGCGAAACTCCGCCAGATACGCCGGAGTCGCAGCAGTGCTGGGTTGCGAGAACGCTACCTGCGGCAGACCTTCGCGAGCACCATGCTCACCTACCGCGCCCAAGGCGTAACTGCTGGTGCGATTGATAACGATCAACGGCTTGCCGGGGTAGAGAGTGTCGAGCTCGCCGAACAGCTTGCGCCTGAAGCCCCAGCACTGGTCACCGCTGCGCCCGTTCTGCATGCGGTGTGCACCGTCCACCATCAGACAGCCCGCCTGCCCCTGAAAGTAGACACCCTGCTGCGCGTTCGGCAGGCTCGCCTGCACGGCGGTCACCAGGGCATCGGCGTGACTGTCACCGATCACCAACGCACGAATGTCATTGCCGCCATAGACACAAGGCTTGCTCTCATTGAAGCAATCTTCCTTGCGCGGGTTATGGTTGGACGCCTCGGCGTCAATTCGCACCACGGCGTCTGGCAGGCGCCCAGGCTTACCGTCGGCGCGTATCCATTGCGCAGCCTGTGAAAGCGCAACCAGCGCGACAATCAGACAGACCGCAGCCAGCGCCTTGCGCTGGCACCCCAACCAGCGGCTCAGGCGCACCTCCACTACCGCATAGGAAACATGCGCCAACAGCACAGAGACCAACACGCCGACCGCAATCCAAAAGGGTGCACGCTCAACTTGGAAGTAGCCAAGGATCACCACGAGCGGCCAGTGCCAGAGGTAGATCGAATACGAACGTGCGCCTAACCATTGCGCCACGGCGGTGCCAGTCCAGCCGGAATCCTGGCGCGCTGCGAGCAACACCAGGCAAGTACCCAGCGTTGGCACCAAGGCCCAATAGCCAGGCCACGCCAGATCAGTGCTGATAAAGAGAATGGCAGCGAGGATCAGCGCAAACCCCACCCACTCCATCTGCCGACACCAGCGCTGCCACTGATCCGCCCTGCCAGCCAACAGAAACACCACGCCACCGAGCAACAACTCCCACGCCCGCGACTGCAGGAGAAAGAAGGCGATTTCCGAGTCTCGATGAGTCAGCACCAGGCAGGTGATGAACGACCCCAGAATAGCTAGCAGATGCACAGCCAAGAGCACCTTGCGCCCCGGCCAGAGCCTATGGATCGCCATTAGCACCAGCGGATAGATCAGGTAGAACTGCCACTCCACCGACAGCGACCAGGTGTGCAGCAGCCACTTCTGCTGCGAGGCCACATCGAAGTAGCCGGACTCCTGCAGATAGCGAATATTGGACTTGAACAACAGGCTATCGCGCGCATGCTTGCCAAGCGTCTGGTATTCACTGGGCAGCAGTATCAACCACCCCAGCAGCATGACTGCCAGCACCACCAGCAACAGCATCGGCCAGATACGTCGCGCTCGCGCCAAGTAAAAGCCGAACAGACTGAAGTTACCCGCCTCCAAGCCACGACAGACGATACCCGCCATAAGAAAGCCCGAGATCACGAAGAATATGTCAACCCCGATAAATCCACCGATGAAACCGGGCACGGCAAAATGATAGAGCAGCACGGCGCAGACCGCCCATGCTCGCAAGCCATTGATATCTCTTCTGAAATCTGTATTTTTTTGGTGTACCTGTAGCTGCCTTGCCAATCCCGTTTCCTCGCCTAAATTGTCCAAACTTGTACAAAAGGCGCGAATCATAGCATTCGATATTGCACTGCCAGATGAAGACGACCGCCAGGAAAGCAACCTGCGAGGTATTACAGCGAGCGCGAGCCGCCTCAATGTCTACAGGCACAAAAAAACCCGCCTGGGCGGGTCTTTTCATAGGCGTTGCATTTCAGTCATGCAGCTTGAGATGGATCAAGGCATCGGCATGGTGTTGACTCTTCTGCGGCCTTTGGCCTGAAAGGTTTGCTGCACCCAGGCAAACGTTTGCTCCGCGATCAGCAATGTAATGGAAGGCGCCGAGGCCATGCAAACGAGTGGGCGATATCCCCATCCAGCCAGCATGCCAACCCCCAGCATTACCCTCCACAGGTTTTCATTTGGGCGTTCTTTTACAAAAGAGTCGAAACCTGGGCAAAAAAAAGCCCCGAACCCTTATGCCATAAGGCTTTAAGGGTATTCGGGGCCTTTCTACAAGTACTGGTGCGGACGGAGAGACTCGAACTCTCACACCTTTCGGCGCTGGAACCTAAATCCAGTGTGTCTACCAATTCCACCACATCCGCGGTAAAGCTTTAAAACAAAGGCGCCGGATTCGTTAAAATCAGGCGCCTTCTTTTCGAATATGGGGTGGACGATGGGGATCGAACCCACGACAACAGGAGTCACAATCCTGTGCTCTACCAACTGAGCTACGCCCACCATATTGCATTTACCTGTGCCAAAGCTGCCTATTGGCGCACCCGGCAGGACTCGAACCTGCGACCATCCGCTTAGAAGGCGGATGCTCTATCCAGCTGAGCTACGGGCGCTTGTTTGATAGACGTTCCGAAGAGCGAAAATCAAGAGCTTTAGCAAACCTGATCGAGCTGTTGAAGCCTCAACCCTGTCGACCTGTTTAACCAGTGCTAGGCCCTGCCCGACAAGTGCGACGAATGTTATAGGCGAGCCGAAAGGTCGTCAACTCTTTTTTAAAAAAAACTGATTTTATTTAAGGAGTTAGCGGAATATGCAGACCAAGCGCCTTTGCCCTCGGCCTGTGACATGCGAGAATGCGCGCACATTTTTCTCCCTCTTCATGGTTAATCACGCGTCATGACTGCACTACTTATCGACGGCAAGGCAATCGCCGCCAGCCTGCGCCAGCAGATCGCTCATCGTGTCGACGAGCGCCGCCAGCAAGGGCTGCGCACTCCGGGCCTGGCAGTGATACTGGTGGGCACCGACCCAGCCTCTCAGGTCTACGTGTCGCACAAGCGCAAGGATTGCGAAGAGGTCGGCTTCCTGTCCCAGGCATACGACCTGCCCAGCGAGACGACTCAGCGGGCCCTGACTGAACTGATCGACCGCCTCAACGACGATGCACATATAGATGGCATCCTGCTGCAACTGCCGTTGCCAGCCCATCTGGATGCCTCCTTGTTGCTGGAGCGCATCCGCCCTGACAAAGACGTCGATGGCTTCCACCCTTATAACGTCGGCCGCCTGGCCCAGCGCATTCCGCTGCTGCGCCCGTGCACGCCCAAAGGCATCATGACCCTGCTGGAAAGCACCGGTCAGGACTTGTACGGCATGAATGCAGTGGTGGTGGGCGCGTCCAACATCGTGGGTCGGCCGATGGCCATGGAGCTGCTGCTGGCCGGCTGCACCGTCACCGTGACGCACCGCTTCACCCAGGATCTGGCCGGCCATGTCGGGCGCGCCGACCTGGTGGTGGTCGCTGCCGGCAAGCCAGGGCTGGTCAAAGGGGAGTGGATCAAGGAAGGCGCGATCGTGATCGACGTCGGTATCAATCGTCAGGTCGACGGCAAGCTGGTCGGTGACGTGGTATACGAGACCGCCCTGCCCCGTGCCGGCTGGATTACGCCAGTGCCGGGTGGCGTAGGGCCGATGACTCGCGCTTGCCTGCTGGAGAATACCTTGTACGCCGCAGAGACGCTGCACGCGCAGTAACAGCACGCCCCATGTAGCGAGGGGGCTTGCCCCCGATCGCGGTACATCAGTCGCGTTGAAGGCACTGACATATCGCCATCGGGGGCAAGCCCCCTCGCCACATCAGCTAAGTGGACTCAGTCCGCCAACCGCCAGGTCGTACCGCCCTTGCTGTCTTCCAGCACCACACCGAGTGCCGTCAGCTCATCACGGATCCGGTCCGATTCAGCCCAGTTCTTGCCTGCGCGGGCAGCCAGACGCGCTTCGATCAAAGCCTCGACCTGCTCGGCATCGACCCGACCTTCAGCGCCCGCCTTGAGGAAGTCCTCGGCGTCCATCTGCAACACGCCCAGCACCCCTGCCAACTCGCGCAATCGCGCCGCCAGCCCGGCCGCCGCCAATTCGTCGCCTTCGCGCAGACGATTGATTTCGCGCACCATGTCGAACAGCACCGCACAGGCTTCCGGCGTACCGAAGTCGTCGTTCATGGCCTGAGTGAAGCGCTCGATGTACGACTGCCCGCCGACCGCCTCGACACGGGGCAACCCGCGCAGAGCATGGTAGAAGCGTTCCAGAGCGCCTTTGGATTCCTTCAGGCTGTCCTCGGAGTAATTGATCGAGCTGCGATAGTGGCTCGATACCAGCAGGTAGCGCACCACTTCCGGGTGGTACTTTTCCAGCACGTCACGAATGGTGAAGAAGTTGTTCAACGACTTCGACATCTTCTCACCATTGATGCGGATCATCCCGCAATGCATCCAGGCATTGGCGTAGGGCTTGCCGGTGGCTGCCTCGCTTTGGGCGATCTCGTTCTCATGGTGCGGAAACTCCAGATCGTTGCCACCGCCGTGGATATCGAAGGTGTCACCCAGGCAGCACGTGGACATCACCGAGCACTCGATGTGCCAGCCCGGACGACCCGGCCCCCAGGGCGATTCCCAGCTCGGCTCGCCTGGTTTGACGCCCTTCCACAGGACGAAATCAAGCGGATCGTGCTTGGCCTCATCGACCTCGATACGGGCACCGATGCGCAGGTCTTCGATTTTCTTGCGCGACAGTTTGCCGTATCCGACAAACTTGCCGACCCGGTAATAGACGTCGCCGTTGCCCGGGGCGTAGGCGTAGTCCTTGTCGATCAGGGTCTGGATCATGGCGTGCATGCCAGCGATATGATCGGTGGCACGCGGCTCCAGGTCCGGCGGCAGAATGTTGAGACGCGCTTCGTCCTCGTGCATCGCATCGATCATGCGTGCGGTCAGAGCATCGAAGGTCTCGCCATTGTCCCGCGCGCGGTTGATGATCTTGTCATCGATGTCGGTGATATTGCGCACGTACGTCAGGTCGTAGCCGCTGAAACGCAGCCAGCGGGTGACCAGGTCGAAGGCGACCATGCTGCGCCCATGGCCCAGGTGGCAGAAGTCGTACACGGTCATGCCGCACACGTACATCCGCACCTTGTTGCCATCCAGCGGTTTGAAGACTTCTTTGCTCTTGGTGAGCGTGTTGTAAATGGTCAGCACGACGAATCCTTAGCTCTGGCCCCACGAATCACGCAGGGTAACGGTACGGTTGAATACCGGACGACCGGGTTGCGAGTCTTTCAGGTCGGCGCAGAAATAACCTTCGCGTTCGAACTGAAAGCGGTCTTCCGGCGCGGCCTGGGCCAACGACGGCTCGGCACGACAACCGCTGAGCACCAGCAGGGATTCGGGGTTGATGTTGTCCAGGAAGGTCTGGCCTTCGGCGGCTTTCTCCGGGTTCGGCGAGCGGAACAGGCGCTCGTACAGGCGCACCTCGCACTCGATGCTGGTGGCAGCCGGCACCCAGTGGATCACGCCCTTGACCTTGCGACCTTCGGGGTTCTTGCCCAGGGTTTCAGGATCGTAGGAGCAGCGCAGCTCGACGATGTTGCCATCGGCATCCTTGACGGCCTCGTCGGCGCGGATCACATAGCTGCCACGCAGGCGCACTTCACCGCCCGGCTCGAGGCGCTTGTAGCCTTTCGGCGGCTCTTCCATGAAGTCGTCGCGGTCGATGTAGATTTCCCGCTCGAACGGCAGAGCACGGATGCCCATGTCTTCCTTGGGATGGCGCGGCAACTCGAGGTTTTCTACCTGACCTTCCGGGTAGTTGGTGATCACCACCTTGAGCGGACGCAACACGCACATGGCGCGCGGCGCGTTGCGATCCAGGTCGTCGCGGATGCTGAATTCGAGCATGCCGAAATCCACCACGCCGTCGGAGCGATTGGTGCCGATCATTTCGCAGAAACTACGGATCGCCTCAGGGGTGTAGCCGCGACGGCGGAAACCGCTGAGCGTCGACATGCGCGGGTCATCCCAACCGCTGACGTGCTTCTCGTCGACCAACTGCTTGAGCTTGCGCTTGCTGGTCACGGTGTAGCTCAGGTTGAGGCGCGAAAATTCGTACTGGCGCGGCTTGGACGGCACCGACAGGTTGTCTAGGAACCAGTCATACAGCGGGCGATGGCCTTCGAACTCCAGGGTGCAGATCGAATGAGTGATGCCTTCGATGGCGTCCGACTGACCGTGGGTGAAGTCGTAATTGGGGTAGATGCACCACTTGTCGCCGGTCTGGTGGTGATGGGCGTGGCGGATGCGGTACAGGATCGGGTCGCGCAGGTTCATGTTCGGCGAGGCCATGTCGATCTTGGCGCGCAGCACGCGGGCGCCGTCGGCGAATTCGCCAGCCTTCATGCGCGCGAACAGGTCCAGGCTCTCTTCGACCGAACGCTCGCGGAACGGGCTGTTCTTGCCAGGCTCGGTGAGGTTGCCGCGGTATTCGCGGGCCTGCTCGGGGGTGAGGTCATCGACATAGGCCAGGCCCGCCTTGATCAGCTCGACCGCCCAGTCGTGCAACTGGTCGAAATACTGCGAGGCGTAGCGCTCTTCACCGGCCCACTGAAAGCCCAGCCACTGGATGTCGGCCTTGATGGAATCGATGTACTCCTGGTCTTCCTTGGCCGGGTTGGTGTCGTCGAAACGCAGGTTGCACTGCCCGCCAAACTCCTGGGCAAGGCCGAAGTTCACACAGATCGACTTGGCGTGGCCGATGTGCAGGTAGCCGTTGGGCTCGGGCGGAAAGCGCGTGACGATGCCGGTGTGCTTGCCCGAATCCAGGTCGGCCTGCACGATCGGGCGCAGGAAGTTGGTCGGTACGGCAGGGCCGGCCTTGGCGGCGGCGTTGGGAGCGGTGTCGGCAGTAGGCTTGCTCATGGGATCCTTGAACGATGCGAGTGCGCGGCCAGGGTAGGCCGACCAAATCAAAGCCCGTATCATAGCCCAAGCGCTCCGGCACCTGACAGGCCGCGGCCGACAATCTGACGCCTTATTGCGCGACAAGCGGAAAAAACCGCCGCCAAAAGCGTATCCCGAACGCTAGACTGCGCGTCAGCACTACTGAATTCTTCAACAAGAGCGAATTTTCCCAATGACTCAAGTCAGACTCAACACCAACCACGGCGCTATCGTCATTGAACTGAATGCCGAAAAAGCCCCGATCACCGTGGCCAACTTCATCGAATACGTGAAGGCCGGTCATTACAGCAACACCGTGTTCCACCGCGTCATCGGCAATTTCATGATCCAGGGCGGCGGTTTCGAGCCGGGCATGCAGGAAAAGAAAGACAAGCGCCCAAGCATCCAGAACGAAGCCGATAACGGCCTGGAAAACAACAAGTACACCGTCGCCATGGCCCGCACCATGGAGCCGCATTCCGCCTCGGCGCAGTTCTTCATCAACGTTGGCGACAACAGTTTCCTCAACCACACCGCCAAGAACACCCAGGGCTGGGGCTACGCGGTGTTCGGTAAAGTCACCGAAGGCACTGAGGTCGTCGACGCGATCAAAGATGTGAAGACTTCTGGCAAGAACGGCCACCAGGACGTTCCAGTCAACGATGTTGTCATCGAAAGCGCCGAGATCGTTGAGTGATACTGCTGATCTCCGATCTGCACCTGCAAGAAGAACGCCCGGACATTACCCGGGCGTTTCTTGACTTCCTCGCTGGCCGCGCCCGCGCGGCCAGCGCGTTGTATATTCTCGGCGACTTTTTCGAAGCCTGGATCGGCGACGACGCCATGACGCCCTATCAACAGTCCATCTGCGCCGCGCTGCGGTCGTTGGCGGACAGCGGCGTGACCATTTTCCTCATGCACGGCAACCGCGACTTTCTGCTGGGCAAGGCGTTCTGCAAGGCGGCGGGCTGCACCCTGCTGGAGGACCCGACCCGCGTCGACTTCAACGGCCAGCCAGTGTTGCTGATGCACGGCGACAGCCTGTGCACACGCGACGAAGCCTACATGCGCCTGCGGCGCTATCTGCGCCATCCCCTTACCCTGTGGGTATTACGCCACCTGCCGCTGCAAACCCGCCACAAGCTGGCGCGCAAGCTGCGCAGTGAAAGCAAGGCGCAGACGCGCATGAAAGCCAACGATATCGTCGATGTCACCGCCGAAGAAGTCCCGCGGATCATGCAGCAATACGGCGTCGATACCTTGATTCATGGCCACACCCACCGCCCGGCGATTCACAAGCTCACAGTGGCCGATCAGCCCGCCCGACGCATCGTGCTAGGGGACTGGGATCGCCAGGGCTGGGCGTTGCAGGTCGACGAGCAAGGCTATTCGCTGGCAGCCTTCGACCTCGGCGATGACGGCTCGGGCGGTGCCAGGCTGGGCATCGGCAGCACAGAGATGCGCAACGGCTGAAATATCCGCTGCAGGTCGCCATTGGCGTGCAGTTGCTGAAAATACCCGCGCAGCGCCTCGGCACTGATCGGCGCGTCAGGGCGCAGGATCGCATAGTGGTGATAGATCTGGTCAACGCGCTCAGACATCATCAGCTTGTCGGCTACCTGCGGGTTGTGCGCCAGGTAATCGCTCAAAAATGACCGGGTAACAGGTGCGATGTCGGCGCGCCCACGCAGCACCATCAGCAAATTGCTTTCGTGGGAATAGGTCAGCATCGCGTTGAAATGGCTGGCCAGCCAGCCAGGATCGGCATCAAAACCGGCAAAGGCATAGTGATAGCCGCTGAACACCGCCAAGCGCTTGCCGTCCAGGCTGTCGAAGTACTCCTGGCCCCGGCCGTCCTTGCGCAGCGCCACGAACACTTCGGCATCCTCGAGGCCCAGATCCACACTGACATGGTCGATGTCCTGCCAGCCCCATTGGGGATTCTCGAAGATGGCCAGGTCGATCCGCCCTTGCTTCAAGTCCTGAAAACGCCGGGGCAATGCCGTCGGTACCACCACGAAGCGATAGACGCTCTGCAACTGATTGAGCGCGACTACAAGCTCCGGCAACAAGCCCGTATCAGCGCCCTTCTCCGGACGCACGGTATAGGGCGGAAAATGCGCGGCGCCGATACGCACCTCTTGCTGTGCCACGGCGGGCAGGCTGAAAAGAGTCGCTGAAAACCACAACAGCGCAACTTGGGCGACACGCAGGGAGTTGAGCTGCACGAGAAGAACCTGGGCTAGAGTGGGAACACCAAATTTAGGCGTTTTTTTGACGCCAGACAATATCAAAATGCCATAATCACGCCGATAGCGGAATAATACTGCCGTGCTCCGAGGCAAGCCACAACACTCGATACACAATGGGCGCAGGGAACTGCTGCTCGGGGCTAGGCTCTACGCTCAAGCAACTTTATGATCCATCAGCCCCTCGCCTTGGAGTGTGCCATGCCGTATTGGCTGGTTATCGATCTGGAAGCCACCACCGATGAGGGAGGCTGGCCGGTCGCCGAAATGGAAATCATCGAGCTGGGTGCCAGCCTGGTCAACCGCGATGGCCGTGAACTGGATCATTTCCAGCGCTTCGTGAAGCCCCAGCGAAGGCCGCATCTGACCAACTTCTGTCGCGAACTGACACACATCTCCCAGGCCAACATCGATTCGGCAGCGCCGCTGCAAGAGGCCTGGCCGGCCTTCGAGCGCTGGCTGCAACGCTTTGCCGGCGAAATCGAAGCCTGGGTCAGCTGGGGCGATTACGATCGCCAGCAATTATTGTTGGCCTGGCAACAGCACGGGATCGACAGCCTGATGGCCAATGTGCCCCATATCAACCTCAAGCAACGCTTCGCCAAGGCTCGGCAATTGCAGCGACCCACTGGACTCAACGCAGCCCTGCAACTGGCCGGGCTGCACTTCAACGGCCAGCAGCATCGCGCCCTCGAAGATGCTCGCAACACCGCTCGCCTGCTGCCGCTGGCACTCCCGGACCTGTTCAAAAGCGGATGACGGCCCCCGCCTCGTTGGGCATACTGGCCACCCTTTTGGCCCATCTACCCGGAGATGCCCCATGTTCAAAGTTAACGAATACTTCGATGGCACCGTGAAATCGATCGCTTTCGGTACCGCTGAAGGTCCGGCCACAGTCGGCGTGATGGCTCCTGGTGAATATGAATTCGGCACCGCTCAGCGTGAAATCATGCACGTGGTATCCGGCGCCTTGACCGTCATGCTGCCAGAGGCTGGCGATTGGGAAGTCTTTGCTGCCGGCAGCCAGTTCAACGTGCCTGCCAACAGCAAGTTCCAGCTGAAAGTCGAAGTCGATACCGCCTATCTGTGTGAATATCGCGACTGATTCAAAATTACGCTGAAGCGAATGGGCCCTCAGCCTCCCAGCCCATTCCCTGCCGTAAACTGCAACGCCGCCAATCGCGCATACAGCTCGCTGCTGTCCAGCAGCTGCCGATGGGTCCCCACCGCCACAAGACGCCCCTGATCGATCACCGCAATGCGGTCGGCGTTCTGTACCGTGGCCAATCGATGAGCGATCACCAGTGTGGTACGCCCTTGCATCAGCGTGGGCAAGGCTTGCTGAATCAGGTGCTCGCTTTGCGCATCCAGCGCGCTGGTTGCCTCGTCGAGCAACAGGATCGGCGCATCCACCAGCAGCGCCCGGGCAATCGCCAGGCGTTGCCGCTGGCCGCCGGACAAGCCCTGCCCGCCTTCGCCCAAGAGCGTCTGATACCCCTGAGGCAACGCCTCGATGAATTCATGGGCATGGGCTGCTCGCGCTGCTTGCTCGATCTGGGCCGGCGAGGCCAAACGCTGGCCATAGCGTATGTTCTCTTCCACCGTCCCGACGAACAGAGCGGGGCTCTGCGACACCAAGGCGAAGTGGCGGCGCAGATCCTGCGGATCGAGGGACGGCAGCGGCACGCCTTCGATCAGCAACTGCCCTTGTTGCGGATCGTAGAAACGCAGCAGCAGATCGAACAAAGTCGACTTGCCCGCCCCAGACGGCCCGACCAGCGCCAGCGTCTCGCCCGGCTGCACGGTCAGGCTGATGCCATCGACCGCAGGCTTGTCGAGCCGGGTCGGATAGGCGAAGTGCACATCCTGCAATTGCAGACGACCACTGACTCGGGCCGGCAGTCGCTGCATGCCGCTGGCCGGGGCATGGATCTCGTTGCGCGCCTGCAGCAGTTCACCGATGCGTTCGGCGGCGCCAGCGGCCCGCTGCAGTTCGCCGATCACTTCGCTGAGGGTGCCGAACGCGGTGCCGACGATCAGGCTGTAGAACACGAACGCCGCCAGCTCGCCACCGCTGATGCTCCCGGCCATCACGTCCATGCCGCCCACCCAGAGCATCACCGCCACGGCCCCCAGTACCAACACGATCACCAAGGTGATCAACCAGGAGCGCTGCAGGATGCGTTTGACGGCAGTTTCGAAGGCGCCCTCCACGGTGGCGGCAAAGCGCTCACGGTCCAGCGCCTGGTGATTGTAGGCCTGCACGGTCTTGATCTGGCCCAGCGTTTCGGCGACGTAGCTGCCGACATCGGCGATGCGGTCCTGGCTCAGACGCGACAGCCCGCGTACCCGCCGGCCGAAGATCAGGATCGGCGCCAGCACCAGAGGCAAGGCGATCACCACGATGCTGGTGAGCTTGGGATTGGTGATGAACAACAGCACGATGCCGCCGATAACCATCAAGGCGTTGCGCAAGAATAGCGACAGCGACGAGCCGATCACCGATTGCAGCAAGGTAGTGTCGGCGGTCAGCCGCGACTGAATCTCGGAACTGCGAGCGTTTTCGTAGAAACCCGGATGCAGGTCGATCAGGTGGTCGAATACGCGGCGGCGCAAATCGGCGACTACTCGCTCGCCAATCCACGACACCAGATAGAAGCGCGTGAAGGTGCCAGCCGCCAACGCCAGCACCAGCAGCAGGAATACTTCGATCGCGTGGTTGAGGCGTTCGGGCGAACCGGTGACGAAGCCCTGATCTACCAGCAGGCGCACGCCCTGCCCCATGGACAAGGCAATGGCGGCGGTGATGATCAGGGCAATCAGGGCACCCAGGGTCTGCCAGCGGTAAGGCCGCAGAAACGCCAGGGTCAGGCGCAGGGCGCGGCGGTGTCGCGAAGTCAGTAAGGTCATGGCCACGCCGTTGCACAGGTTCGGGCGGCCAGCCTACACCCTGTCGGAAGGTTTGCGACAGCGCCGCTCTGCCGGAACTTCGTGCGCGGCGCTCAGTCAGCTACAGCAGGACAGTCCGAACAGCGCTTATTCGCAGGAACAACCCGGCAATGCTCTAAGTCGCCGCCTGCAGGGCTGTACCCGACCCGAATGCAGAACGTGCAAGCGTCGGTGACCGTTGTAACGCCTCGGTCATGCCAGGGTCTTACGCTACGCGCAACCTGATGAGGAGAGACACCATGAGCCTGCAATCGCACCCAAGCGAAACATTGCCCGTCAAACGCGTCCAGCCACACGAGGTCGTCGGAGGCTCGATCATCGATGCCCAGGGCCGCGAAGTACCGATCACCGAAGACATGGTTCAGCAAGCCTGTCGGGAGCTGGAAAAACGTCTGGTCGCTCCCAGGAAGTGA
>CAJCIO010000014.1 GCA_903970465.1 Gammaproteobacteria bacterium
CCTTGCCGGCGACGATCAGGTTGATGTAGCCGCGGCTGCGCAGGCAGTGGTCGGCCACCGACAGCAGGGTGTTGGCGTCCGGCGGCAGATAGATGCGCGCCACATCCGCCTTCTTCTTGGCGACGTGATCGATGAAGCCCGGATCCTGGTGCGAGAAGCCGTTGTGGTCCTGCTGCCAGACGTGGGAGGTGAGCAGATAGTTCAGGGAGGCGATGGGTCGGCGCCAGTCGATCTGGTGGGTGGTCTTCAGCCACTTGGCGTGTTGGTTGACCATGGAATCGACCACATGGATGAAGGCTTCGTAGCAGGAGAAGACGCCGTGGCGGCCGGTGAGCAGATAGCCCTCCAGCCAGCCCTGGCAGAGGTGCTCGCTGAGCACCTCCATGACCCGGCCGTCCTCGCTCAGGTTGGTGTCGTTGGGCTCGACCTCAGCCATCCAGACCTTGCCTGTGACCTCGTAGGCGGCCTCGAGACGGTTCGAGGCCGTCTCGTCCGGACCGAACAGGCGGAAATTGGTCCGGTTGCGGGCGATCACATCGCGCAGGAAGACGCCCAGCACCCGGGTCGACTCCCCCTTGACCGAGCCGGGCTCGGCCACGTCGATGGCGTAGTCGCGGAAATGCGGCATCGCGAGGGGGACGAGCAGCTCGCCGCCGTTGGCGTGCGGGTTGGCGCTCATGCGGCGGTGGCCGGTGGGCGCGAGGTCGGCGAAGCTGCCCTGGACCTTGCCGTGCGCGTCGAACAGCTCGCCCGGCCGATAGCTCTCCATCCAGGCCCGCAGCTGGGCGACATGGCCGGGCCGGTCGAAGTTGGTCAGCGGCACCTGGTGGGCGCGCCATGTGCCCTCGACCGGGAGACCGTCGACGATTTCAGGGCCGGTCCAACCCTTGGGCGTCTTCAGGACGATCATCGGCCAGCGCGGCCGTTCGATCGTCACTTCAGCCGGCGCCGAGCGGGCCTCGGCCTGGATCCGGCGAATGTCGGCCAGCGCCGCGTCGAGAGCGCCGGCCAGCGCCTGGTGCACCCGCTCCGGCTCGTGGCCCTCGACGAACAGGGGTTCGTAGCCGTAGCCGTGCATGAGCTCGGTGAGCTCCGCCCTGCCGATCCACGCCAGGATCGTCGGGTTGGCGATCTTGAAGCCGTTGAGGTGCAGGATCGGCAGCACCGCGCCATCGCTGGCCGGGTTGAGGAACTTGTTGGAGTGCCAACTGGCGGCGAGCGGGCCGGTCTCGGCCTCGCCATCGCCGACCACGCAGGTGACGATCAGGTCCGGGTTGTCGAACGCCGCGCCGTACGCGTGTACCAGGGAGTAGCCCAGCTCGCCGCCTTCGTGGATCGAGCCAGGGGTTTGCGCAGAGACGTGACTGGGAATGCCCGCCGGCCAGGAGAATTGGCGGAACAGTCGATGCAGGCCGTTGCGGCTGCGTTCGATGGCCGGGTAGCGCTCGGTGTACGAGCCTTCGAGGTAGGTATTGGCGACCAGACCCGGACCACCGTGGCCGGGGCCGGTGATGAAGATCATGTTCAGGTCGTTTTCGCGGATCAGCCGGTTGCAATGCACGTAGAGCATATTCAAACCGGGGGTGGTGCCCCAGTGGCCGAGCAGGCGGCGCTTGACGTGTTCCTGGCGCAATGGCTCTTCGAGCAGCGGATTGTCGGCTAGGTAGATTTGCCCTACCGACAAGTAGTTGGCCGCGCGCCAGTAGGCGTTCATCTTGCGCAGCTGTTCGGTCGAAAGTGTCTTGCGCATGCTGTTCTCCGCGATAGACGCGACCCGAACGGGCCGCGGTATTGCAATCAGTCTGGGCGCGTATAGCCCTCCAGGAAACCTCGGCCGGGGGTCAGATTCCAGGCCGCGATAATCGGTACGTTTGCGTGTTTCGGGTCCAGCGTCAGTACGCTCAGCGAGGCCGTGGCCAAGGGGAAATGCCCGGCCTCGGTCAACGCCTGGCCTAACCAGCGGGTCGCCAGCACACAGCCGACATGGCCGTGGGCGAACAGCGCGACGTCGCCGCTGAGCGTCTTGAGGTGTGCAATCAGACGGTCGATACGGGCGGTCATCTGGGCAGCGGATTCGCCTTGTGGGCAACCGTCGCGAAAGATGTTCCAGCCGGGCTTCTGTTGCCGAATCTCTGGAGTGCGCAGGCCCTCGTATACGCCGTAGTCCCATTCGGCGAGGTCGGGCAGGATCTCTACCTCGTCGCCCAGCCCGGCCAGGTCGCAGGTTTGTCGGGCGCGTTGCAGCGGGCTGCTGAACACGTAATTGAAGCTGACGCTGCTCAACAACGGTGCTATCGAGCGGGCCTCGGCTTCGCCCTGTTCGGTCAGCGGGATATCACTGCGCCCGGTGTGCTGGCCCGTCAGCGACCATTCGGTCTGGCCGTGGCGCACTAGAAACAGTCTCAGTTGCGGTGCCGGTGCAGTCATTTAGGTTCCATCTCTGCAGTGTAGCGGCCTTGAACGGCGGCGCGATTGAGCGCAGCGCGTTGCTCCAGTTGTTTTTGCGCGGCAACCACGTTGGCCGCTTCACCGTTCCAGGCATTCAGCGCCGGTTGCTGCAGGGCCCGGCCATAGGAGAAGGTTAGCGCCCATGGCAACGCGGGACCTTGATGCATGTCATTCAAATGCGCCGAAGCCAGTGCCGGTGCCTGTCCGCCCGAGAGAAAGGCGATGCCCGGTACCGCCGCCGGTACGCAGCGCAGCAAGGTTTCAAGGGTCGCTGCCGCGACTGCATGGACATCGGCTTGCTGGCTGCTGTCGGCGCCGCTGGTGACCATATTGGGCTTGAGCAGCATGCCTTCGAGCAGCACGCCTTGGGTATTCAACTCGGCAAAGACGGCGTGGAGGACTTTTTCGGTGACTTCGCCGCAGCGCGCCAGTGAATGGTCGCCGTCCATCAGGACTTCTGGCTCGACGATGGGCACCAGGCCGACGTCCTGGCACAGCGCGGCGTAGCGGGCCAGCGCATGGGCGTTGACCGCGATGGAGGCCGCGCTCGGGATGCCGTCGCCGATGTTGATGACCCCGCGCCACTTGGCGAAGCGGGCGCCTAGCTTGTAATAGTCCTGCAAGCGGGTACGCAGGCCATCGAGGCCTTCAGTCACGGTTTCGCCCGGATGCCCGGACAGCGTCTTGGCGCCCAGGTCGACTTTGATGCCAGGGATCATCCCGGCCTTGACGATCAGTTCGACGAACGGCGTGCCGTCTTTTTTCGCCTGATGAATGGTTTCGTCGAAGAGAATCAAGCCGCTGACGCTGTCGCTCAGCCCTGGGGTGGTGATCAGCAACTCGCGGTAGGCGCGGCGCATTTCTTCGGTATCTTCGATGCCTTGCTCGACGAAGCGCTTGCGGCAGGTCGAGCTGCTTTCATCCATGGCCAACAGGCCCTTGCCATCCGCGACAAGGGCGTTGGCGATGTCGATCAGTGCTTGGGTGTTCATGATCTGTCCCCATTAACCGGAAGGTCGCGCCGTGCGCTGGAGCACTACGACGCACTGGGGTGTGACCATACATCGCGCAAGATGTTTCGTGTAGAAAGTGTCATGGGCGCGGTGCTGATCCAGATGCCTGAACGGCCTGAGATTGGATGTCCCGCCAGGGCAATTGCTGTGAACTCATGCCAGGCACCGGCCCACTAACCCTGAAACCCCTTCGCGCCAAAATCGAAAGGAGCACTTCATGGCTGCCAAGAAAGTTGCCGATATCGTCGTCGAAACCCTGCACGCCGCGGGTGTGCGCAATTGCTACGGGATTGTCGGTGACACCCTCAACTACGTGACCGACGCCATTCACCGCAGCGACATCGACTGGGTGCATGTGCGCCACGAAGAGGTCGCCGCCTTCGCTGCCGGTGCCGAATCGCTGATCAGTGGCCGCCTCACGGCCTGCGCCGGGTCCTGTGGCCCCGGTGGCCTGCACTTCATCAACGGCATCTTTGAAGCGCAACGCAATGGCGCGCCCTTGGTGCTGATCGCCAGTCAGGTGGTGACCAGCGAGCTGGGCATGGACTTCCCCCAGGAGGTGGATTTCAAGGCGGTCTACGGCCATTGCACGGTGTTCTGCGAACAGGTCTACACCCCGCAGCAGGCTCGCCGGGTGACCATGATGGCGGCGCAGACCGCGCTCAACGAAGGCGGCGTGGCAGTGATCATTCTGCCCTCCGATATCAGCAGCATGGAGGTCAAGGGGGATCGCCCGTTCAGTACCCATCAGCCGCGCCCGGTGTTACGGCCCAATGACGATGAGCTGGCGCAGATCGCCGATTTGCTGGCCAAGGGCAAGAAGATTGCCATTTACGCCGGTTACGGTTGCGAGGGCGCCCACGACGACCTGGTCGAGTTGGCCAGTCGCCTCAAGGCACCGATCGCTCACACGTCACGTGCCAAGGATTTCGTTGAATACGACAACCCTTACAACATGGGCATGACTGGCGTGTTCGGGGTCGAGTCGGGCTATCACGCCTTGATGAACTGCGACACCTTGCTGCTGCTGGGCGCCGACTTTGCCTGGCAGCAATTCTATCCGGCCAAGGCCACGGTGATTCAGGTCGATCGCAAGGGTGCTCACCTTGGCCGTCGTCATCCGATCGACCTGGGAGTGGTCGGCGATATCGCCGCGACCCTGCAAGCGCTGCTGCCATTGATCTCGGAGCGCAGCGAGCACGATTATCTTGAAGAGTGCCTGAAGGTGCGCCAGAAGACCCTCAAGACGCTGGCTCACGATCAGCGCCACACCGACGGCGAGCTGATCCACCCGCAGTACCTGACCCATCTGCTCGACAAGCACGCCAGCGCCGATGCGCTGTTCACCGCGGACGGCGGTTCGCCGATGGTCTGGCTGCTGCGCCATATCAACGTCAACGGCCAGCGCCGCACGCTCACCAGCCTGCGCCACGGCACCATGGCCAACGCCATGCCCCAGGCGCTGGGCTTGCAAAAGGCCTATCCGCAACGGCAGGTCATCTCGCTGTCGGGCGACGGCGGCCTGGCCATGCTGATGGGCGATCTGCTCACAGCAGTGCAAGAGAAGCTGGCGATCAAGGTGGTGGTGTACAACAATGCCTCGCTGAACTTCGTGCAGATCGAACAAAAGGTCGAGGGCCTGCTGGATAACTACACCGAGTTGCTCAATCCGGATTTCGCTAAATTGGCTCAGGTCATTGGCTTCCATGGTCAGCAGGTCACCGAAGGCGCCGAACTGGAGCAGGCGGTGGCGGCGTTCCTGGCCTATCCGGGCCCGGCGCTGCTGGACGTGAAGGTCAACCCTGAGGAGCTGGTGATGCCACCCAAAGTGGAGTTCTCGCAGGTATCGAACATGGCGTTGTATTCCGCCAAAGCGGTTCTGAGTGGGCGGGGCAGTGATGTGGCGCATTTGCTGGTGGATAATTTTGTGAAGTAGTTGCTCCGGGTGGTGGCAGGGCTTGAATTTTTGTCGATGCTATCGGCTCTTTCGCGAGTCGGCTTTGCGCCCCCAGGGTTGGCAGTACCGAAGTCGTATACCCGCGCCAGCAAGGTTGCGCGTTCGGCCGCGAAAGGGCCTTCAAGGTTCGCACGAGATGAACTATCCAGCGCGATCCCGGGTCGGCATTAGATCAATATTCCGAACCGGAGCCCGCGATGAAGCCCTACGTTATCTGCCACATGATGTCCTCTCTGGACGGCCACGCCCTCACCGATGGCTGGGACCGTCCGTTCAAGAAGGCCGCTGGCGAGCTGTACGAGAAACTCGCCGAGGGCTTCGC
>CAJCIO010000015.1 GCA_903970465.1 Gammaproteobacteria bacterium
AGCAGGCCGCCGCTGGTTTCAGCCTTTTTGTACCAGGCCTCGGCCGAGGTCTCGGGGTTCATCTTCGGCGCGCAACCGCTGGCGTCCTGCACCTTGGAGCGCTCGATGCGCGTCATGATCGCGTCCTGGTCTTTCGCCAACCCGTCCAGCGCTGCCTGGGCCGACTTCTCGCCCGTGACGGCTTCGGCGACATGGCTCCACCACAGCTGAGCCAACTTCGGATAATCCGGTACGTTAGTGCCGGTGGGTGACCACTGCACACGGGCCGGGCTGCGATAAAACTCGACGAGGCCACCCAGCTTAGGCGCCAACTCGGTCATCTCCTTGGAATTGATGTCCGACTCGCGAATAGGCGTCAAACCAACGATGGTTTTTTTCAGCGACACGGTTTTCGACGTCACAAACTGCGCATACAACCAGGCGGCCAGACGCTGTTTCTCCGGCGTCGCCTTGAGGAAGGTCCATGAACCCACATCCTGATAGCCCAGTTTCATGCCGTCCTTCCAGTACGGGCCTTTTGGCGACGGTGCCATCCGCCATTTCGGCGTGCCATCGGCGTTCATCACCGGCAAGCCTGGTTTGGTCATGTCGGCGGTGAAAGCGGTGTACCAGAAAATCTGCTGCGCAACATTGCCTTGTGAAGGCACCGGCCCCGACTCCGAGAAGGTCATGCCAGCCGCTTCAGGGGGCGCGTAGGCCTTGAGCCAATCGATATATTTCTGCGTCGCGAATACCGCGGCAGGGCCATTGGTATCACCGCCGCGGGTAATGCTCGAACCCACTGGATGGCAATCCTCTACGCGGATGCCCCACTCGTCCACGGGCAAGCCGTTGGGCAGGCCCTTGTCGCCGCTGCCCGCCATGGAGAACCAGGCATCGGTGAAACGCCAACCGAGCGAAGGGTCCTTCTTGCCATAATCCATGTGGCCATAAACCTTCTTGCCGTCAATTTCCTTGACGTCTTCGCTAAAGAACTTGGCGATGTCTTCATAGGCCGACCAGTTCACCGGCACGCCTAATTCATAACCGTACTTGGCTTTGAATTTTGCCTTGAGGTCTGCGCGCTCGAACCAGTCGGCACGGAACCAGTAAAGGTTGGCGAACTGCTGGTCGGGCAACTGATAGATTTTCTTGTCCGGGGCGGTGGTAAACGAGATGCCGATGAAGTCCTTGATGTCCAGCGTCGGCGAGGTGAAGTCCTTGCCTTCATTGGCCATCAAATCACTGAGCGCTTCAGCCTTGCCGTAGCGAAAGTGGGTACCGATCAAGTCGGAGTCGTTGACCCAGCCATCGTAGATGCTCTTGTCCGATTGCATGGCAGTCTGCAGCTTCTCGATCACATCGCCTTCCTGCAGCAGGTCGTGCGTGACTTCGATACCGGTAATTTCAGTAAAGGCCTTGGCCAGGGTCTTGGACTCGTACTCGTGGGTGGTCAAAGTCTCGGACACGACCTTGATCTTCATGCCACGAAAGGGTTCGGCTGCCTTGATGAACCACTTCAGCTCGTCGAGCTGCTGCTCGCTGGTCAGCGTCGATGGCTTGAACTCGTTGCCCACCCACTTCTTGGCCGCGTCTTCGTACGGGTCCGCCCAGGCCGAGAGACTCAGCCCACTGAGGGTCAGCAGGGTCGAAATGGTCACGCTATGTCGCAGCTTGTTTTTGTTATTGAACATAGACACCTCCAGTGATGCTTCTTTTGTAGACCGCTCATTGTGTGTTGGATGGGTTGAAAGAGCTCAACCCCAGCGCATGACAACCACCAGCCATACCAGGGAAACTCCGGAGGCTATCCAGATATTCCAGTCGGTCGCGCCGATCACCAGCAGATGCAGGTAGGCACTTCCCAGTAGCCCGATGAACAACCGATCGCCACGCGTTGTGGAAATCGGCAGAAAACCCCGACGTGGGATGCTTGCCGAGCGCAGCTCCCAGGCGGTCATCGCCGTGAGTAACAAGGCGATGCCGGCAAAGAAGATCGCGGTGGGCAGTGTCCAGGCCATCCAATCCATTTTTACCACTCCTCAGACACGGCCAAGAGCGAAGCCCTTGACCACATGGTTGCGAACGAACCAGATCACCAGCATGCCCGGCAGGATGGTCAACACCCCCGCCGCCGCCAGCACGCCCCAATCGATGCCCGAGGCCGAAACCGTGCGCGTCATCACCGCAGCGATCGGCTTGGCATTGACCGAGGTCAGGGTGCGCGCCAGGAGCAGTTCCACCCACGAGAACATGAAGCAGAAAAATGCCGTGACGCCGATACCCGAGCCAATCAATGGGATAAAAATCTTGACGAAAAATTTGGGAAAGCTGTAGCCATCGATGTAGGCCGTTTCGTCAATCTCTTTGGGCACCCCGGACATAAAGCCCTCCAGAATCCACACTGCCAGCGGTACGTTGAACAAGCAGTGAGCCAGGGCGACCGCAATGTGCGTGTCAAACAAACCAATAGACGAATACAGCTGGAAGAACGGCAGCAGAAACACCGCCGGTGGTGCCATGCGGTTGGTCAACAACCAGAAGAACAGGTGCTTGTCGCCGAGAAAGCGGTAGCGCGAGAACGCGTAAGCGGCGGGCAACGCGACGCTCAGCGAAATCACCGTGTTCAAACACACGTAATACAGCGAGTTGATATAGCCGCTGTACCAGCTCTCATCGGTAAAGATGACCTTGTAGTTGGCCCACGTGAAGTCCCGAGGGAAGAGCGTCAAGCCGCTGAGTATCTCGGTGTTGGTCTTGAACGACATATTGACGAGCCAATAGATGGGCAGCAGCAGAAACAGCAAATAGAGCCATAGCGGCACGAGTTTTCTGAACGACATGTTCTTGCGCATGCTCATGCCCTCCCTTAATTGGTTTCGCCGTGGGTCATCGCGGTATAGAACACCCACGACACCAACAGAATGATCAGGAAATACACCAGCGAGAAGGCCGCTGCCGGGCCGAGGTCGAACTGCCCCAGCGCCATGGTCGTGAGCGTCTGGCTGAGGAAGGTCGTGGAGTTACCGGGGCCGCCACCGGTCAGCACGAATGGCTCGGTGTAGATCATGAAGCTGTCCATGAACCGCAGCATCACGGCAATCAGCAGCACGCTTTTCATTTTTGGCAACTGGATGTGCCGAAATACCGCCCAGTTCGACGCGCGATCGATTCGCGCCGCCTGGTAGTAGACATCCGGGATGGCCCGCAAGCCGGAATAACACAGCAGCGCCACCAGCGAAGTCCAGTGCCAGACATCGATGATCAGCACCGTCACCCAGGCGTCCGACGCATTGGCCGCGTAGTTGTAGCTGATGCCCAGCACATTGTTGAGAAACCAGCCCATCAAGCCAATGTCGCCACGGCCGAAGATCTGCCAGATGGTGCCCACCACATTCCACGGAATCAGCAGCGGGATGGTCATGACGATCAGGCACAGCGACGACCATCGTCCCTTGGTTGGCATGCTCAGGGCGATGCCAATACCCAGCGGGATTTCAATCAGGAGCACACAGCTCGAGTAGATGAATTGGCGCAGTAGCGAGTCGTGCAGGCGCGGGTCCTGCAGCACCTGCTTGAACCAGTCCGTGCCGACGAAGTACCGGCTGGACTGATCGAAAATGTCCTGTACCGAATAATTGACCACCGTCATCATCGGGATGATTGCGCTGAAGGCCACCAGCAGGAATACCGGCAGCACCAGCCACCAGGCCTTGTTGTTCTGCACTTTACGCATGGGCTACCCCTTGGGCCGAGTCACTGGCAAGCGGGACGTCGCCTTCGACGAGGAAATCATCGGCATAGACCATCAGCCATTGTCCCGGAAAGCTGATCCAGGCCTGCCCTTGCGGCACCGGTTTGTCTTCTTGCAGGCGCACCTTCAGCAATTGTCCGGCGAGCTTCAAGGTAAGGATTTTGTAGGTCCCGAGGTCTTCGACATAGGTCACGTCAGCGCACCAGGCTTCGTCATAAGGACCGTCCCACACATGCACGAATTCGGGCCGGATACCCAGGGTCAGACGAGTCCATCGAGTGGCTGCCAGGCGCTGTTGCACGCCCTCGGACAGTGGCACCACGACTTTGGCAGACCCTGCCTGACCAAACCCGACCCCACCCGGCTCGGGGGTGACGTCGATCAGGTTCATCCCCGGGCTGCCGATGAAATAGCCCACAAAGGTGTGCCGGGGCTTTTCGAATAATTCACGGGGGGTACCGAACTGCACGATCTGGCCGCCGTACATCACCGCAATCTTGTCCGCGAAGGTCGAAGCCTCCAACTGATCATGGGTTACGTAGACCATGGTGATATTGAACTGCTCGTGGATCTGCTTGAGCTTGCGCCGCAGTTTCCACTTCAAGTGCGGGTCGATCACCGTCAGCGGCTCGTCGAAGAGAATCGCCGACACGTCGTCGCGCACCAGCCCACGGCCCATGGAGACCTTCTGCTTTTCATCAGCGGTGAGGTTCTTGGCCTTCTTTTTGAGCAGTGGCTGGAGATCAAGCACATCGGCGATTTCACTGACCTTGGCGTGTACCCTTTTTTCATCCATGCCTTGGTTGCGCAGCGGAAACGCCAGGTTGTCGTACACCGTCATGGTGTCGTAGACCACCGGAAACTGAAACACCTGGGCGATGTTGCGCTGTTCCGGGGACAGTGCGTTGACCACCTTGGCATCGAACATGACCTGGCCTTCCGATGGGCTCAGCAGGCCGGAGATGATGTTCAGCAAGGTGGATTTGCCGCAGCCGGAAGGGCCGAGCAGTGCGTAGGCGCCGCCCTGCTCCCAGATGTGGCTCATTTCGCGGATCGCATAATCGTCGGGGCCGGTGGGCGCTGCGACGTAGCTGTGGGCCAGGTTCTGCAAGCGGATTTCAGCCATCAGGCAACCCTCGCCATGCGCAGGCCGGGTGCCTGGATCAGGCTGCCGTGGGGATCGAACACAAACAATTTGTGGGTGGGGATGTACACGCGAATCGGCGCGTCCACTTCGTATCCATGCACGCCTGGCAGATGCAGCACCAACGAGAAATGCTCGTTGCGCACATGCAGGAAAGTCTCGGAGCCACTGATCTCCGCCAGTTCGACGGTGACCGCCAACTCCAGGTCGTCATCGTTGGAGGGCACGAGGCTCAGGTGGCTGGGCCGCACACCAAACTGGTAATTACCGTTACCGATTTTGCGCAGGTCAACGTTGAGCGGGAAGTGGGCGAAGTTGGCAAAGCTGACCTCGTTACCCTCGATGCTGCCGGGCATGAGATTGATAGGTGGCTCGGAAAACAGCTCGGCGGCCAGCACCGTTTTCGGCTGATGGTAGACCTTGGGGGTCAGGCCGCTCTGGATCACCCGCCCTTCGTGCAGAATGGTCGTGGTGCCTCCCAACGCCAAGGCCTCGTTGGGCTCGGTGGTGGCGTAGATGGCGATGGTGTGGCGAGCTTCAAAGAGCAGGCGCATTTCCTGACGCAGCTCTTCGCGCAGTTTGTAGTCCAGGTTGACCAACGGCTCGTCGAAGAGAATCAGCTCCGCGTCCTTGACGAGTGCACGGGCCATGGCCGTGCGTTGTTGTTGGCCTCCGGACAATTCAAGAGGATAGCGACTGAGGAATTTTTCGATCCGCAGCATCGTGGCGGTTTCCAGCACCTTGCGCCTGATTTCGTCTTTCGAGACACCGGCCTGGCGCAGCGGCGAGGCGATATTGTCGTAAACGGTCATGCTGGGATAGTTGATGAACTGCTGGTAAACCATCGAGACGTTGCGATGGCGCACGGCAATCTGGCTGACATCGTTGCCATTCATCAGGATGCGCCCGCTGTCGGGCTTGTCCAGTCCGGCCATCAAGCGCATCAAGCTGGTTTTGCCCGACAAGGTACGCCCCAGCAAAACGTTGAATGAGCCCGGTTCGAAGCTCAACGATACATCGTCGATCCAGACCTGGCCGTCGATCGAGCGGCTGACGTGCTCCAGCGTGAGAGACATGGCGTGCCCTTTGGTCAGTGGCGTTTTTTATTAGAAGGCGGGTGCTGGTCGACACGTTCGTCGACTGCTGGTGATATAGCGACAATCGTGCCAAGGCCCCTCCCGGCCGCCCTCATCCGCCTGGAATGCGCGCAGCAGGGGGTTGGCGGCAAACCATTGCCCGCAGGGATCGTTCGTTGGCGAAAACAAATGAACAGAAAAAGCTGAACACCTGAACACAGTGAACATTGACTTTGAGCAATACTGAACAACACTGCACAGAAGTTTTCAGGTCGCACACGCTCGACCCACGCCCTACCCCCATAACAATAAAAGACGCTGCACGGAGCGATCTCGATATGGCCACACCCGGCATTGCCATTGCGCACGACACCATGATCAAGGATTCCTGGGCCCGCTGCAGGGAGTTCGGCCTGGACCACCGTTCGCTTCCGGCCTTCGGCCAATTACCGGCGCAGCAGGTTTCCCAGTTGCTCGAACGTCACCGAGTGCTGTCGCTGACGGCACACCAGCAGGTGTTGCCGTTCTACGAAAACATCCTGAGCAATGCCAACTGCCTGATCCTGCTCGCGGATCATCAGGGGCAGGTGCTCAACTCGTGGGGCACTCAGCGCTTCCTCGAACCGGCCCAGGGGCTGGGCTTCGTAGCAGGCGCATGCTGGGTCGAACAGGCGGCCGGCACCAATGCCATCGGTACGGCGCTGGCCGGTGAGCAAGCGGTGCACATCGAGCACGACGAGCACTTCCTCAAGGCCAATCGCTTCATGACCGGCTCAGCAGCGCCAATCTTCGACGCCTCACGGCGTTTGATGGGAGTGCTGGACCTGTCCAGCGACAGTTTCCTCCCGCCCTCCTACACCCTGGGGATGGTGAAGATGATCAGTCAGACCATCGAAAACAGGCTGATTCTTGACCAGTTTCAGAACACCCATTTCCAGCTCATCTTCAACACGGGCCTGGACAACCTCGACAGCCAGTGGGCCGGCCTGCTGATTTTCGATGAGAGCGGGTACATCCTCTGTGCCAACCGTCGCGCTGACAGCCTGCTAGGGACGAGCAAGCTGCAGGCAAACATCGACGAGCTGTTCAGGACATCGGTGGCCGAGGTGCTCGATCAGTCAGGCGGGCAACCCTTCGCTCTGCAGGCCTCACGTGACAACCGCTTTTATGGTCAGCTCAAACATCCCAAAGCCCCCGTTCTGCCCCTGGCAAGCGTGCCTCAGGTGGCGCAGCCGGTGGCCTGCGCGTTGCCGATGACCGTGGGTTTTGGCGATCCGAAGATCGACAAAGCCCTCGCACAGGCACAACGGTTGCTTGAAAAGAACGTACCGCTGTTGATTCACGGTGAAACCGGTGCCGGCAAGGAAGTGTTCGTCAAGGCGCTGCATCAGGCCAGCTCGCGGGCCAGGCAGCCGTTGATCGCTGTGAACTGCGCGGCGATCCCTTCAGAGTTGGTGGAAGCGGAGCTATTTGGCTATGAAAAGGGCGCGTTCACTGGCGCGCACCATAAAGGCAGCATCGGCCTGATTCGCAAGGCACACAAGGCCACACTGTTCCTGGACGAAATCGGCGACATGCCGCTTGCGGTTCAGGCCCGCTTGCTACGGGTCTTGCAGGAACGCTGCGTACAGCCTTTGGGCAGCAGCGAGCAACACCCGGTGGACATCCGGCTGATCTCTGCGACCCATTGTTCGCTGCGCGATCAGGTACATCGCGGGCTGTTCCGACAGGATCTGTATTACCGCATCAGCGGTTTGAATCTGCAACTGCCCCCGCTACGCGAGCGTACTGACCTACCCGCACTGGTGCGCAGCATCTGGAACCAACACCGTGAACCCGAGCAAACGGCGGGGTTCGATCCGCAGGTGATGGCCCTGTTCGAGCGCCATCCCTGGCCCGGCAACCTTCGCCAGCTCAGCAATGTAATTCAGGTGGCCCTGGCCTTGGCCGACGGTGAGTTGATCAGGCCCGCGCATCTACCAGAGGATTTCTTCGCAGACCTGGAGTGCTCCAGGCGCAGCAGTGTGACTGTCAAAGCCTCTGACAGCCACGCGGTGTCGGGCTCGAGTGGGGATTTGAATGAACTGTTGCAAGCCTGTGGGGGAAATATCTCGCAGCTTGCCAAGCACTTGGGCGTGAGCCGCAATACGGTCTACAAGCGGTTGCGCGCAGGTGTGTGAGCGTTCCTTGATGTTTTCGGGCCAACATCGGGAGCACCTGCGTTGGCGTTTTCGATATTCCATCATGTCCTGCCTGGGGTCGGGCGGTGTGCAGTGACGTGCTCGCCCAACAACCTGTCCAGCTTGGCTTGCAGGCCCTGCCGTCAGGCATTCCAGTGAAACTTCCTGCCCCTCCTTCAGTCGGAACCACAGAGTCTGCTTATCTCCCAGAAGCGGCTCTGGCGTAAGCCACCCGACGCTCGTCGCCTGCCATGGCGCGACTGCGAATGACCCGCCAGGAGCTTTACCCATGCACACTCAGGATCTCGCCGACGCCGCCCAGTCGACGCCGGCCACGGCATTGCCCAAGGACGCCCCTGCGGTGACTGTCTTGCGGGTGTTGACGGTCAATACTCACAAAGGCTTCAGCCCCTTGAACCGGCGCTTTGTGCTGCCCGAGCTGCGCGAGGCCGTGCGGGCATTGTCCGCCGATGTGGTGTTCCTGCAGGAAGTACTCGGCACCCACCGCCAGCACGGCCAGCGCTACGACAACTGGTCCGACGTCCCACAGTACGAGTTTCTCGCCGACAGCATGTGGCCGGTGTTCGCCTATGGACGCAACGCGGTGTATCCGGACGGCGAGCATGGCAATGCCCTGCTGTCGAAATTTCCCATCCTGCGTCACGAGAATCTCGACGTGTCGGTCAGCGATGGCACTGAGGACCGCGGCCTGCTGCATTCGGTGCTGGCGGTGCCCGGCCAGGGCGAAGTGCATACCATCTGCGTGCACCTCGGGCTGCGAGAGGGACAACGCCAGCAGCAGTTGCGTTTGCTCTGCGATTTGCTGGCGCGCATTCCGGAGGGCGCGCCGGTGATCGTCGCTGGAGACTTTAACGACTGGCGCCTGCGCGCCGACGGGATGCTGGCCGAGGCTGGCATGCATGAAGTCTTCGTCGATACCTTCGGCGCCCCTGCCCGCAGCTTCCCGGCGCGCTGGCCGCTGTTGTGCCTTGACCGCATCTATCTCCGCAACGCCAAGGCCGTTCTGCCTCAGGTGCTGTCTCGCAAGCCTTGGTCGCATCTGTCCGACCATGTGCCGCTGGCCGTCGAGGTGCACCTATGAGCCCGAATGGCAAGGACGCGCTAATGCAGGACTTTATCGCCAGCCCGGACGAGCATTGGCGTGCCGATAACGAAGCGCAACTGCTGATCAACGGCGAGGAATTCTTCCCCAGCGTGTTCGCCGCCATCCGCGGCGCCCGTGAAGAAGTCTTGATCGAGACCTTTATCTTTCGTGACGACAAGGTCGGCCGTGAACTGCAAGAGGTGTTGATCGATGCGGCGCAACGCGGCGTGCGCGTGGAAATGCTGGTCGACGGCTATGGCAGCGACGAGTTGCAAGCGCCGTTTATCCGCGCCATGACGGATGCCGGCGTCCATCTGCTGGCCTTCGATCCGCAACCTCGTCGTTTCGGCGTGCGCACCAACCTGTTCCGCCGCCTGCACCGCAAACACGTGATAGTGGACGGTGAAATTGGCTTCATTGGCGGCATCAATTACTGCGCCGACCACTTGGCAGATTACGGCCCGATGGCCAAACAGGATTACGCCATGCGGGTCCGCGGGCCGATCGTCACCAACCTGCACGCCGCCACGTTGAAGTTGATGGACGAGACCAGCCGGTTGGCTCGTACCGCCAAGCCCTGGCTGTCGCGCGGCCCGGCGCCAGACGCCGATACTGCCAAAGCGCGGATGTTGCTTAGCGTGCGCGACAACACCCAGCACACCAACGATATCGAACAGCATTATCTGCATGCGGTGACGCACGCGCGTCAACGCATCATTATCGCCAACGCCTATTTCTTCCCGGGCTATCGACTCTTGCGCGAATTGCGCAATGCCGCGCGGCGTGGCGTCGCTGTGACGCTGATCCTGCAAGGCATGCCGGATATACCGCTGATGCGCTTGTGCTCGCGGCTGCTTTACAACTACCTGCTGCGCGACGGCGTGGTCATTCGTGAATACATCGAGCGTCCCCTGCACGGCAAGGTCGCGTTGGTGGACGAGCGCTGGTCGACAGTAGGGTCGAGCAATCTCGATCCCCTGAGCCTTTCGCTGAACCTGGAAGGTAATCTGATCATCGATGATCGCGCCTTCAACGCCCGGCTGCATGAGCACTTGCACGAACTCTCAGAGACGAAATGCAAGTCTATCCCTCTGGAACGCGTACTGCGCGGTTATTGGTGGCGCGCGCCGATCATCTTTGTGTGCTTCCACTTCTTGCGTCATTTTCCGGCGATTGTCGGCCTGCTGCCCGCCCATTCCCCGAAACTCAAGCCGATGTTGCCAACGCCCGGCGAGACACCCGTCACGCCTGCGTTTGACCAGGAGAAAGCCTCATGAAAGCGAGCGCCGCTGAACACGACGCTGCGCCCACCACGAGCCGCCAGCGCAATCTGTGGCGCTGGCTGAAACGCGGTATGGCCGTATTCTGTTTCGTCATGGTGCCGGTGCTGTTGTTCATGTTGGTGCGCAACATGGATTGGCAGGAGGTCAGCCACGCCTTGCGCTCTTACAAGCTGAGCACCTTGCTGCTGGGTGCGGGCATCACGTTGGCAAGCTATCTGGTCTTCGCCAGTTATGATCTGTTATCCAAACGCTACACCGGCCACGAGGTGCCCGCTACCAAGGTGCTGCCGCTGGCGTTCGTCTGCTATGCATTCAACCTCAACCTGAGCAGTTGGGTAGGCGGCATCGCCCTGCGCTATCGGCTGTACGGCAAGCTGGGCCTCAAGGCGGCGACCATCACTCAGATTCTCAGCCTTGGACTGATCACCAACTGGCTAGGGTATCTGCTGATTGGCGGAGCAGTCTTCGCATCGGGCTTCCCCGACCTGCCCGAGGGCATGAAGATAGGCTCCACTGGCCTCCGCCTGATCGGCGTGGCCATGGTGCTGGCTGGGGTGGGGTATCTGCTGGCGTGCGCCTTTGCGCGCAAACGGACCTGGCAAGTACGTGGCAATGAAATTACCTTGCCGTCGCTGCGCTTTGCCCTCCTGCAAGCCTCGACCGGAGCGCTGAACTGGGCGTTGATGGGCTCGCTGATCTATCTCCTGCTGCCGGCCAAGGCGAGCTACTTCGAGGTGCTGGCGATTCTATTGATCAGCAGCATTGCCGGGGTTATCACCCATATCCCCGCAGGGCTGGGGGTGCTGGAAACGATCTTCATCACCCTGCTGCAGGGCGAGTATTCCAAGGGGGCGCTGCTGGCCGCGCTGATCGGTTATCGGGCGCTGTATTTCCTGCTGCCGTTGGCGATTTCCTGCGTGATCTACCTGGTGCTGGAGCAGCGTACGCGCAAATCTGGGTGAAGTTTATGGCCCTTTCGCGGGCAAGCCTTGCTCCCACAGGGTGGGCAGAACCATTGTCGTACAGCTCTGCCCGCCAAGGTGATCGATCACCCTCACATCACAGCTCGAACCGATACCCCACACCATAGATCGACTGAATCGGCGTGCAACTGGGATCGATCTGTTCCAGTTTGCGACGCACGTTCTTGACGTGACTGTCGACCGTGCGGTCGGTTACCACGCGGTGGTCCGGGTACAGTCGATCCAGCAACTGGTCACGGGAAAACACTCTGCCAGGCGCGCTGGCCAGGCAATTGAGCAAGCGAAATTCAACCGGGGTGAGGTCGATCTCGACCCCGCGATAGCTGGCCTTCCAGCTGCCTTCGTCCAGCACCAGGGCAGTGTTGGCGCTGGCCACACGCGGCTCGCGGCGACGCAGAATCGCCCGCACCCGCGCCACCACTTCTCGCGGGCTGAAGGGCTTGCAGATGTAATCATCGGCGCCGCTGTCGAGCCCCAGCAAACGATCGATCTCTTCAACCCGCGCGGTAATCATCATGATCGGTACGTCGCTGAATTCACGCAGTTCTCGGCACAGCGACAGACCGTCGCGGCCCGGCAGCATCAGATCGAGCAGGATCAAGTCCGGCTCGCGGCCCTGCACCGAGGGGATCACCTGCAGACCGTTGCCCAGGCACTCGACAGTGTGGCCGGCCGCCAGCAGGTAGTCGCGTAACAGCGCTGCCAGCTTGGGTTCATCTTCGACCACCAGAATGTGCGCGGCGTCCATTACGCGGCTCCTTTGGGCAAACGAATACTCAGCCACAACCCGCCAAGCGGCGAGCGTTGGGCAGTCAAGGTGCCGCCGTGGGCGGCCACGATGCTTTCACAGATCGCCAGGCCCAGGCCCGCCCCGCCGCTTTCGCGGTTGCGCGAGCCTTCGGTGCGGTAGAAGCGCTCAAACAGTCGAGGCAGTTGGTGGTCGTCCACGCCGGGCGAGGAATCGATGAAATCAATACGGATCAGCTCGGGGTCCTCATGGAGGATCACCCGCAGCTCGCCGCCGGGATCGGTGTAGCGCAGGCTGTTTTCGAGCAGATTGGCGAACAGTTGCTGCAGGCGATCGGCATCGGCGGGCAGCCATTGCGCCAGGGGCGGCGCCTCGATGCTCAGGTGCAGTTGGCGCTGGCGAAAACGCTCGACCTGAGACGCCACCGCGCGCCGCACTTCGTCCTGCACGTCGATGATTTCCTTGCGATAGCTCAGAGCACCGACATCGGTCAGCGACAACTCGTAGAGGTCATTCACCAGCTTGCCCAACCGAGCAACCTCGCCCTGCAGTGACTGCAACGCCGCGCGATCAGGCTTGCGCACGCCATCTTCAAGCGCTTCAAGTTCGCCGCGCAGCACCGATAATGGCGTTCGCAGCTCGTGGGAAACATCGGCCATGAATTCGCGCCGCAAACGCTCGTTGCGCTCCAGCGTATGGGCCAGCAGGTTGAAATCTCGCGCCAGTTGCCCGGCTTCATCGTCGGTAATGACGTGCACGCGCTCGGCATAGTCGCCAGCAGCCAGACGATGGGTCGCGGCTGCCACCTGACGCACCGGAGCCAGCAGGCGCCGCGCTACCCACCAGGCGATCAGCCCGGCCAGCAGCACGCAGAGGCTGCCGATCGCCAGGCTCCAGATCATCTGATTGTGGAAGAAACGCTGGCCACCCGCTTCGGTGACACTTTGGAATGGCGTCATCGCCAGCCAGCCGACAGTGCGCCCGTCGACGTCGATCGGCAGGCGAATGGCATCCTTGCTGATCTGGTAATAGCCCATCACCCGCTCGCCGGCGGCGTCCAGCAAGGTGATGCGAAACACAGCGCCGGTCAGGTCGGACACCGGCGTCTGACGGCCGAAACGATTGGCGTCGAGTTCGTTGATTGGTCGATCAGGGCGGATCAGCTCGAACCAGGCGGGTGGTTTGTCATGCACAAAGCCCCAATCCTGATGCAGCCGCCAGGCCGCCACGAAGCGCGGCTGAACCGACTCCATGCGCTGCACGCTGAGCTCGTTGAGGTAGCCGAGAAATCCGCGTGAAAAGCTGACTCCGTTGGCCACCCCCATGGCCAGCACCACTGAAATCATGGTGGCCAGTACGGCGATAAAGAGCTTGGTCGAGAGGCTGTTTCTGATCATCAAAGCGGCCGGCGGGGTACAGAGTCGAGCCATTAAGGCCGCCAAGGCCGGGTTTTACAAGGGCTGGGAGCAAACTTCAAATTTTCTGCACATTTGCGCCGCGGTGTTTTCATACACAGTAACCATTGTTGGCGTAGGCTTGTCCTTTGCCGTTTCCCCCATGAGACTTCCTTTCAAGGAGCCACTAAATGACCCAGGCCTTAACCTACGCAGCGCAAAATGCCAGTGATCGCCTCAAGCCGTTCAAGATCGAGCGGCGTGCTCCGGGCGCTGACGATGTGCAGATCGACATTCTGTTTTGCGGCGTTTGTCACTCTGACCTGCATACCGCGCGCAACGAATGGCAGAACACGTTGTACCCGTCGGTCCCCGGCCATGAAATCGTCGGCAAGGTGACGGCCGTCGGCTCGGCCGTCACTCGCTTCAAGGTCGGTGACCTCGCTGGCGTTGGCTGCATGGTCGACAGCTGCCAGCACTGTGCTTCTTGCGCCGAAGGCGAAGAGCAGTACTGCGAAAACGGCTTTACCGGCACCTACAACGGGCCAGTGTTCGGCGGTGAAAACACCTTCGGTGGCTACAGCGACAGCGTGGTGGTGAAGGAAAAGTTCGTCCTGCATATCGCCCCTACCGATAACCTCGCGGCCATCGCGCCCTTGTTGTGCGCGGGTATTACCACCTTCTCGCCGCTCAACCACTGGAAAGTCGGCCCCGGCAAGAAGGTAGGCGTCGTCGGCCTTGGCGGTCTGGGCCACATGGCAGTCAAGATCGCCCATGCCATGGGGGCTCACGTGGTGCTGTTCACCACCTCGGAAAGCAAGCGCGAAGACGGTCTGCGCCTGGGCGCCGATGAAGTCGTCGTATCGCGTAATCCGGACGAGATGGCCACTCAGGCCAATCGCCTGGACTTCATCCTCAATACCGTGGCCGCACCCCACGATCTGGATGCCTTCCTGAGTCTGCTCAAGCGTGACGGCACCATGACCCTGGTTGGCGCCCCGGACCATCCGCACCCGTCGCCGACCGTGTTCAATCTGATCTTCAAGCGCCGCAGCCTGGCCGGGTCGTTGATCGGCGGGATTCGTGAGACCCAGGAAATGCTGGATTTCTGCGCCAAGCACGGGATCGTTTCGGATATCGAGATCATTGCCATGAAGGACATCAACGAGGCCTACGAGAGGATGATCAAGGGCGATGTGAAGTACCGCTTCGTGATCGATATGGCGACGCTGAAGGCCGAAGCCGACGCCGCGTAAATCCGTGCACCGAGGGGGCTGGCCCCCGACTGCGCTAGATCAGCCCCGACGAAGTGGCTGATACGGCGCAATCGGGGACTCGCCCCCTCAATGCATGAGCCTGCGACAATTTGCTCCGTGCCAATAATTGGAGCAATGCCATTTAGCGTTGAACGTCTACGTCACGGCGCGATCCATTGACCACAGGGGCACCCCTACTGCACCTGTCTTCTGAAATAAGGATCGTGTCTGCCATGCTTGCCTCCACCCCTTCCCCGCTCGCTGCGGGCGTCGAAACCGACGACGCTGCCGCCAAGCGCGCCAACCGTTTGATCATCCGCGTCGCTGTGATTGCCACCATGGGCGCCCTCGCCTTTGGCTATGACACCGGGGTGATTTCCGGTGCGCTGCCGTTCATGACCCTGCCTGCCGACCAAGGCGGCCTGGGCCTCAACCCCGTGACCGAAGGTCTGGTGGCCTCGTCGTTGATCTGCGGCGCTGCCCTGGGGTCGCTGTTCGCCGGCCATCTTGCGGATCGCTTCGGTCGCCTGACCGCACTCAAGGGCTTGGCCATTCTGTTCATGATCGGCGCCTTGGGCAGCACCCTGGCGCCAGATGTGACGGTCATGGTGATCACCCGTTTCATCCTCGGCATGGCCGTGGGCGGTGCATCCGCGACGGTACCGATGTTTCTGGCGGAGATGGCCGGGCCCAAGCGGCGAGGTCGGCTGGTCAGCCAGAACGAACTGATGATCGTGCTGGGGCAGTTCCTGGCTTATTCATCCAACGCCCTGCTCGCCTATTTCGCCCATACACCCCACGTTTGGCGCTACATGCTGGCAATCGCCATGCTGCCGGCGGCATTGCTGTATGTCGGTATGCACTTCGTGCCCAAATCGCCGCGCTGGTTGGCCTCCAAGGACCGCTACGACGAAGCGCGGGAGGTGCTGCTGGAAATCCGTGCCGACCCCGAGCAGGCCGAGCGGGAAATGAAAGAAATCATCCGACAGAACGAGATCGATCACGAGCAATCGGGTTGGTTCGCGGCGTTTGGTGAAGCCTGGACGCGCAAGCTGCTTTATATAGGCATGGCCCTGGGCTTTGTCGCCCAGTTCACGGGGGTCAACGCGTTCATGTATTTCACCCCGATCATCCTCAAGTCTACGGGCCTGGGCACCAATGCCGCCCTGACCGCCACCATCGGTAACGGCGTGGTGTCGGTACTGGCCACCGTGCTGGGGATCTGGCTCGTGGGGCGTATCGGCCGACGCCCGATGCTGATCAGTGGCTTGAGTTTCGTGGTGCTTGCTCAAGTAGCACTGGGGCTGGTGCTCAGCCTGGTGCCGAGCGGGCCGATGCAAAGCTATCTGGCACTGGGTTGCATCTTGATGTTCCTGCTGTTCATGCAGACTTTCATCGCCCCGGTTTACTGGCTACTGATGTCGGAGCTGTTCCCGTCGCACCTGCGTGGTTCGATGACCGGTATGGCGGTGTGTTTCCAGTGGATCTGCAACGCCACCGTGGCGTTCCTGTTCCCCCTGTCGTTGAGTCTGTTCGGCAGCGCCACCTTTCTGGTATTTGCCGGCATCAACGTGCTCTCGCTCATATTCGTGATGATCTGGGTACCGGAGACCAAGGGCAAGTCGTTGGAGCAGATCGAACGGCACCTGGAAAAACATCTGGCCGAGGACGAAGTGCCTGCCTGATCTGACCGTAGCGAGGGGGCCAGCCCCCCTTGCGATCTGTTGAAACGTCAAAACCGTTGCAATAGCTCGCCCAACGTCTGCATCGCAGCCTCGCTGTGTTCATCCCACGGATAGCCGTGATTGAGCCGCGCGCAGTGACCGAAGCGCCCGGTTGCGGAAAAGATCGGTCCGGGCGCGAGGCTGACGTTGCGCTCCAGCGCCTGGTGAAACAGCTGCAACGAGTCCACTTCACGCGGGAACTCGAACCACAGGAAATAGCCGCCCGCCGGGCGTGTCACCCGCGTTTGCGCCGGGAAATGCCGTGCAGCCGATGCCAGCATCGCGCTTTGCTGCATTTCCAGGTTGTCGCGCAGCTTGCGCAAGTGCCGGTCATAGCCACCGTGCTGCAAGTAATCGGCAATGGCCGCCTGGGCAGGCACCGATGGCGAGATTGTGGTCATCAACTGTTGCCGCCTGATCCGCTCGGCGAAGCGCCCGCCCGCTACCCAGCCCACTCGATAACCGGGTGCCAGGCATTTGGAAAACGAGCCGCAATGCATCACCAGGCCTTCACGGTCGAAGCCCTTGACCGGCTTGCGCGGCTGCACGCCGTAATACAACTCGGCATAAACGTCATCCTCTACCAGTGGCACCTGATGCTCGCACAGCAGGTTGTAAAGGCCCTGCCTGGTCTCGTCGCTCATGCTCGCCCCGAGAGGGTTCTGCAGACTGCTCATGAACCAGCACGCCTTGATCGGCCATTGTTGCAGGCTCTGCGCGAGCACCTGCAGATCGATGCCCTCGCGCGGATGCACGGGGATTTCCACGGCCTTGAGCTTGAGGCGCTCCAGCACCTGCAACGTCGCATAGAACGCCGGCGCCTCGATCGCCACCAGATCTCCTGGCTGGGTGACTGCCTGCAGGCAGAGGTTCAAGGCTTCCATGGCGCCGTTGGTAATGATCAACTCGTCGACCGGCGAATGCACACCGCTGACCCCATAGCGCAGGGCAATCTGGCGACGCAGGTCGGCGTTGCCAGCGGTCATGTCAGCGACGATGGCGTGAGGCGACAGCGCTTTGAGGCTCTGGGCCATGGACCGCGCCAACCGGGCCAGGGGGAACAGTTCCGGGCTGGGGAAGGCCGAGCCGAAGGGCACGGTCGCGGGGTTCTTCAGCGACCCCAGCACCGAAAACACCAACTCGCTGACGTCCACCTCGGTGGTGTGTGCCTGGCCACCACCGGCGTCGGCTTCAGGCAGCGGCTGCACGGCATGTTCACGGACAAAATAGCCGGAACGCGCGCGCGCCTGGATCAGCCCGCGATCCTCCAGCAGGTAGTAAGCCTGGAACACCGTCGACGGGCTGACTCCATAGGTGCGGCTGGCATGGCGTACCGAGGGCACCCGGGTGTTGGCGGCGAGTACCCCGGAGCGGATCATTTCGGCGATCTGGTCAGCGAATTTTTCGTAGCGTTTCATGGACGATCCGCAGGCAGGCAAACAGCCGCAATCATGGCGGACGGGGGGTAAAAAGAACAGATGCAGGGTCGGATGATATTTGCGGATCAGATGGTTTTTGACCCTGCCGATGGGGGTGGAATCATGCGGCCTCTTCGCGGGCAAGCCTTGCTCCCACACTGCAATGCCGAGCCCTGTGGGAGCAAGGCTTGCCCGCGAAGAGGCCCGCACAGACACCCCCTCTGATGGCAAGATCCCGGCCCGTCAGACACATCCGCTTTCAATTCTGTTAGAATCCCCCTTCCCTCTTATTAACAACTGCCTTACGCGCCCCGGTGCCCGTGAGGTCTGTGTGCTGATCCAGGTTGCCCATGTCCTTGACCGCTTTGCGCAGTAACGTCCTCGCTGGCTTGACCTCCTCCTTTGCTCTGGTGCCCGAATGCATCGCCTTTGCCCTGGTGGCCCAGGTGAACCCGCTGATGGGCCTGTACGGCGCGTTTATCATCTGCACCCTGACGGCACTGTTTGGCGGCCGTCCGGCGATGATTTCGGGCGCCGCGGGTTCCATGGCCGTGGTCATCGTCGCACTGGTAGTGCAACACGGGGTCGAGTACCTGCTGGCAACCGTGGTGCTCGGTGGCGTGATCATGGTGCTGTTCGGCCTGCTCAGGCTCGGCAAGCTGGTCCGCATGGTGCCGCATCCGGTGATGCTGGGCTTCGTCAACGGCCTGGCCATCATCATCGCCATGGCTCAGCTGGATCACTTCAAGTTGCCGGATGGACATTGGCTGAGTGGCCAGCCTTTAGCGGTGATGCTCGGGCTGGTGGCACTGACCATGGCGGTCGTCTATGTATTACCCCGCTTCACTAAAGCCCTGCCGGGCGCACTGGTGGCGATCGTCGGCGTCAGCTTGGTGGTCGCCCTCACCGGTCTGCCGACCCGCACCCTGGCAGACATGGCCACCATTGCGGGCGGCTTGCCCACCTTTCACTGGCCCAGCGTGCCGCTGAACCTGGCAACCCTGAAGATCATCGCCCCTTACGCGACGCTGATGGCCATGGTCGGGTTGCTGGAGACGCTGCTGACCTTCAACCTTACCGACGAACTGACTGAAACCCGCGGCCAGCCCAACCGCGAGTGCGTGGCCCTCGGCGCCGCCAACGTAGTGTCGGGCCTGTTCGGCGGCATGGGCGGCTGCGCGATGATTGGCCAGACCGTCATCAACCTTAGCTCCGGGGGGCGTGGGCGGCTGTCTGGCGTGGTCAGCGGCATCATGATTCTGCTGTTCATCCTGTTTCTGTCGCCCTGGATCGAGCGCATTCCCCTCGCAGCTCTCGCCGGGGTGATGTTCGTGGTCGCTCAGCAGACGTTTGCCTGGGGTTCCTTGCGGGTCTTGGGCAAGGTGCCGCTCAACGACGCCGTGGTGGTGGTCGCGGTGACAGTGATCACCGTGCTTACCGATCTGGCCACTGCCGTACTCTGCGGCATTCTCATCGCCGCCTTGGCATTCGCCTGGCAGCACTCGCGGGACATGCGCAGCGAGGCTGATGACAGCGTCCCCGGGCGCAAGGTCTACACGCCCCACGGCACCCTGTTTTTCGCGTCTACCACGCATTTTCAGGCACTGTTCGATCCCCAGCACGACCCCGATTCGGTAGTGGTCGATTGCCGGTATCTGCACGTCGTCGATCACTCAGCCGTTGCCGCCCTGGAAGGACTTGCCGCGCGCTACGAGAAGTTCGGCAAGGGCTTTGTGCTCACTCACCTGTCGCCCCGTTGCGAGCGATTGCTGACCCGTGCCGGGCTGGCAGCGAAAATCGGGGTCAATTAATCCGTTCTGGGGCAGATACACTCACAAGGACGGCTTTTTTGCCTTCCGCTGGAAATTGCCTATCGTTGGTTAATCTGTCGCAGAAGGTAGCCCCCATGGAACTCGAACAACTCTTCAAGTCGCTGCATGCCCTTCCCAGCATTCCCAAGGTCGCCCAGGATCTGCTCCAGCAATTCGACAGCCCGAAAACCAGCCTCGACAGTGTGGCCAAGAACATCGAGAAAGACCCGGTCATCGCGGCCAAGATTCTGCGTCTGGCCAACTCGGCGCGCTTTCGGGGTTCTCGGGAATCCTCAAGTATCGACGACGCCGCCATGCGGCTGGGCTTCGAGACCCTGCGCACGCTAGTGCTGTCCTCGGCAGTCACTGGAGCATTCCAGGCCGGTCCCAACTTCGATCTCAAGGGTTTCTGGCACAAAAGCTTTCAGGTGGCGGGCATCTGCAGGCTGTTGGCCAAGCAAACCGGCGCCGATGCCGAGATCGCCTTTACCTGCGGGGTAATGCACAACATCGGTGAATTGCTGATCCAGACCGGCGCGCCCGAGATCGCGGCCCGCATCAACAGCGGGCACGGTGGTGCCGGTCGGGTGGCCAACGAAACCCTGCAACTGGGCTTCGGCTACCCGGAAGTCGGCGCTGAACTGGCCAAACGCTGGCAATTGCCGAAGGTGATTCAAAATGCCATCGCCTACCAGGCTCAGCCACTGAAAGCACCGGACAACGAACCACAGCCAAGAATCGTCGCTCAGGCGATCCTGATTGCCGATGCTCTCGAAGAGCATGGCGGCGTGACGCCAGAGGCGCAGGAAGCCGTCAACGGTCCGTTGTTCGAGGAGATCAACCTAGAAGCGCTGTTCAAGGCGCTGCCCGGCGTACTGGAAGCGGACAAGGCGTTCTCCGAGCTGTTGACCTGATCATTCTCAGCGAGGGGATTTCCCCTCGCTGCCTGGACGTTTAGCAACACCCGCAATCATTTTCAATGATGTGCTGTATTGACCAGTAGTATTTCTGCGATTCGAAACGCACGCCTAAACTTCAGTTATCGGAGCGAAGCATCTCATTCGCTCCAGACTTAAACTAACTGGAGTCATCCTCATGAAAGTTGCCCTGTTTGCCGCTCTGTCGATGTTCAGCGTATTGGCTGCGGCCGCCGAGCCTGCCACATTGGCGCCCGCGACAGTGAATGCCGCAAAAGTCCCTACCGTTCAATATAGCTACACACAACACCTGGATATTGCCAAAGTGCTGAGCATCAAGGCCGATAACCCCGAGTCGTGCGGCCTGACCAACGCCAACATGGTCTATGTTGACAGCAAAGGCGTGACCCATAGCCTTGAATATACTCGCCTGGGTAATGGCTGCCAGAATGGCTGAATACTCAGAATGGCCGGTGGCCAACCAGATTAGATATTCGACAGCGCCCCACCGAACACGTTGTCATCGCAAAACTTCAAATAAAAACCGCTGGCAATTATTCTTCAGTAATTAACAGCGGTTTTTTATCGCGTTTATATTGCATATTTATCCAAGCTTTCATGATCCCGAGGCAACTCAGGGCAGCAGGAGTGGTCAGCTTTACGAGCTGAATCATTTTTTCTACCCGTTCCAAGGCTAAAGGATCATTGTCATGCCCTCTTCTGCCCCATCGAACACCGAGCACAGCAGCGCTCAAGAACTCCTCGCCATCAATACCATCCGCACCTTGTCCATGGACGCCGTGCAGAAAGCCAATTCCGGCCACCCTGGCACGCCGATGGCGCTGGCGCCGGTGGGCTACACCCTGTGGAGCCGATTCCTGCGCTACCACCCGCAGCATCCCGACTGGCCCAACCGTGACCGCTTCGTGCTGTCGGTCGGCCATGCTTCGATGCTGCTGTACTCGTTGCTGCATCTGGCCGGCGTGGACGAGATCGACGCCGACGGCAAACTCACTGGCAAGCCCGCCGTCAGCCTTGATGACATCAAGCAATTCCGGCAGCTCGACTCCAAGACCCCCGGCCACCCCGAATACCGCATGACCACCGGCGTCGAGACCACCACCGGACCGTTGGGCCAAGGCTGCGCCAACAGCGTCGGCATGGCCATGGCCGAGCGCTGGCTCGGCGAGCGCTTCAACCGCCCCGATGCCACGCTGTTCGATTACAAGGTCTATACCCTGTGCGGTGACGGCGACATGATGGAAGGCATCAGCTCCGAGGCCGCCTCGATAGCCGGGCACCTGAAGCTGGCCAATCTGTGCTGGATCTACGACAACAACACCATCAGCATCGAAGGCCACACCGAGCTGGCCTTCAGTGACGACGTGGCCGCGCGCTTTCGCGCCTACGGCTGGCACACCTTGCACGTGACCGATGCCAATGACACCGAGGCGCTGGCCAAGGCTCTGGAGACCTTCCGCAACACGTCGGATGCGCCGACTTTGATTGTGGTCGACAGCCTCATTGGCTACGGCGCGCCACACAAACAAAACACCGCCGCTGCCCACGGTGAGCCGTTGGGCGAAGACGAGATCCGCCTGGCCAAAGCCGCCTACGGCGTCAACCCGGATGTCAGCTTCGATGTCCCAGAGCAGATCCGCACTGTGCTGCACGATACGCTGGTGCAGCGTGCCGACAGCCAGTTCAGCGCCTGGACCCAGGCACTGGACAGCCTGACCAAAGCAGAGCCCGATCTGGCCGAAGAACTCAAGCGCATGCGTGCTGGTGAAATGCCAGAAGATTGGGCGGCAAAACTGCCGGTATTCGAGGCGGATGAAAAAGGCATCGCCACCCGTGCTTCGGGCGGCAAGGTGCTGAACGCTTTCGCCGAACAGATTCCGTGGGTGATCGGTGGGTCTGCCGACCTGTCGCCTTCGACCAAGACCAACCTGACGTTCGACGGCGCTGGCAGCTTCAGCGCGGCCAATTACAGCGGCCGCAACCTGCATTTCGGCGTGCGCGAGCATGCGATGGGTGCCATTGCCAACGGCTTGGCGCTGTCCTATCTACGTTCGTACACCTCGACTTTCCTGGTGTTCAGCGACTACATGAAGCCGCCCATCCGCCTCGCGGCGATCATGGAAATCCCGGTGGTGTTCGTGTTTACTCACGATTCCATTGGCGTCGGCGAAGACGGTCCGACCCACCAGCCCATCGAGCACCTGACTCAACTGCGCGCCACCCCAGGCTTGCTGACCCTGCGCCCGGGTGACGCCAATGAGGCCGCCGAAGCCTGGAAGGTCGCCCTTGGCCAGACCCACAAGCCGTCATGCCTGATTCTGTCTCGACAGAATCTGCCGACCCTGGACCGCAGTCGCTATGCCCCGGCGTCCGGGGTGGCCAAGGGTGGCTACGTGCTGGCGGATGCCGAGAATGGCCAGCCGCAGGTCATTCTGCTGGCCACGGGCAGCGAATTAAGCCTCGCGGTAGACGCCTATGAGCAGCTGCAAAGCCAAGGTATTGCGGCGCGTGTGGTGTCGCTGCCGTGCTGGGAATTGTTTGAAGAGCAGGAGGCCGCCTACCGCGAGCAGGTGCTGCCCGAGGCTATCAAGGCGCGGGTCGCGATCGAGCAGGCCGGCCCGCTGGGCTGGGATCGCTATGTCGGGCAAAGCGGCGCCAAGGTGGTGATGAACAGCTTTGGCGGCTCGGCGCCGCTGGCCAAGCTGCAGGCCAAGTTCGGCTTCAATGTCGAGAATGTCGTGAAGCTAGCCAAGCAGCAGCTCGGCGAGTAAACCCCTGTGTAGCGAGGCGTCCAAGCGCCTTGCTACCGCCCATCCACATGGCACAATAGCGCATCCCCCAGCGCTGCCCACGTCGAGAGCCCAGTGACCGATTTGCCTGCTCGCCCTTCGATCCTCCATTCCAGTTTGCTTGGCATCGCCCAGATCATCGCCTGGGGCGGGTCTTTTTATCTCACTGCCGTACTCGCCGCCGCCGTCGTTCGCGATACCGGATGGGCGCAGTCCTGGGTGTATGGTTCGTTATCGGTAGGCATCCTGATCTCGGGCCTGCTGGCACCCGCAGTGGGGAAGCTGATCACCCGGTTTGGTGGCCGGCCGATGCTGTTGACCAGCAGCCCGATTCTGGCGATAGGCCTGTTGCTGCTGGCGATAGCGCCCAACCTGCCGTGCTTCGTCGCCGCCTGGCTGATCATCGGTACGGGAATGGCAGCCGGTCTTTACGATCCGCTGTTCGCGACCTTGGGCCAGCGTTACGGCAAGGAGGCTCGTGGCGCGATCACGCAGGTCACCCTGGTGTCGGGTTTCTGCACCAGCATTACCTGGCCGCTGGTGGCGCTGCTGGTCGAGCATCTCGGCTGGCGCGGTGCCTGCCTGGCCTACAGCGCAATGCTGTTGGTACTGGTGCTGCCGATCTACTTGTTCACCTTGCCGTCCCAGGCCGTCAAGGCGTCCAGCACCGAGGCCGCTGGCGTGCCCACCGAAGAGCAGCATCTGCCAGCACCAGAGGGTCGGGTCTATTGGCTGATGACCGCCAGCTTCATTCTCGCTGCGGTCATCATGACAGCCATCTCCGTGCAACTGATCAGCCTGTTGCAGGCACGCGGGGCGACCTTGGTAACGGCCTTGGCCATCGCCGCGCTGATCGGCCCCAGTCAGGTCGGCGCGCGGGTGGTCGAGGTGCTGTTCGCCCGCAAGGCACACCCGATCTGGAGCATGCTGGGCTCCACCGCCATGGTCGCCATCGGCTTGATCATGATCATGGCCGATCCTGGCCTGGCGGTGCTGGGCATGATTCTCTACGGCACGGGCAGCGGCATTCGCTCGATCGTGCGCGGCACCTTGCCGCTGGCGCTGTTCGGCGCCAAGGTCTATCCGTTGGTGCTGGGCCGCGTCGCCCGGCCCACCTTGATCGGCCAAGCGCTGACGCCCATCGTGGGCGGGCTGATTCAGCAGCACTTCGGTGCGACTGTGACTTTCGCGGTGCTGGTAGCGCTGGCACTGTCCAATATTGCCCTGGTCGCGCTGCTCAGACGTGAAATCGCGCGTTAAGCACTGTACTCGGTCAATCCTCCCATCGCTCGGTCAGCAACGGCAGCACCTGCTCGCACGGCGCCTGCACCTTGACCGTCAGCAGCGCATCGGCGCGGGTTCTGCCGAGGTTGATCGCCATCAACGGCTTGCCTTGACGCGACAGCTCCTGGCACAACCGATAGCTGGAATAGGCCATCAACGAGCTGCCGACCACCAGCATGGCATCAGCCTGCTCGACCGCCTGCAGCGCCGCTTCAGCGGTGGCCGGGGCGACACCATCACCGAAAAACACCACATCCGGCTTGAGCCGATCACTGCCGCAGCTGGGGCAGATGGGCATCACGAATTGATCGAGAAAGTGCGCAGCCAGTTGCGCGTCGCCATCGGGGGCCAGCACGGCATGCACATTGAGCAGGCTGGGGTTCTGTTCTTCAAGGAGCGCCTGCACGTCCGTACGCGCCAGGCAGCGACCGCAATCCAGGCACACGACGCGGTGCAGATTGCCGTGCAATTCGATGACGCCCCGGCTGCCGGCCAGATCATGCAAGGCATCGACATTCTGGGTGACGATGGCGCTGACCCGCCCCTGCTGCTGCAAGGTGGCCAACGCCTGGTGCGCGGGGTTGGGCCGCGCCTGACCGACGCCGTGCCAGCCGAACATGGCCCGCGCCCAGTAGCGCTTGCGGGCGCTGGCCGAACCGATGAACTCCTGATGCATCATCGGTGCATTGCCACGGCGTACGCCTTCGGTATCGCGATAGTCAGGGATGCCGGACGCGGTGCTGATGCCCGCGCCGGTCAGCACCAGCACCGAGCGGTGGGCCATGCGCTCGCAGAGCCCGCTGAGCGCTGCCTGGACGTCATTATCGAGCATGGGGAGTCTCCGTCACTGCGTCGGATACTGCGTGATACACGTGACAGAGAGGTTAAACCATCCACGGCGATGCTGCCGCGTCTGTCGACCATTACCCCGCCGAGGCGTCGGCATCCAACCGCGAGCAGCCGCCGGGCACGGGCCGGCAGCGCTGCGTCGATCTTCTGCCCGTCCAGCTGAAAGGCCCCGGCGTTTTGCGCCGCTGCCTGATGGACCCTGGCCGGCCTGAGCCAGGGCCCCGAACGGGCTTCACGGGCAATTGACTACAGCCCAAGACTGGCCGAAGCTTGCCGACTCGCTCTCAGCGCCCCTTCATGGATTGTGCATGCTCAAGCTGCAACGCTTAATGATCGTGTGTCTCGCCCTGCTGGCGCTGGCCGCCGCTGTGGTGGTCTGGCGCCATAGCGGACCGTTGCAGGCGCCCACGGTACAGCAGGAGATTTTCGGCAAGGCCCTGCGCCAGGCCCGCAATGGCGAGGCCGGCGCGGCTCGGGTGCTGTACCAGCAACTCGCCCGGGATGATCTGCTGCCCACGCAACGCGCGGTGTTGTACGGCTTGCTGGCCGATTATCCGTCACCCCGGGCATTGAAACTGGCCCGCGCCGACCTGCACCACGACGATCCCGAGGTTCGGCAGGCGGCTATCAATGCCGTGGTCGGGCTGGTGCCTGCGGCCCAACGCAGCCTGATACTCGGCCCCTTGCTCGACGACCCGCTCGCCAACCTGCGCTACGCCGCCGCCACTGCCATGCTCGACCTGTCACCGGATGAAGCCGGGCTGTATTTCGGTCCGCTGGACAAGGCCCTCGATGAATACCGGCAAGTGCTGGTGTCGCAAAGCGCTTCGGGCAGCGCTGCGGATGACACTGCCGACAGGACCTCGGCCAGCGCTGAAGCAGGCCCCGACCTGGCCAGGCAACTGTTGCTCGCGCAAATCCTCATCCATCAGGGCGACCGCGCCAATGCGGGCACGGTGTTGAAGCGAGTGCTGACGCGACAACCCGATAACGTTCACGCCATTGCCTTGCAGGTGCGCCTGCTCGATCAGCAAGGCAACGCCGATGGCGCCCGCCAGTGGCTCGCCGAGCAACTGCGCCAGTACCCACAGTCGGCGGCGCTGCAACATGAGCTAGGGCTATGGCTGGTCGATCACAAGCAGGACGAATACGCGTTGCTCGCCCTGACCCGGGCGGTCGAACTGGCACCGGACAACAGCACCTTCCGCTACAGCCTGGCCATGACCCTGCATGCCATGGAACAGGTGGACGCGGCGCAACGCCAGTTGCAGGAAATCGTTCAGCGTCACCCGCAGGATCGCCGTGCTCGCGTATTGCTGATCAACTATTGGAAGGAAACCGGCCAGCTGCAGAACGTCCAGGTGCTGCTCGCTCAACTGGAGCAACAGAACCCGGATGATCCACTGGTGCAACAAGGTCTCTAGGCCAGAGCGCCGCCCGTGCGGCGACCCTGCAATTGCGCATCATCAGCAACTGAACCCCCTCCTGCCGGACAGGTCCGTATTCAATAAGAATGCAGTTTTTCGGAGGCTCGGCCCTTGTCCAGTTCAGAGCAACAACTGCATGACGCTCACCGGCAGATCGAGCAGCTACACGGCCATATCGCGGCGCTCGAACTGCAGATCGAGCAGCGCTCGGCGCAAGCGCGTGACAGTGAACAAGCACTGCGCCAGGCGCAGAAGATGGAAGCTGTCGGGCAGTTGACCGGCGGCATCGCTCACGACTTCAACAATATCCTCACCGGCATCATCGGCAGCCTCGAAATGATGCGCCGGCGCATCGCCAAGGGACGGATTCATGATCTGGAGGAGCTGATCGAGCAAGGCGTCAGCTCTGCCCACCGCGCTGCGAACCTCACCCACCGCTTGCTGGCCTTTTCCCGTCGTCAGTCGTTGGATGCCCAACCCATGGAACTCAATGCGCTGATCGGGCAGATGAGCGACCTGCTGGCGCGCAGCCTGCCACCGTCGATCGAGCTGTCGTTCGACACCGAGCCACGGCTGTGGACGGCGGTGGCCGATGCCCATCAGGTCGAGAGCGCCCTGCTCAACCTCGTGCTCAACGCCCGTGATGCCATGCCGTGTGGCGGCAAGCTGCGCGTTCAGACGCTCAATCAACACATCGACGCGGTGCAGCCGGACACAGCCAGCCACCTGCGCGCGGGAGATTATGTGGTACTGAGCGTCACCGACAATGGTGGTGGCATGCCGCAAAGCGTGGTTGACCGCGCTTTCGATCCATTCTTCACCACCAAGCCGATCGGCCAAGGCTCCGGCCTCGGGTTGTCGATGATCTACGGGTTCTGCAAGCAGTCCCAGGGGCATGTCAGCATCGACAGTGCCTTGGGCAAAGGCACCACGGTCAATCTCTTCCTGCCCCGAGGGAAGCGCATGCCAACGGCTACCGCCGCGCCCCCACGGGTGCGGGCGCCGAAGGCACGCGAAGGCGAGTCGGTGTTGATCGTCGAAGATGATCCAGCGGTGCGCCAACTGGTGCGCTCGGTGCTCGAAGAGCAAGGTTATCAGTGCCTGGTCGCCATCGACGCTGACAGCGCCCAGCCGATCTTCTGCTCGGACGCGCGCATCGATCTGCTGATCAGCGACGTCGGCCTGCCGGGCATGAATGGCCGGCAACTGGCCGAGGTCGGTCGCCACCACCGGCCGGGTCTGAAAGTGCTGTTCATTACCGGTTATGCCGAGCACGCCGCGGTGCGCGATGGATTTTTAGGTGCCGACATGCAGATGATCACCAAGCCGTTCCCGTTCGATCTGCTGACCGCCAAGGTTCATGAGATGATCGGTTGAGGTATCGGCCAGCGGCGCCGACCCTTTCGCGGGCAGAGCCCGCGAAAGGGTCATCAGCATCGCCGCATCAAGCCAGCTGCTTGTCCACCAACTCCTTCAAATGATCCAGATCGAATGGCTTGGCCAGAATCGGCGCCCGCTTGGCGATTGGACTGCCCGACTCGGCGATTTCCTGCGGGTACCCGCTGATAAAGATCACCTTCAACTCCGGACGCAGCTTCACGGCCGGCTCGGCAATCATCACCCCAGTCACACCGTCGGGCAGTCGATAATCGGTAATCATCAAATCAAGGTGGGGTTTAGTGGCCAGGATATCGAAAGCCTGCTTCGAATCCTTGGCTTGCAGCACCCGGTAACCCTTATCTGCCAAGTAAGTAGAGAGGATCATCAAAATACTCGGTTCGTCCTCAACGATCAGGACAACGTCTTGCGCATCTTCACTCATGGAAAGCCTATTCAGGTAGGTCTAGCTGCCAATACGACCATGGGGCGTGACAGAGGTTGCGTCCGGGCTGCAAGATTCGTCGAGTGGCAACGTGACGCGGAACATCGCGCCCTCGCCCACCGCGCTGTGAACGCTGATCGTGCCGCTGTGGGCGGTCACGATCTGTTCAGAAATGAACAGCCCCAGGCCCAGGCCGGAGACCACATGCTTGGCTGAAACACGCTCGAACTGCTGGAAAATCCGCGCCTGGTTCTCTGCGCTGATCCCGATGCCGTGATCCTGTACCTCGATGCGCGCGCTGCTCGCGACGCTGGCCACACGCACCTCGATCGGACTTTTACCGCCGTAGCGCAACGCGTTGGACAACAGGTTGACTACCACTTGCTCAATGCGAAACTCATCCCAGATACCCACCACCGCCTTGTCGCCGGCGAAGCTGATGTGGGTACCGACGGCTGCCGCCTGGGGCTCGAAACGCTCCACCACGTTGGCGACCATCTTTGTCAGGTTGAAACGCGTCGGCCGGATCGACAGCTTGCCGGTACGGATGCGCGACACATCGAGCATGTCCTCGATCAGCCGGATCAGGCTGAGGATCTGCCGCTCGTCGCGGTCGACCATGGCCCGGAGCTTGTCAGGCGCGAAGGCGTCGAAGTTGTCCTTGGCCAGGTGCAGCTTGCGCAACTGAGTCTCCAGGATCAGCCCGTTCAAGGGCGTACGCACTTCGTGGGAGACGATCGACATGAAGTCATCGCGCATGCGCACCGCGTGCTCGAGCTCGCTCTGGGTCACCTGCAGGCGGCGCAGCAGCACTTCCTGTTCCTGACGGGCGCGCTCCAGTGCATCGAGTTGCTCCTTGAGGGCTTTGCGCTGGCGATACAGGTCGACGAATACGCTGACCTTGCTCTTCACCGCCTGCATGTCCAGCGGCTTGTGGAGGAAATCCACGGCGCCGCTTTCATAGCCCTTGAAGGCGTAGTTCATTTCGCGCCCGGCGGCGCTGACGAACACGATAGGAATGTGTTTGGTCTTTTCGGTGCTGCGCATCAGCTCCGCGAGTTCGAAGCCGTTCATGCCGGGCATCTGCACGTCGAGGATGGCCAAAGCGAATTCGTGTTGCAACAGCAGGGACAGCGCGGCGTCGGCCGACAAGGCCTTGTAGACCGCACGATCCTCACGCTGGATCAAGGCTTCGAGGGCCAGCAGATTTTCCGGCAGATCATCGACGATCAGCAATTTTGCCTGGAGGTGAATTAGCATTTACTTCGTTCCAGCTTGGCGAGCAAAGAGCCTATGCCGTTCAATGAAAGAATATGGTCTGGCTGCTGCAACTTCAGCGCAGCCAGTGGCATGGTCGGCATCCGCGCTTCAGCCGGATCCTGCACGATCGTCAGGCCGCCCTGACGCTTGATTGCAGCCAGCCCTTTGGCGCCGTCCTCGTTGGCACCGGTCATCAATACCCCCACCAGGTCGGGCCCGTAGGCATCGGCAGCGGAGTCGAACAACATATCGATGGCCGGACGGGAAAAATGCACCCGTTCTTCCTGGCTCAGCGACAGGGTGAAATCCCGCTCCACCGACAGGTGATAGCTCGGTCCGGCGAAATAGATCACCCCGGGTTCGATTGCCGCCTTGTCGCTGCCTTCGCGTACAGGGCGACCCAGCCTTGTTGCAAACACCTCGGACAACTGGCTGCGGCGCTCATCAGGCAGATGCAGCACCGTCAGAATGGGGATATCGAACGCTTTGGGCAGCGCACCAAAGACGTGCAGCAGCGCCTCTACGCCACCGGCAGATGCGCCTACAACGATCGCTCCATACCGGTTCATTTTTTTCGGTAGATCCGTTCTTGCTTAACCAGCGCTTCGAATTTATCGCTGTACGCGGAAAAATCCACCGTTTCCTTGCTGCCCAGCACCATGAAGCCGCGGTGACACAGGGACTCGTGAAACAGTCCGAACGCGCGCTCCTGCAGGCCCTTGTTGAAATAGATCAGCACGTTGCGACACGACACCAGCTGCGTCTCCGAAAACACGCTGTCGGTCGCCAGGCTATGGTCGGCAAAGGTCACGTTCTCGCGCAGGCTGCCGTCCATGATCGCGTGGCCATAGGCGGCGGTGTAGTAGTCGCTGAAATCACGCTTGCCGCCAGCACGCTGGTAGCTGTTGCCGTAGATACGCATCGCTTCCATCGAATACACGCCCTTTTTGGCCTTTTCCAGCGATGTGGGGTTGATGTCCGTGGCGTAAATGATGGTGCGTTCCAGCAATCCCTCTTCTCGCAGCAGGATGGCCATGGAATAGACCTCCTCGCCTGTACTGCACCCGGCGATCCACACCTTGATGGACGGGTAGGTACTCAGCAGCGGAACCACTTCACGGCGAATCGCCAGGAAGTGGTCCGGGTCGCGGAACATTTCGCTCACCGGAATCGTCAGGTATTGCAGCAACTGCATGAACGCCGTCGGGTCATGGATGACGCGCTCCTGCAACGCCGAGACCGTCTTGCACTCCATTTGCGTCAATGCGTGCTGGACTCGGCGCTTGACCGAAGCCCCGGCGTATTCGCGAAAATCGTAGCTGTATTTGAGGTAGATCGCCTCGATCAGCAGTCGAATCTCGATGTCGGTGTTCTGTTGCACTATCAAATACGCTCCAGTTGCGGCAGCCACACACGAATCAACGAAAACAGCCGGTCCAGCTCGATCGGCTTGGCCAGGTAGTCGTTCGCGCCGGCCTGCAGGCAGCGCTCCTGATCATCCTTCATGGCCTTGGCGGTCACAGCGATGATCGGCAACTTGCGCCAGCGTGGATCCTTGCGAATTTCCCGGGTGGCTTCGAAACCATCCATTTCCGGCATCATCACGTCCATCAAGACCAAGTCGATGTCACCCACCGAGTTGAGCCGTTCGATGGCCTCCAGGCCATTGCGACCGATCTCCACGACCGCACCCTTGTGCTCAAGGGCGCTGGTCAGGGCAAAGATGTTGCGCACATCGTCGTCGACCACAAGGATCTTGCGACCTTCGAAAACCTTGTCGCGGCTGCGGGCGGTTTTCAACATTTTCTGCCGTTCAGTGGACAGCTGGGATTCGACTTTGTGCAGAAAGAGTGTGACCTCGTCGAGCAGGCGCTCGGGGGAGCGCGCGCCCTTGATGATGATCGAGCGCGAATACTTGAGCAGTTCGGCCTCTTCTTCACGCGTCAGGTTGCGCCCGGTGTAGACGATGACCGGCGGGAAGGCCTTGATTTCCTCGGTGGACATACGCTTGAGCAGGTCGTTGCCGAGCATGTCGGGGAGCTTGAGGTCGATGATCATGCAGTCGTAAACGTTGGCGTGCAGCAGGTCGAGGGCCTCTTGGGCGAAGCCGACGGCGGTGATTTCGATGTCGTCGTCGCCGATCAACCGAGCGATGCTGTCGCGCTGCAGATCGTCATCCTCGACCAGCAGGATGCGCTTGAGCTTTTGCGTGAGCTTGGCCTCGAGCTTGCCGAACACTTGCTTGAGCTCCTCGCGGCTGGTGGGTTTGACCGCATAGCCGACGGCGCCCATGTGCATCGCCGCTTCGACGCGATCCTCCACCGAGATGATATGCACCGGGATATGCCGGGTAGCGGGCAGTTCCTTGAGGCGCTGCAGCACGGTGAGCCCGGAATGATCGGGCAGGCGCATGTCGAGCAATACTGCGTCGGGAATGAACTGCGCCGCCAGGTCGAAGCCTTCATCGGCGGCATGGGCCACCAGGCAGTGGTAGTCCAGTTCGTGGGCCAGGTCGAAGAGAATGCGGGCGAAGTTCGGCTCGTCCTCCACCACCAGGATGCATCGCTTGCTGAACGGGCCCAGCTCGCGGTCATCGGCAAAAGGCGGTGCGCGCACTACGGGCGCTTCAAGTGGCACCACGGGGGGGATTTCGATCGGTGCGTGCTGGGTGGAAAAGGTTGTCGCCTGTAGGGTGGCAGCTGCGCTTTCCGGGCGCGGCGATGCATCGAAATGTTCCGGCAGCACCAAGGTAAAGGTACTGCCCTGCCCCAGTGCGCTGGTGACGCTGATATAGCCGCCCAGCAACGCCGCCAGGTCGCGGGAAATCGACAGCCCCAGGCCGGTGCCGCCATAGCGGCGGTTGGTGGTGCCGTCGGCCTGGCGGAAGGCCTCGAAGATACCTTGCTGCTGGTCGGCGGCAATGCCGATGCCGGAGTCGCGGACATGGAAGGCGATGCCTTCGCCAGGCTGCGCGGCGATCTTGACGCTCACACTGCCCAGCTCGGTGAACTTGAACGCGTTGGACAGCAGGTTCTTGAGGATCTGCTCGACGCGCTGGCGATCGGTATAAAGGCTGGCCGGTGCATCCTCGCTGATGGTGATGCTGAAGCCCAGGCCCTTGTCGGCCGCCAGGGGCGTGAACAGGGTGCGCAGGCTGTCAACCAGCCCGGCCACCCGAGTGTTCTCCGGGCGGACTTCGAGCTTGCCGGCTTCGACCTTGGAAATATCCAGAATGTCGTTGATCAGGTGCAGCAGGTCGTTACCGGCCGAATAGATCGATTCAGCGAACTTGACTTGCTCGGCGGTGAGGGTCTGCTCGGCGTTTTCGGCCAGCAGCTTTGCCAGGATCAGGGTGCTGTTGAGCGGCGTACGCAGCTCGTGGGACATATTGGCCAGGAACTCGGATTTGTACTTGCTCGAACGCTGCAGCTCGTTGGCGCGCTCCTCGAGCTGGATCTGCGCCTGATTCAGTTCGGTGTTCTTGCGGTCCAGCGCATCGCGCTGATCGGCCAGTGCATCGGTACGCTCGGCCAGTTGTTCGTTGGTCTGCTCGAGTTCGGCCTGCTGGGTTTCCAGATGGGCCTGGGACTCCTTGAGCACCCGCGACTGCTCTTCAAGCTCTTCGTTGGCGGTTTTCAGTTCTTCCTGCTGGACCTGCAGCTCTTCGTTGAGCTGCTGGGTCTCGGCCAGCACTTCCTGCAGGCGCTGGCGATAACGGGCCGCTTCGATGGAAGTACCGACGTTGTTGCCTACCAGTTCGAGGAACTCGACATCACGATCGCTCAGTTCACGCAGGAAACCCAGTTCAACCACACCATTAACGCCGTCATCGTTACGGGCCGGCATCACCAGCACGCTGCGCGGTGCGCCATCGCCCAGGCCGGAGGCGACCTTGAAGTAATCGCCAGGCAGGTTGTCGAGGCGTTGCACGCGGGCGTGCTGGGCCACTTGCCCAGTCACGCCTTCACCCGGCAAAAGGTTCTGCTCGGTGTTTTCCTGTTCGGCTGAAAATCCGTAGGTGGCCACGCGGCGCAAGCCACCTTGTTCGTTGCGCACATAGACGGCGCCCACTACAGCGCCCAGATAGTGCGCAAAAAACTCCAGGATATTGCGCCCCAGCAACTGCACGCTAAGCTGGCCGATGACCTGCTCGGCCAGCGCGGTCTGCCCTGTACGCAGCCACGCCTGGCCTTGCAGGCGTTCGGCGCTGGCACTCAATGCGTCTAGATTGCTGCCGTACTGGCGGGATAGACCCAACAGATCCCGACGACCGAACCAGGCAAGCAGGCTGCTCAGCAACACCACGAAAATCAAGTAACTGGTGATCGATACCGTGACCGTGTTGGTGACCGCTTCGGAGCGCGCCACCCGTAGCTGCTGTTCGGCGCTGATGAAATCACTGTACTCGTTACGCATTTCGTCGGTCAGGCGCTTGCCTTGACCTTTATGGACGATACTGCGGAAGTCGCCGTCGACCTTGCGCACATCGATCAGACTTTTAGCCAGGTCGTTCCATTCTTTCTGCACGGCCAGGATGCGCGTAAGGCGATCGACCTGAGACGGATTGTCCGAAACCAGTGCCTGCAAGGCTTCGAGCTCGGCGGTGACCCGCGGCCGGGCTATCTCGTAGGGGCCTAGGTAATCAACCTCCCCCGTCAGCAGATAGCCACGCATGCCGGTTTCCATGTCCACCGACAGGCGTGCCACTTCGTTAGCGTTGTTGATGACCCGGTCGGTGTGGTCGACCCAGCGCATCACCGAAATCAGATACATCAGGATGACGATGAACACCACCACGCTCAGCACGCCCACACCCAGCGGCAAGCTGATATTGCGCTGGAGGACCTTGCGGAAGCCTTGTTCGTCGACAGATGAGTTTTTGGTCATATCCTTGGCCTGGGCGGGGGAAATATTCAAGGCTGGGATTCTGCCGTAAATCCGTCCAAAAGTTCTAAGTTTCCTACGCCAAGTTAAGAAAATTCTTACGGAAATCAGGTTTTCCGATAGGCTTCACCCTCGCCAGCGCGAAGGAATGGCCAGGAGCCAACCTTCGAGCAACGCCGCAGCCTGGAGTTTTTGCGCGGGTAGGGGAACTTGTCGGGGCCCACCACGTACTCATAGTGAGCAAGGGTGGCATCCTGCCCTCATCACCGATCATCCGTTTTCAGGAAAGCCTTTTAATGTCCGAAGCCAAGCCCGTCACTATCCTCGTCGTTGAAGATGATCCCATCGTGCGCATGTTGATCGTCGATGTACTCGAAGAACTTGAGTACAAGGTGCTTGAGGCCGAGGACAAGAAAGGTGCGATGAACGTATTGAATGACGTCGCGCAGCCACTGGGGCTGATGATGACCGATGTCGGGCTCCCGGACGGTAACGGCATTGACTTGGCGCGCGAGGCGCTGGACCTGCGCACCGGCCTGCCCATACTGATCGCCAGCGGGTACGGCGATTCGGCTGACAACCCGGCCGGCACCGAGGTACTGGGCAAGCCCTTCTCCATCGACCAGTTGCGCGACAAGGTGCGTGACATGCTGGGCGGCGGCGTTAAATGATCGACATAGCTAGCGCTGCTGGTATTGCACTAGCTGCTGTCGCAAGCGAATCAGGCGTTCCTGGCAGTCGACCGGAATCTGCGCCGCCTCTCTGAGGACTTTCTCGAAACACTCCAGCTCCGCCAGCATCGGCGTAGCGCCCACAGTCAGCGCCGCACCGTGCAAGCGGTGAACCCTGTGAAGCACCTCGCCTGGCTCGGCACCGAGCAAAGCACATTCCAGCAATCGCAAGTCCTCATGGCTGGTCTCCAGGAACAGGCGAGCCAGGGTGCGCTTGTCCTCGGCCGACAGCTCGAATGATAAGGGCGCGTCCGGCCGATGTTGCGCTGAACCCTCGAGACCACGGCCCCTTGGCGCTTTCATCGCTGCTCCAGTTGCGAGCGGATCTTGAACAATTCGTTATCGCTGCCCAACCCCAACTTGCGAAACGCCGACTGTTTTTGCGTGCTGATGGTCTTGATGCTGCGCGAGAATTTCCCGGCGACCTGGGTGACCGACATGCCGGCCAGGCAACAGCGCAGTACCTCCCGTTCGCGCAGGGTCAGGTTGTTGGTCCTGACCAACGCTTCAATCGCTGACTTGTTGCCTTTGATCGCCGAATCGGGCGCTTGCGTGGCGATATCCCGATCCTCCAGCAACGCGGCCATCTTGGGCTCCAGATAGATCGTCCCGGTCGCCAGTGTGCGCACGCCTTCGAGCAAGTGCACCGGGTCGCTGTCCTTGCCGATGAAACCCATCGCGCCACAGCGTAGCGCCAGGCTCACGGTGGCTGGGGTGTGGGTGGCCGAGATCACCAGCAGATGTACGGCAGGAAACTTTATCCGCAGCGCTCGAATAAGGTTCAAGCCATCGGTTTCTTCGGGACCCAGGGCAAAATCCATGACCACCACATCGACGGGAGCCTGTTTGAGCGCCATTAGCAGATCACGGCTGCGCGTAAAACACCCGACGATGTCGAATTCAGCATAGGTACCGAGTACATGCTGCATGCCGCACAACACGAATTCGTGGTCGTCGAGCAGCATCAAGCGAATAGGATTGCTGGTTTCACACATGGTGTAGTGACGCCCTGCGTTAGATATGGGGTTACACCTGCCGGTGCGATGAAGCGAGGTTCTGGCTGAGATGAATGTCGCGGGAGCCGCTCTGCGCCTGGACGCTGCTGGCTTTGTCCACGGGGCGGGATCTTAACGGCGGGAGGCGTGGAGCCCTATAGGAAAAGTCTGAAAGACGTAACTGCATGTGTTTAATCGATAAACGCTATCGATACAGGTGATGAGGGTATCGACGCTAAGGATGTTACTTTTTACCTCGAAGCACGAATCCACTCACGCAGCCTGGTTTTCCCCCGACCTCCAGTGCCTGTCGAGCGGTTCCACTTCAGTCCTTTGGTGAAACTCCTCTGACCGCCTTCCCCGCAGATGGCGGTCTTTTTTTTGTCCCGCTTTTGGCGGCACCGGCTGGCAGCGCAGCAGCTTGAGCCTCGTTGACCGCAATCTCGATCCGCTGTTGCTCCCGAGCCTGGAGCTCGAGCACCTGCTGCTGGAGCACCGCCTGGGCACCTTCAGCCAGTGCAGCGCGCCGGCCCCAGTCGCTGGCCAATTCACGCTGCCGAGTCAACTCCACGTCCTGCTGCTCGGCAAGCCGCCGCCCACTGGCTTGTTCCGCGACATGGGTTTCGTGCTGCAACTGCAACTGACGCTCGCTCTGTGCCACCTCGGCAAGCAGACGTTCATTACTGCGGTTTAGACGGGTCAGCTCATCCTGGCGGACGATGGCCGATTGCTGCAGCTGGCGCACTTCGACCTGAATCATTTGCACCTGCGCTTCATGGCGCCGCTGCTCTTGTTCCCGCTGTTCGCGCACCGAATCGCGATAGTGCTGCAAGGCATCGCGGCTGTGCCGATGCTGCTCCTCCAGTGATTGCACCCGCTGCAACTGGTCCTCAAGGCGTAACTGCAGATCGTCGCAGGCCTGACTCAATCTTGCGTTACGGGTCTGCTCGGTCTGCAGGCTGCTTTGGCTGACCTGCAACTGTTCGTTGGTCTGGCCCAGTGCCGACTGCAGCACTGCCTCCCGTGCCAGGGCCTGGTCGAGTTGCGTTTCCGCGGCCTGAATACGAGCTTCCAGCGCTGCAGCCTTGCCGTCCAGATCGGCCTGGGCTTGATCGAGGTACGCCTGGCTATCGTCGCGCAATTGCTGGGCCAGGCTGGCGACCAACCCGCTCAGGGCGTCGGTCAATGCCGGCGCGCTCTGCGCCATGGCCGGCATCACCTCTTCGATCTCGCGCAGATAGCGATGAATAGTACTTTTTGAACCGGTATTGCCCAGTTCGATACGTATCGCATCGATGCTCGGACGCTCTCCGCGCGCAAGCAGGCTTTCTCGGGCCTTTTGTACAAGCGCCTTGTTGATACCGCCGCGGGCCATGGTCACTCCGGATGATTTCGTACTGTGGTATGTATTATGTATTTTCCCACGATCTTTGGGGAATTGATTTTTAGAAATGTAGAAAGTCTGGCATTCAATAATTGAGCATTATCGAATGTCAGGCGCGAAATGACCTAGCCAGCAGGCGCTGACCTGTACAGAGAGGGGGGTCGAAGAGAAGTCGAAAAAATCGGGAGAAAGTGCGTTGGCAGGGTTCTGCGCCCTCGCCTACCTGCGGATCTGCTGGATAGACGGTCCACGCCAAGCCTTCTAGCGTCTACCGGGCAAAACGACGCGCAACGCTGGAGTCTAGTGCTGCACCGACAGGCAAGACTGTCGAGCGAGTTCAAGCCGGCACATCCAGCCATCGATGACTGATCCGCAACAAATGCGCAGTGAGTGCCACCAGCAACTCACCGCCATTACGCCAGTGATGCCAGTACAGCGGCACTTCGAGCGGCTTGTTTGGCAGTAATTCGACCAACGCCCCCGCTCCCAGCTGTGCACCGATCTGCAACTCCGGGATCAAGCCCCAGCCCATTCCCGCCTCGGCCATGCGGATAAAGCCTTCCGAAGAAGGGCACAGATGGTATTGAAAGCTGCCCGCGGCCTGCAGAGAGGCCATATAGCGATGCTGCAAGCTGTCATCCGGACCGAACACCACTGCGGGCGAACGCTCCAGCCGTTCAACCGTGACGCCCTGGGGGAAATGGCTGGCCATGAATGCCGGGCTGGCCACAGCCCTATAGCGCATGACCCCCAACAACACGCTGCGTGCCCCAGCCACGGGTCGTTCGCTGGCACACAGGCAGGCCGCCACTTCACCGGCACGCATGCGCTTGAGCGCCACCTCCTGATCCTCGACCACCAGGTCCAGCAGCAACCGCTGTTCTCGGCAGAAATCCCCCACCGCCGCAGCCCACCAAGTGGCGAGGCTATCGGCATTCAGCGCAATGCGCAGACGATCGGGCAAGCCATCCTCGTTCAGTGTCGGCACTTGACCGAGCAGGTCGCGCTCCAGCAAACGCACCTGCTGTACATGGTTGAGCAGGCTCATGCCCACGGGGGTGGGGCTCGGCGGACTGCTCCGCACCAGGACCGGCTGCCCGACCCGCGCTTCGAGCAGTTTGATCCGCTGCGACACCGCCGATTGCGATAGATTGAGCGCCTGCGCGGCACGCTCGAAACCACCCTGCTCGATCACCGCGCTCAGGGCGGCCAGCAGTTTGTAGTCGATCATCGATTTTCCTGATGTGCGATACTTTGAATTCATAGCCCTTATACAGGTATTGCCGACAGACATGAACGAGCGGATCGAGCGATACCTCAAGGCCGGCACCCGCGACAACACCCGGCGCAGCTACCAGGCGGCGGTCGAGCACTTCGAAGTCAGTTGGGGCGGTTTTCTGCCGGCGACCGCCGACAGTATCGCGCGCTATCTGGTGGACCATGCCGAGCGCCACTCCATCAATACCCTCAAGCAACGCCTCGCCGCCCTCGCCCAATGGCACGTCAGCCAGGGATTTCCAGACCCGACCAAGGCGCCGATGGTCAAACAGTTGCTCAAAGGCATCCGCGCCACGCACCCGGTGCAGCAGAAACAGGCCGCCCCGTTGCTGCTCACACAACTGGAGCAAGTGGTCAGCGCGCTTGAGGCCAGCGCAGCCTCAGCGGCTGAACAGCAGAACCTCCCAGCGCTGTTACGTGCTCGACGCGATATCGCACTGCTATTGATCGGCTTCTGGCGTGGTTTTCGCGGTGAAGAGCTGGCGCGCCTGCGCATCGAACACATCCAGGCCGAGCCCGGGACCGGCATGACGCTTTACCTGCCCCATAGCAAGGGCGATCGACTCAACCAAGGTGTCAGCTACCGCGCGCCAGCCCTCAAACGCCTTTGCCCGGTGCAGGCCTATGGCAACTGGATCACCGTGGCCGGCATCGCTCATGGCCCAGTGTTCCGGGGCATTGATCGCTGGGGCAACCTCGCGGAGCAGGGTCTCAACGCCAACAGCCTGATCCCTTTGCTGCGCGGCGTACTGGAGCGCGGCGGGCTGCCCGCCGACCTTTATAGCAGCCACTCGCTGCGCCGCGGCTTCGCCACCTGGGCAAGCGCCAACGGCTGGGATATCAAGGCGCTGATGACCTACGTCGGCTGGAAGGACATGAAATCGGCGTTGCGCTATATCGATCCGGCGATGTCGTTTGCCAACCTGCAGCTGTTGCCGTGAATTCGTTGGCAGGGTGCACTACCTGAAGGCCCCTTCACGGGCAAACCTTGGTATTGCAAGCATCATCCAATATGCTGCACTGGCCAACAAAATCTTTTCGGAGACTACTGATGACCACCCCCGCCCCCCTCTACCTCGAATCTTTCAATATTGGTGACACCTTTACCAGCGCAAGCAAAGTGATCACGCTCGACCAGATCAAGGCCTTCGCCCGCGAATTCGATCCGCAGCCCTTCCATCTTGATGAGGACGCTGCCCGAGACACCCTCTTCGCCGGGCTGGCCGCCAGTGGCTGGCACACCGCCGCGCTGTCCATGCGCCTGCTGGTCGACAGCCTGCCGCTGGGCGACGGCCTGATCGGTGCTGGCAGCGATCTGCGCTGGCCCACCCCGACGCGCCCCGGCGATGAATTGCACGTGCGCAGCGAAGTACTGGAAGTCAGACCCTCACAATCCAAACCCGACCGCGGCATCGTCGTAGTGCAATGCGACACCCTCAATCAGCGGGGCGACTGCGTGCAACGCGCCATCAGCAAATTGCTGGTTTTTCGTCGCCGCTGAGCATTGCGCCGGCGCGTCAGCACCGACCTAGAGCAGTTGGCTGCGAACTGTGCGTTTATCGCCCGGATTGCACGGCGGTGGTGCTCAAGTTTCCAGACGGACGGTGGATAACGTGATGACAATTACTTCATCCGTAATCCGGAGTGCAACCCATGTTCGCCCACCTTAAAGTCCGCACCGGCATGATCGGCGTCTTGCTGCTATTCGTTGTGGCGCTGCTGTTTTCCACCGTCAATAGTTGGTGGTCGGCCGTGCGCAGCCATGACCAGATCGACGAGCTGAGCCGCACCTCGCGCCAGATCGATGGCATCAACAACGCCCTGCTCCTGGCGATTCGTACCAGCGCCAATGTGTCGTCGGCATTTATCGAAACCGTGGGCGGACGCTTCGACGATGCGGAGGCACGCCTGGTGCGCAGCGAAGGCATCTGGAACGATGCCATCGCCAAGGTCAATGCATCGACGACCGACCTGCGCGATCCGCAGCTCAAGGCGCTGGCCGAAGACCTCAAAGGCGCGTTCGCCGAATACGGCGCGGCAATCGTCGGCCAACGGGCTGCGACCCGCGCGCGCTCGGCAGACCAATATTTTGTGGTCAATATCGCCGCCGGTAACGGCATGACCAAGCTCCAGGAAATTCGCGTCAAGCTGGTGGGCGCGCTGGACGCCCGAGCCGCCGAGATCAATCAGGAGTCCACGGCCCGCCTGGCCACCGCCAAGCTGCTGTCCATAGCCTTGGGCGTGATCACGCTGGCGCTGGCGGTGCTTTGCTGGATATTCATCTCCGGTCGCGTGTTGCGGCCGCTGCGCGACGCCGGCGAGCATTTCAGGCGCATTGCCAATGGCGACCTGACCCGCGAAGTCATCTCCCCAAGCCGCAACGAGATCGGCGAGCTGTTCGTCGAGCTGCAGCGCATGCAGGCCAGCCAGCGCGAAACGCTGATCCAGATCGCCGGCTCCGCGACGCAGCTTGCCTCGGCCGCCGAAGAACTCAATGCGGTCACCGAAGAAAGCAACCGCGGTCTGCAGCAACAGGACATGCAGCTAGAACAAGCCGCCACGGCGGTCAATCAGATGACCAGCGCCGTTGAAGAGGTGGCGCGCAACGCGGTGTCCACCTCGCAAGCGGCCACCGCCTCCAACACGCTGTCGGAAAAGAGCCGCCAGCAGGTGCGCGAGAACATCGCCGGCACCCAGTCCATGGCCGCCGAAATCCAGGGCAGCGCCGAGCGCATCCAGCACTTGGCCGACGAAGTGCGCAATATCGGCAAGGTCCTCGATGTGATCCGCGCCGTCTCTGAACAGACCAACCTGCTGGCCCTCAACGCCGCCATCGAAGCCGCGCGTGCCGGTGAGGCCGGTCGCGGCTTCGCGGTCGTTGCCGATGAAGTGCGCACCCTCGCCTACCGCACCCAGGAATCGACCCGCGAGATCGAACAGATGATCGCCAACGTGCAAGGCACTGCCGAGCAAGCCGTGGACTCGATGCGCAGCAGCACCACCCGGGCCCAGGGCACTCTGGAAATCACCCAGGCCTCTGGCGCTGTGCTTGAGGACATTTTCGCCGCCATCGGCCAGATCAACGAGCGCAATCTGGTGATCGCCAGCGCGGCGGAAGAACAGGCCCAGGTGGCGCGGGAGGTGGACACCAACCTGGTGGCGATCCGCGATCTGTCGGCGCAGTCGGCGGCCGGCGCCCTGCAGACCAATGCCGCCAGCCACGAACTTTCGCGTCTGGCCGCCGAACTCAGCGGCCTGGTGGGGCGTTTCCGGACCTGAGTGATGGCCTCGCCAGGGTCCTTGGTTTAGGTCAAGATAGCCGGCAGAATCCGCGCTCGACCAAGGACCCCCATGCAATCCGCTTTCGAAAGCGTACTGGCCAACAAGAACATGGCGCACCAGGCCAAGCGCGGCCTGGCGCAAGCCGGCGGCAACCGCCAGCGTGTCGCCCTGGTGCTGTTCGAGCACTTCTCGATGATGGCGTTCACCGGCGCCGTCGACGCCCTTGTCACCGCCAACCTGCTCAATCCCGAACCGCTGTACGAGCTCTGCTCCTTCGGGCTGACCGCTACCCAAGTGACCAGCGATCTGGGGATCGTCATCTCGGCCGACCAGGCGTTGAGCGCGCTTGAAGAAAAGTCCTGGGACCTGATCATTCTGTGCGGTGGCTTTCGTGTGGCCCTGCGCGAACACGCAGGGCTGCGCGTCAAATTGCGTGCCGCAGCAGCCAAGGGCGCGATGCTCGGCGGCCTGTGGAACGGCGCCTGGTTCCTCGCCCAGGCGCAGTTGCTGGATGGTTACGAATGCGCCTTTCATCCCGAAGGCCGGGCGATGATGGCGGAGGATTACCCCAATGTGCAGCTGAGTTCGCGAAGCTTCGTCATCGACCGCCAGCGCATCAGCTGCGCGGGCGCGAACAGTTCGTTGCGCATGATGCTGGAGGTCATGCGCCGCCAAGGCGCCGAGCACCTGATCAGCGCTGTGGAGGAGATTCTGGCCTGTGATCAGAGCAGCGATGTCCGAGACATTTCGGTCATGGCCATCGATTCGGACCCGACCCTGCCACAGCCCTTGAAATCCGCTCTGGAGCTGATGCACAACAATATCGACGAGCCTTTGAGCGTCGACGAAATCGCCCGCTGCGTGAAGCTTTCCAAACGCCACCTGGAGCGCCAGTTCTGCAGCTTCATGAAGGCCACGCCGACCCGCTATTACCTGGAGTTACGCCTGACCCGCGCGCGGCAATTGATCCAGCAATCGAATCGGCCGATCGCGGATATCGCGGTCGCCACTGGTTTTGTCAGCCTCTCGCATTTTCAGCGGCGCTTTCGCGAATTTTTCGACATCGCCCCCGGGCGCTTGCGCACGGCCGGGCGCAACGCTCAGTAGAGAGGTTCATGACAACAGCGGGCTCTGGTTCTTTTCCAGCCACTCCAGCGTTTGCGCGAACGGCATGGGCCTGGAGAACAGATAGCCTTGTACGGTCCGACAGCCAAGGCTCAGCAAGGCGTTCATCTCTTCAGTGGTCTCGACACCTTCGATGATGCAGTCCAGGCCCATGTCCTGACTCAACGCCACCAGTGACTTGACGATCTTGTAGCTGGCGGGGTTTTCATGAATGCCGGTGACGAAACTGCGGTCGACCTTCAATTTGGTCAGCGCCAAGGCATGCAATTGGCTGAGGCTCGAATAGCCCGTGCCGAAGTCATCCAGCGAAACCCCGCAGCCCATCCGGCGGAACAGCCCGATGGCCCGCTGAACCTGGACGATATCCTGCATCACTGCAGTTTCGGTGATTTCCAGATCCAACTGCGCCGGATCGAAGTGGCTTGCCAGAATGGTATCGATGATTTGCTGGACGTTTTCCTCAGACCCGCAATCGTGGGCCGACAGATTGAACGACAAACGCACTTCGGACGGCCATTGTTCCGCTGCACGCAGGGCTTTGCGCAACAACGGCAAGGTCAGGCGGTTGATAAAGCCGATGCGCTCGGCAATCGGGATGAACTGGCTCGGCGGCACGCTGCCGAGGTCCGGGCTGGCCCAGCGTGCCAAGGCCTCGAAGGCTACCGTTCGCCCCGTGTGCAGGTCGACGATGGGCTGAAACAGCACGCTGAATTCCAGATCCAGCTTGGCGCGGCGCAACGCTTGTTCGGTCAGTGTGTCGCGTTGCAATTGCTGGTGGTGTGCTGCACAAAATAGACTCAAGGCCCCAGGGTGATTGCGTTTGCTCTGGTACAGAGCGTAGTCGGCGTACTCGTAGACGCTGGTGGCGCTGGAGGCCAGGTCCGGGTAAGTGGCGATGCCCAGCGATGCGCTGATCTGCACGGGCACGTCGATGAGGGTAAAGGGTTTTTTCAGCTCTGCGCAGATGCTGTCGCCGAACGCCTGCAACTGCTGGTTATCGCGCACATGGGTGAAGATCAAGGCGAACTCGTCCCCCCCCAGCCGTGCCACCTGCATGGTCGCATCCATCGATGCCGTCAGGCGCTGGCCGACCTGCACCAGCAAACGGTCGCCCACGCTATGCCCGTACACATCATTGACCGGCTTGAAACCATCCAGATCCAGAATGCCCACCGCCAGCCGTTGGCCCGTGGCCTGCGCCTGGGCCAAGGCACTCTCCAACGCGGTGAAAAACTGCCGCCGGTTGGGCAAGCCGGTCAAGCTGTCCTGGTTGGCCAGGCGCAGGTTCTCGTCGCTGAGTTTTTCGGTTTCGGCCTGGGCGTTGACCAGCCGCGTGAAATCGCCGTAGTGATTCTGCAGGATCACCAGCATGGCCACCGTCACCAGCACCACGTTGACGGCAGTGGCAACAAAGGTGGTGATATGGGTCGAGGCGAAAAACCCGACGAATGCCAGGTTGACCACCGCCGCCGTGATCAACGCCGCCGACCGCAACTGCATCAGGCAAAAGATGCAGCCAATGACGGTAATACCCATATAGAACGCGACATGCGCCTGCTCATACGCCCCACCATAGGGGAACAAGGCCAGTGCCCACTGGGCGAATCCCGCCGCGATGAATCCGGTCATGCGGCTGGTGCGAGTCAGGGCCTGGTAGATGACTTGCGGCTCGGGCAGCGGCCGACTCTGGCGCTGGTGCCAGACCCAACTACGCACCATGCACACCAGCGTCAGGACCACCGGCACGGTCAGGGTCAACCAACCCGGGGCCTGGCTATAGTGCGTCCAGGCCAAGGCCCAACTGTTGACCAGCAGAATGAAGTACATCATGGGGATCTGTCGGGACAGCACGCGGTACTGCGCCTGCAACAATTTCGGGTTGTCGCGGGGCACAGACATCAAGGTCCGCCACTTGGTGGCCAGTCCTGTCTTCATAGGTGATGGCATCTCGTTTTCCAACAGCGTCTGGGCAGTGGCCACGCTGACGTCGACGACTAGCGTCAGGCTTGCTTTTGTATCGGCACAAGCCCCGGATTCTGTAGGCGTGGCGATCAACAGCAGGCCCATCGCGCGCTTGCGTGCAGTGCGATCTCAGGAACCACCGACCTGAGCGCTTGTCGCACATCCAGTGCCTGCACTTTCTGGCCGCCTCCTCATTCGTGACAGGAACCCTCTATGCCCAGCCTTTTCGAACCGCTCAACATCGGCGCCCTGACCGCCCCTCATCGCGTGTTCATGGCGCCGCTGACGCGCGGCCGCTCGAGCCGAACCCATGTGCCCAGCGAACTGATGATCGAGTACTACACCCAGCGTGCCAGCGCGGGGCTGATCATTACCGAAGCCACCGGTATCTCCCAGCAAGGCATGGGCTGGCCCTACGCGCCCGGGATCTGGAGCGACGAGCAGGTCGAAGCCTGGAAGCCGGTGACCGACGCGGTGCACGCCGCAGGTGGGCGTATCGATCTGCAGCTCTGGCACATGGGCCGCATCGTGCATCCAAGTTTTATCGGCGGCGCGACGCCGGTGTCGGCTTCGGCGACCACCGCGCCGGGCAGCGCCCACACCTACGACGGCAAACAACCGTACGTGCAGGCACGGCCATTGACCCTGGACGAGATCAAGCGCCTGCTCGACGATTATGAGAAGGCCGCAGCCAACGCCTTGGCGGCGGGTTTCGACGGGGTGCAGATTCATGCCGCCAATGGGTATCTGATCGATCAGTTCCTGCGCGACAACAGCAACTTTCGTCAGGATCAATATGGCGGCTCGGTGGACAATCGCATTCGCTTGCTGCTGGAGGTCGCTGAACGCGTGGTGCACACCGTCGGCGCCGAGCGTACCGGCGTACGGCTGTCACCCAATGGCGACTCGCAGGGGGTCAACGACAGTGATCCGAATACCCTGTTCAGCGCCGCGGCGGCAGGCCTCGACAAGATCGGTATCGCCTACCTGGAGCTGCGCGAACCCGGCTTCGACGGCACCTTCGGCAAGGCCGACCGCCCGCCCGTGCACCCGGTGATTCGCAAGGCATTCAGCGGCCCGCTGATCCTTAACTCCGATTACACCCTTGAGCGCGCGCAAGCGGCGCTGGATGCCGGTGAGGCTGACGCCATCACCTTTGGACGGCCGTTCCTCGCCAATCCGGACCTGCCCTATCGGCTGTCCAAGGGCTTGGCGCTGAACGAGGATGTCATGGCCACCTGGTACAGCCAAGGGCCCGAGGGCTATATCGATTATCCGTTCGCCGACTGAACGCAAGCGATCGAGGCCTCCCGCACGGAGGCCTCATTGCATTCAGAACCAGCGATCCTTGCGTTTGCGCCCACGGCTCAGGGCAGGCAGGATCAACCCGGCCAGCAGACCCGCGCCGGCGATGCTGCCGCCATAGACCATGTAGCTCATCATCACTTGCTTGTTCTCGTCACCCAGCTTGGCCTGGGCGGTGCGCAGATCCGATTGCGCTTCGGACAACTGATCGTTGAGGGCCTTGGTGCGCGTCTGCAACTCGTCGATCAGCGATTTGCGTGTGTCCAGTGTTTCCTGCATGCCTTGCACGCGTTGCTTCCAGCTGTCGTCGATGGTCTTGAGCTGGGTACTCAGCTCGGTCACCTGCTGGGTCAATTGCGGGACACGCTCCACGGGGCCGGGCACATCCTGCAGGTTGCTGCTGGGCAACCATACTGTATCGCCCGACTCGCCCTTGACCTGGCTGTAGTCGCCCTGCGTATTGATCAGCTCGAGCTTTTGCCCGGACTTGACCGTGCCGACGATTCGATAACCATCGGTAGGACCGCTGCGTACATAGGTGCTGAGGTTGTCACTGACCCAGCGCTCGTTGGTGGCACCCTGAGCCTCGCCGGCCGCAACGGTGATGAGCAGGCCAGCCAACAGACAGGTCATTGGCGAGCGGCGAAAAACGGAACGATGGATCAGCGACATAATGGTATTCACTTGAAAAAATAAATAAAAAAGCCCCGATGACCGGGCCGATGACCATAAGGATTGAATATCGACGTGGCCCCGTCAGTACGGACGGGCATATCGCTACGACTGCCACGCACGGTGGCCAACTGCGAGGGAAAACGCCTGGAACCTGGCTGACAGCCAACGCCGGGCAGCCTAAATTGCTGCCAGCACAAAGACCGTTTTATTGGCGCAAGGTTCCGTAAAGGAGGGAGATGAGGATGAAAGCGTCAGACCGCTGACGCCTGGGCGGTGCGTCAGAACGCCAGTTTGACACCAACCAGCAGCAACATGACCGCCAGACAGGGACGCAGCACTTTATCTGGCACGCGACCCGTCAATTGGCTGCCGATATAGATGCCCGGCAGCGAACCCAGCAACAGAAAGCCGAGAACGCCCCAATCCATATTGCCCATGCTAGCGTGGCCCAGGCCCGCGACTAGTTTCAGGGGCACCGCATGGGCGATCTCGGTGCCGACCAGGCGTCGAGTCGGCAAAAACGGATAGAGGATGAACAACGCTACGGTCCCCAGAGCGCCCGCGCCGATGGAGGTCAGCGCGACCATGGTGCCCAGTATCAGGCCGGTGATCACGGTCATTACATTGAGCCGCGGGCCACTGGGCTGGTAACGACCACCCGCGCGGCGATGGGCGAAATCGAGCAGTTGTTGCTTGAACAGCACGGCCAGCGCGGTCAGCAGCAACACCACCCCCAGGCCCTGCTTGATGATGGCGTTCATTGCCTCGGGGGCGGTGTGCAGCGAGCTGAGGTACCACAGGGTCACGGCCACCGCCGGGACACTGCCCAGGGTCAGCCAGCCGGTCACGACCCAATCGATATTGTCGTTCTTGCGGTGCACCAGCACCCCACCGGATTTGGTGATGGCGGCATACAACAGGTCGGTACCTACAGCGGTCGCAGGGTTGATGCCGAACCACAGCAGGATCGGCGTCATGAAGGACCCGCCTCCTACCCCGGTCATGCCCACGATAAAACCGACCACCAAGCCTGCCACTACGAAACCGACGTTACCGAAATCCATCAACAGTCCTACATGCCGCACGCGGCCTTATGAAAAAACTGGCGCAGCATAGCGATTTTTCTTATAACGGCTATATATCGATGTGATCTATTGTTATTCCAGATCTGCAGTTAGCAGTCCTCAGGAGACAGCAGGTCTCGCGCCATGGGCTGCCTCTCCAATTACTTGACGTCCTGGTTCGCCTGCAACCACGCCAGCAGGTCGTCCAGCTTTTGCGCATCGCTGATCCCCCAGAAGTGCATGTTGGTGCCAGGCACCACATCAGTGGGATCCTTGATAAAGGCGATCAGCGTGTCGCGCTGCCAGGTGATGCCCGAGGCTTTCATGGCGCTGGAGTACACGTAGCCGCTGGTGCTGCCCGCCAATCGGCCGAAAATGCCGTTCAGTTGCGGCGCGAATGCGGCCTGTGCATAGCGGCCGATCTTGTGGCAGCCACCGCAGGTCTTGGCGAACAAGGCTTCGCCAGCCTTGGGATCGCCATCCGCCCAGGCATGGGCCGAGGCCACTGAAAGCATCAATGCGGTGACCGCCAAACGGCGCAGTGAGGAGCGCTTCACAAAGGAACCCTCGCAAAAAGCCGCCAGCGTAGCGCAAACGCGGCGGCTTTTCCTTACTCTTCAGAGGGTTTTGAACGACTTGCGTATCGATCAAAGGGTCGTCACATCACCCGGGCGAAACACCTCGCGGCTGACCTGCACCGTATTGCGCAGCGGCGCGCCGAACTCGCTGATGCTGATCTCGAACTCATCATCCGCCTGCGTACGGATATTGTCGGCGACGGACAGGGTTGCGGTGCCGAAGAAATGCACGTGCACATCACCCGGGCGCAAGAATTGCTGGTACTTGAAGTGGTGGTACTCAAGGTTCTCCAAGCTGTGGCACATGTTGTCCTCACCGCTGAGGAACTCCTTCTCCCAGATCACCTCGCCGCCGCGGCGGATCCGACTGGTGCCGGCCAGATGGCTCGGCAAGGCGCCGACGCGCAGTTCCGGCCCGTAGGAGCAGTTGCGCAGCTTGGAGTGCGCCAGGTACAGGTAGCTGCGCCGCTCCAGCACGTGGTCGGAAAACTCGTTGCCCAAGGCAAAGCCGACTCGGTACGGACGACCATCATCGCCGATCACGTAGAGCCCGGTGAGCTCCGGCTCCTCGCCACCGTCTTCCGCGAATGGGGGTTGCTGCAACGCGGCACCTGGGCGTACCACGCAGGAACCATCGCCCTTGTAGAACCACTCCGGTTGCGCGCCCGGGGTGCCGGGTTGCGGCTTGCCACCCTCGATACCCCACTGGAACATCTTCGCCGAGTCAGTCAGGGTGCCGGGCTCGGCGGCCTTTTGCTGGTGCATCTGGTCGCGGGTAGAAGCGCTGCCCAGGTGGGTCAAGCCGGTACCGGTGACCAGGCAGTGGGCTGGGTCCTGGTGATCGAGGGGCGGCAGCACGCGGCCTTGCTTCAAGGCAACCGCGTAGTTTTCGTCGCTGGGTTCCGTACCCCGCGCGATCACCTCTTCCTGCAACTGGCGCTTGTTGCGAATGGCGGCAAGCGCCAGTTCACGGGTCGATGTGGTATCGACGACGATATGGATCTGCTCACCCTCGACGACACCGACCCGACGCTGCCCTTGGCTATTTTCGAACTGAACGAGACGCATGGAATACTCCCTTTTTATGATTATCGAGCTGGACCTTTGCAGCTTGCCGCGCTCGGCGCCGACTTGCCTAATGACAACCGCTTATGGAGCGATAACTTCCAGTCATCCCCCCACGCCGCCAGATCGGCATCCCGACCTCATCACCGTTTTGCGCCTGCGCAGCACGCCTCTCACGGCAACTGCGCTCCTGCCACCGCCACATGGATCATGTACAGCGACGTATTGGCTGCAATGAACAGCCGATTGCGCCGCGGGCCGCCGAACGTCAGGTTGGCGACTTTCTCGGGCAGACGGATCTTGCCAAGCAAGGTGCCGTCAGGGGCAAAGCACTGAATCCCATCCCCGGCGCTGGTCCAGAGGTTGCCCTGCACGTCGATACGAAAACCATCAGGGATACCCGGTTCGATCACGGCGAACACCCTAGAAGCCCCCAGTCGACTGGCATCGATCACCTCGAACGCACGAATGTGATGGGGTGCTTGCGGGTCGTGGCTTCGGGCCGAATCCGCGACGTAGAGCGTCTTGCCATCCGGGCTGAAGGCCAGGCCGTTGGGCTGTACAAAATCGCTGGCCACGCAGGCGATAACGCCACTGAGCGGGTCGATGCGGTACACGAAACTGCCCTCCTGCTCCGGTTCCGCCTGGAAGCCTTCATAATCACTGAGGATGCCGTACGTGGGGTCGGTGAACCACACCCCGCCATCGCGATGCACGACCACATCGTTGGGCGAATTGAGGCGCTTGCCCTGGAACTGATCGGCCAGCACGGTGATGCTGCCGTCGGCTTCGGTGCGGGTCACTCGCCGGGTCCCGTGCTCGCAGGTCACCAATCGCCCTTGCAGGTCGCGGGTATTGCCGTTGGCGAAGTTGGAGTTGGCCCTGAACACCGACACCCCATGTTCAGGGATCCAGCGCAGGATGCGTTCGTTGGGGATATCACTCCACAACAGGTAGCCGCCGTCGTTGAACCACACCGGGCCTTCGGCCCAGCGGCATTTGTCGTACAGCCGCTCGAGCTGGGTATTGGGGATGGTCAATGCGCGAAAGCGCGGGTCAAGGTGTTCATAAAGTTCGTCGGACACTGCGGCGATCCTCGTAAAAAATGGACTATTCAGCCACGCGCCGTTTGACGGCCACTCATGGCAGTGATCACGGCGATGATGATGACGCCGGTCAGGATCAGGCGGACCCCGGCACTGGCGCCGAAACTGTTGAGCATGCTCACCAGCAGGTACAGAAACAGCGCTGCGCCCCATATCCCCGGCACGTTGGCGAAGCCGCCAGCAACCGAGGTGCCGCCGATCACCACCACGGCAATCGAGGCCAGCAGGTATTCATCACCCATGCTCAGCGAAGCCCCCCCAGAGAAACCGGCCAGCAGCAGGCCGCAGAGGCTGGCAAACAAGGCGCTCAGTACATAGGTGACGAACCGCACTCGGGCCACCCGCACCCCGGCCAGTTCCGCCGCGCGGGGGTTCTGACCAATAGCCAACACCCAGCGGCCGTACAGGGTGCGGGTCAGGACCACGCCCATCAGCACCGCCAGCAGCATCACCGCCAAGGCGACATAGGGCACCCCCAGCACCTTGCCTGTGGCGAAGGCGTAAAAATCGTCCGGTGGTTGAATACGCACACTGCGCCCGTAGGCGATCGCCAGGGATTGCAGGAGGAAGCTCGCCGACAAGGTGGCGATGATCGGTGGGATACGCAGCAGCCGAATCAGCGCGTAGTTGCCACACCCCACCACTACCCCGGTGGCCAGCGCGCCGAGCACGCCCAGCCAGATCAGCTCGTTCTGGCTGTCCATCAGCTTCATTGCCACCGCGCCGCTCAGCGCTACGTTGGCGGGGATCGACAGATCGATATTGCCGGGGCCGGTGCTGATCACGAACATCTGACCGATACCGACGATCACGAAAAATGCCGAAAACCCCAACGCCCCGGACAGCAGCGCACCGCTCCCCGCGCCGCGATTGAAGACCAACGTCGCAGCCCAGATCAGCAGCGCTGCAAGAAACGACCACAGCCAGGGTTTGTCGAGTACCCGTTTGACCAAGGTGAAGTCCTTCATGGCTGACGTGCCTCCATACGATTGACGGCAGCCCGCAGGGCCAGCACCAGAATCAGAATTGCGCCCTGGGCACCGATCTGCCAGTCCGGCGAAATGCGGATGAACGACAGCAGGGAGCCCGCCAGCACCAAGGTCAAAGCCCCCAGCACCGCGCCGATCGGCGACACCCGTCCACCGACGAATTCGCCCCCGCCCAGGATCACCCCGGCGATCGACAACAAGGTGTAGCGCAGCGCCACGCTGGCATCGGCCGACGTGGTCAGCCCGACCAGAAACAGCCCGGACAACACGCCAAAGCCGCCAGCCATGGCGTACAAGGTGACCTTGATGCGCAACAGCGACCAACCCGCCTTGGCGATCGCCAGCGGGTTGCCGCCCGCGCCGCGCAACACCACGCCCAACGTCGAGCGCATCAGAAACAGGTGCACCAACAGTGCCAGAGCGATGCACACGATGATCGCGAACGGCAGCAGCGGCGGCTTGATCCGTACCAGTGTCTGCAACCATTGCGGCGCGCTGCCGCCTGGGGCCGGGAGCAACAGCACCGCAGCGCCGGTCCAGATGAACGACATGCCCAGGGTCACCACGATCGACGGCAGGCGACGGGTGTGAATCAAGGCGCCGAGCAGCGCGTAGACCAACACGCAGCCCAGCAGCGCCAATACCCCCAGCACCGGGTGATCATTGAGCAGCGTCGCGGCGACGCAGGCAACGAAGCTGATATAGCTGCCCAGCGACAGGTCCAGGTCGTTGACGGTGATGATCAGCATCTGCGCGATAGTCGCCAAGGCGATCGGCACTGCCAGGTTGAGCATCAGGTTCATGCCCATGTAGCTCATCGCCCGCGGCTGCAGGATAAAGATGGTGCCCAGCAGCACCACGAGCGACAACGCCGGCAAAGCGCTGCGCAGCCAGCGAGCCCGATTCACCGCCGACGCCCTGGTGGGTGCAGCGAGAGGGGGTGCCCCTGATCCGCTTGGGTCAGCCACCGCGGCCTCCTCGATACGCGTCGGCATATTCATGCCACCTCCTCGGCGAAGGAGCCGCGCAGAATGCGCTCCTCGCTCAGTTCGTCACGGGGCAGGTCGAGTACCGCCCGACCATCGCGAAAGACATAAATGTGGTCGCAGTAGTCCAGCTCTTCGAGCTCGGTGGTGTACCAGATGAAGGTGCGCCCGCGGGCTGCTTCTTCGAGGATGATCGAGTACACCTCGCGCTTGGTGCCGACATCGACGCCACGCATGGGGTCATCCATCAGGATCACTGGCGCTGTTGTCGCGAGGGCTCTGGCGAATAGCGCTTTTTGCTGATTGCCACCCGACAGCGACAGAATCGGCGCATTCATGTCCGGCGTGCGGATCGCCATGCGCTGCTGCCATTGGGTCGCCAATGTTGCGCAGGCCAGGGGGTCGATCAGCCCGCCACGCTTGAGTTGCCTGAGGGCACTCAGGTCGAGGTTCTGCGCGATCGACCAGAGTGGGAACACGCCATCGCTCTGCCGATCACCGGCCACCAGCGCTGCGCCTTCACCACTGGCGATGCGGCGGCGCAGGATCTGCGTCAGCAGTTGGCTCTGGCCATGCCCGGCGAGCCCTGCCAAACCGATGATTTCGCCGCGCCAGGCACTCACGCACAGACCATCGCGCTGGGCCGCCGGGCGCTGCTCGAGCATGGCGGCGCCTTGCAGGCGTTTGCTGCTGTAGGCCTCGGCCTTTGCCTTGGCGTGGCTGGCAGCGCTGCCCATGGATTCGACCAGGGTCGCATGGGTGAAGGCACTGGCGGCGCGGGTATCGACGACCTTGCCGTCGCGCATCACCGCAATGCGGTCACAGGTGCCAAGCATCTCGCCGAGGATATGGCTGATCAGCACAATGCTGCCGCCCTGCCCCACGAATCGGCGAACGAACGCCAGCAGTTGCGCCGACACGCGCGAGTCCAGCGACGAGGTGGGTTCATCGAGAATCACCAGATCCAGACGTTCGTCGACGCACACAAAGGCGCGCGCAATCTCGACCATCTGCCGCTTGCCGATCGGCAGGTCGGCGACAATGTCGTCGGCGCTGATGCCGTGCTGGGGAAAGATCTCATCGAGGCTCGCTTCTATCAGCGTTCGGGCCTGGCGCCGCCAGCCGAAGCCGCGAATCGCCGGACACATCAACCGAGTGTTCTCGGCAACGCTCAGGTTGGGGCACAACGACAGTTCCTGAAACACGCAACGAATCGCGCACTGGCGAGCGATCTGCACGCTGTAGTCGTTGCGCCTGTCCTGGCCCCCGATCAGCAGGCTGCCGCAGTCCGCAGCCAAGGTACCGGCGAGCACCTGCATCAGGGTCGATTTACCGGCACCGTTGTGGCCGATCAGGCCCAGGCATTCGCCGGCCTTCACGCTGAGGTCGACGCCATCCAGGGCCCGCACGGCGCCAAAAGACTTGCCGATACCCACGAAGGTCACTCGTTGCGCTGTAGACATGACAGCCTCCGGGCTCAATGAGTGGCGGGTGCTTGCAGCTTGGCGACGTCATCGACGCTGTATACCTGGCTGACCAGATCGCCCTTGGCCAGGCCTTTGAGCTGTTGTTCGAGGGTGTCCTGGGTCACGCTTACTGCTGGCGATACCAGGTCATGTGGCAATTGCTTGCCATCAAGCAGTTGCTGGGCGACCCAAAAGGCCAGGCTGGAGATGCTAGGCGCACTGGAGATGGAGAAGCTCTGGTAGCCATTGAGGTCTTTTTGTTTTTTCCACCAGGAGAGTTCTTCTTCGCGGTTGCCGAAGACGATGGTCGGCGTTGGCCGGCCCGCTGCAGTAAAGGCCTGCGCGGTGCCATAGCCGTCATCACCCTGGGTGACCACCGCGTCGATCTTCGGCAGGCTCGGCAGCACACCGGCGACAGCTTTTTGCGCGGCCGTCTGTGACCAGTTGCCGTTGACCGCAGCGACTATTTTCAGATTGGGGTGCTTGGCGGCGCCGGCAGCGATGCCGGAGTGGATCAGCTCGTCTACCGAGACGCCTGCCAGCCCGCGCACTTCCAGTACGTTGGCGCCGTTGGGGTAGCGGCTGGCGATGTAGTCCATCTGATCGATGCCGCTTTGCTTGAAGTCCATCGAGATGCGGTAGGCGCAGGGCTCGGTGACCACGCCATCGAAGGACACGACGATGATACCGGCGTCGCAGGCCTGTTTGACTGCGCCATTGAGCGCTGTGGGCGAGGCGGCGTCGATGACGATCGCATTGTAGCCCTGCAGGATCAGATTCTGAATTTGCGCGGCTTGTTCGGTGGCCTGGTTTTCACCGGTGGTGAACGAGTCCGCCGAAGCGATGGTGCCGGTCTTGACCGCCTGATCGGTGGTCTGTTGCCAGCTGTTGAGCATGTTCTGGCGCCAGGCGTTGCCGGCGTAATTGTTGGACAAAGCGATGGTCTTGTCGGCTGTGGCGGCCTGGGCCAGCATCAGCGGCGCCATTACCAGAGCGCTGGACAGCAGCGCGCAACGAAGCGTGTCGAGTTTCATGTCGTGACCCTTGTTATTGTTGTGGGGCATCGTAAGTGACCGCAGGCACCGACCTGAGGCCTGGTGCAGCTGCAGGGCCAGTCTGCACCGCGGATACCGATGCGTCTGTGGGCATTGGCGCAGATCGCTTGCGGGATCCCGCAGGTCAAAGGCGGGGATGTGCAGTTTTTAAGGGTAGCTGGCGATTAATCTGAATATCGATCTTTGTAGCGAGCGGCCTTGCCCCCGAAAAAAAATCGTGCCGGCGCACAGAAATCCGGGGCGAGCCCCCTCTCTACAGCGGCTCGGCGCTATGATGGCCGCAACCCGTATTCCCACTACAAAAAACCTGGGAAGCACCGTGCAAAGACCCCTGATTTCTGCGGAACACGTCCTTCAGCATTTCCTCGGCATTTCCCGCGCCCTGGCCGGACAGCTTGACCTGCAATCGATGGTCAACGCGGTGTCCGACGAGATCCGCTTCATCCTGCCCCACGACCACATCGACGTGAGCCTGCTGCTCGACGGCGAAAACCACTTGCACGCTTATGAAACTGGGGTGCAAACCGCCTGGAGCCACTTCGTCGATCATCCTTTGCCAATCGCCGAGAGCCCGATCCGCACCCTGCTGTCGGGCCAGGTTCCGTTCATTCTCAGCGACGACGCGATGCTCGATCCACGTTTCCGGTTCCCCGGGGCGTTCAATGGACCGATCTTCGACGCGCAACTGCGCAGCCGCCTGCACGTGCCATTGCGCGCCCGCGGCGAGATCATCGGCGCGCTGAGCTGCTCCACGCACAGCGCTCACTTCTACACGCAGGCGGATGTCGACCACACTCAGCACGTCGCCGACTTGCTGGCTTCCTACCTGTACGCCCTGCGCCAGGCCGATGCGGCCAAACACCTCGAAATCGCCCAGGCCCAGACCCGCGCCCGCGAGGAGGGTCTGCGCCTGGGCGCGCTGCGTTTGACCGAAGAGCTGGAAAGCGAACGCCAGCGCATCGGCATGGACCTGCACGATCAAACGCTGGCCGACATGACCCGCCTGCACCGGCGCATCGCCCGTCTGCAGTTGCAGGCGCCGGTCTCGGCCGACGCCTTGCAGCCGGTCAGCACCGCGTTGCAGGAGAGCATGCAGGAACTGCGGCGCATCATCGATGCGGTCAAGCCCACGGTGCTGCACCTGTTCGGCTTCGCCGAAGGGCTCGAAGACCTGCTGCTGCGCAGCGTGCGCAACAGTGGCCTGAGCATCGAGACTCACCTGTTCGATCACAGCGATGGCGTCGCCGGGCAGCTCAGTGAAGCACAGCAGATTGCCCTGTTTCGTATCGTCCAGGAAGCCGTCAACAACGCCATCAAGCATGCCTCGCCGGCGTCCATCACCGTGCAGATCAGCCGCGTCGCCGAACGGCTGCAGTTGACCATCGTGGATGACGGCCAAGGCCTGGATGGCAGCAACCGTATGGACACCGGCGGTATCAAGAACATGCAGACACGTGCGCAATTGCTGGGTGCACAGGTGCAGATCGACAAGGGCCCGTCCAGCCGAGGCACCCAGGTGTGCGTGAGTCTGCCGCTGCCTGTCGCGCCATTGACGGAGCACGCCTGATGGACATCTTGCTGGTCGAAGACGATCCCGTGCACCGGGCGTTTCTCAAGGAAATCATCGAAATGGCAATGCCGGAGTGCTCACAGCTGTGGGAGGCCGAAGATGGCCGGGCCGGCGAGCGCCTGGCCCATGAACATCAGGTGGCCGCAGTGGTCATGGACCTGCAGATGCCTCGGCATACCGGGGTCGAGGCCGCCAAGACCATCTGGCGCGAACGGCCTGACACCTCGATTCTGTTCTGGTCCAACTACGCCGATGAGGCCTACGTGCGGGGCATCTCGCGCATCGTGCCGGAAGGCGCCGCGTACGGTTACATCCTCAAGACCGCCTCAGAGGAGCGCCTGCGCCTGGCGTTGCGCAGCCTGTTCATCGAACAGCAATGCGTGATCGACCGGGAGATTCGCGGCGTACAGCAAAAGGCCCAAGACCATCTCCAGGGTCTCAACGATTCGGAATATGAGGTACTGCAGGACATCGCCCTGGGCCTGACCGACCGTGCCATCGCCAGCCGTCGCAACCTGTCGTTGCGCAGTGTGCAGAATCGCCTGCAGCAGTTGTACGAAAAGCTCGGGGTGTATCAGCCGGATGTCAGCGGCGAGCGTAGCGCAGCGTTCAATCTGCGCTCGCGAGCGGTCAATGTGGCGATGCTGCGTAAAGTCCTCAACCGCACTGCCATGGAGCAGGCCGAAGCCGAATTGCAGGAGTGGCTGCGCGATCCGCGCAACCGCTGAAGCCCTGGGCCTGGAGCCGGGTCAGTTACGCACCCGGCCCACCCATTCCAGCGCCGTGCGCCAGAAGCACACCAGCAGGAAGTACGCCGACATCAGTGACCAGACCACCAGGATCGCCGTGCCGTTATTGGGCTGATTGACCACCATCGACAGGCTGCACAGCAGCCAGATGGCGGTGACCGCGATGTTGATCGGCATGAACTTGCGCACGCGAAACGGGTGCAGGAACTTCATCCGGGTCAGGGTCAGCAGACCCAGGCCGATGATCGTCACCACGTTGACCCAGGCTGAAGAATCGAGGATGTACATGCACAGCGCGACGACGTTCCAGGCCGCCGGGAAGCCGACGAAGTAGTTGTCCTTGCTCTTCATGTTGACGTTGCAGAAGCAGAACAACGACGACACCAGGATGATCGACACGCACAGCAGCAAGGTGTAGTGCGGCAGCGGGATGTAGAAATAGATGAACAGCGCGGGGATGAACACGTACGTCAGGTAGTCGATGACCAGGTCCAGTGTGGACCCGTCAAAATGCGCCAGCACCGTCTGCACGTTGACCTTGCGCGCCAGCGCGCCATCCAGGCCGTCGACCACCAGCGCGACGCCCAGCCAGAGCAGGCAGGTCTTGGGATGACCTTCGAACAGCGCGATGGTCGCCATAAAGGCCAGGACCACGCCGGTGGCGGTAAAACCGTGTGCCCCCCAGGCCTTGAGTCTGGCTGTGGATCTAAGTGTTATCACAAAAGGCTCTCCAAAAATAAACGGGCCGTGCCGGGCGCCTAATCAACAGCGCCGCAGCTATCGACCGAACCGAACGGCAGAAGGTTCAGGAACCCACCGCGCTGAATGGCCATCAGTGTAATTGCAACCGTCGCTTGGCGCCGGTCGTTTGTATCCGAAAACGTGCTGAACGCTACCGCCTGTCAGTTCAGGAACGCCAGGCTGTCGCCTACCTGTGCGACCTCATACCAGGCCATCACCTGCTCGGTACCGGGTTCGCCCTCTGCCGGCGAACCCGGCCAGAAGTCCTCGGCGGCCACCGGTTGGTAGGCGCCCTGCTTGACCTCGAAGATAACACCGCTGACATCCAGCGACAGCACGGCGTGCCAGGTATTGGCTGGGGTTTCGAGCACGGCGCTGTCTTCGCCGAGGATGGTGCGGGCGGTCACTTGTCCCTCGTCATCGAAGTTCAGCACCACGAAGCGCCCGTTCAAAGGCGTGAGCAGCTCGAAGGTGTGCGGGTGACGGTGCACCCGCACGTAGGTGCCGGGCTCCATGGCAATCGCCAGGCGCTGGACTGGATCTTGCAGCTCGGGATGCAGATTACGGTTGGCGCGCAGGCGCGGGGCCTGGCTGGCCTGGGCTGCGAGTTCAACCAGCTCGACGCGGGTAATCTGCTTCATCGGGGAAAACGCCATAGGGAAAGATCACGGGGGGAAGTACCCGCATTATGCCCAATGACTGCGCAGCCGTCATCGGCGACCCTGCACAGACCGCCCTGCGGTGAATTCGCCAACTGCGCGCGGTGTCCGAGGTGATCAGCGCGGCCGCTGCACGAAAGTCACCACCGCACATCCGGCCATGAGCACGAAAGTGGCAAGAAACACCCAGCGCATCCCCAGGTGGCCACCGACAAAGCCACCGGCAACAGGCCCCAGGACCTGACCGATGTATTGACTGGACGTAGAGTAGCCCAGCATGCGTCCGGCGATGCCCTCCGGCACGTTATGACGGATGATGCTGGCGATGCACGGCATCAGGCCGCCGAGAGCCAGGCCTATCAGGAACCGCAGGACCACCAGTTGCCAGGGGTGGGTGACCAGTGCCTGGGGAATCAGCAGCACCGCCGCTGCCGCCAGGCACAGGGTCACGACCCGCCAGTGCCCCACGCGATCGGCGACCTTGCCCAAGCGCGACGCCGACAGGACGCTGCCCAGCGCCGTGGCCGACATTACCACCCCTGCCATCAGGGTCAGATGATCAGCGTGCAGTTGCATCAAGTAGACGGTGATGATCGGCTCGATCGACATGGTCGAAAACATCAGCACCCCGGCAATCACGAACATCGTCACCACCGGGCTGGGATTGTTCAGCTGCCGCCACACGGAGACCTGTTCCGCCTGCCGCTGACCGGCGGTGCGTGCCGGCCGGGGTACTTCCTTGAGCAGGAACAAGGTGGCCAGGAAGGTGATGAAAATCACCCCGCCCGCCAGGAAGAACGTATTGCGAATGCCCATCAAGGGCGGCAACAGCCCGCCGATCAGCGGACCGGCCAGACTGCCCGCCATGATGCCCGACGACAACACTCCCAGTGCCCAACCGGAACGGGCCTTGGGGGTCTGCGTGGCGACGAGGATGGTGGCCCCCGAGGCGTAACCCCCAAGCAGGCCGGCAAGCAAGCGCAACAACACCAGTTGCCAGATGTTCTCCGCCAGGCCGATCAGCGACATCGCGATAGCCATGCCCAAGCTGGCGCGGATCAACATCAGCTTGCGCCCATAGCGATCACCCAGGCGACCCCAGAGCGGCGCGGTCAGTGCCGCCGACAGGAAGGTGGCGCCAAAGGCGATGCCGGACCATTGCACCACGGCGGCGGGATCACTTACGCCCAGATGCTCGACGTACAGCGGCAGGAATGGCAGCAGCAAGGTCATGGCGACGATCGTGGTGAAGGCACCGAATACGCAGACGGTGAGATTGCGCTGCCAGTGACGCTCGGCGGGGGTGTCGGCTTCGGTGCTCATGGGCGGCTCCTTGATGGGAATGGCGCTACGCTACCGGGCCTTGTGACATAAATAAAATTCATGTTTCTTATGCAATGCAGTCTCCTTGGGAATAGCGCAAGGAATCTCTATCGCTGATGACCCAATGTGCCCATGGCGATTTGACTCACCGCACCGCTTTGCTCAAGCTAGCGGCCTGAAATTCATAAGCCAAGGTTGCTTCGCGTGCTTGATCTCCGTTTTTCGTGGCGCGCTCTGCGTCTGTGCACCCTGCCCCTGCTCGTGCTGCTGGCCAGCTGCGAAAAAAACGCTCCGCCCACTGCCCCCGCGCCCAAACCGCCTACCTATGTGAGTGTCGATTGGTCTGCGCTGCCCGCCGTCAGCGATGCCGATCTGCTGGCAGGCTTCACCGCCTGGTCCTCGGCCTGCACGCGGCTGGCCAAGGACCCGGTCTGGGGAGCTACCTGCAGCGCCGCCAGCCAGGTACCGGCCAATGCGCCAGCGGTGCGCGGCTTTCTGCAGCAGAACCTGCAAGCCTACAGCCTGCGCTCGGGCGGCGATGACAAGGGCCTGATCACCGGCTACTACGAACCGGTCTACCCTGGCAGCCTGCAGCGCACCGATCGCGATACAGTGCCGGTGTATGGCGTGCCCGATGACCTGATCATCGTCAACCTGGACAGCATCTACCCCGAGCTCAAGGGCAAGCGCTTGCGCGGGCGTCTTGAAGGCAGGGTGCTCAAGCCCTATGACGATGCCGCAACCATTCAGGGCAAGGGCGCCAATGCCCCGGTGCTGGCCTGGCTGAGCAATCAGATCGACTTGCAGTTTCTGCAGATTCAAGGCTCGGGCAGGATTCGTCTGGACAACGGCCGCCAGGTACGCATCGCCTATGCCGATCAGAACGGCTATCCGTACAAACCGGTCGGCCGCTGGCTGGTGGAGCAAGGGCAGCTGAAGAAAGAAGAAGTCAGCATGGGCAAGATCCGCGACTGGGCGTTGGCCAACCCGCAGCGCCTGCCGGAAATGCTCGCGAGCAACCCCAGCTATGTGTTCTTCACCACTCGTCCGGACAGTGACGAAGGGCCACGCGGTTCGTTGAACGTGCCGCTGACCACCGGCTACAGCGTGGCCATCGATCGCAAGGTGATTCCGTTGGGCAGCCTGCTGTGGCTCAACACCACCCGCCCGGACGGCACCCCTGTGGTACGGCCGGTGGCCGCGCAGGATACCGGTGGTGCCATTGCCGGCGAAGTGCGTGCGGATTTGTTCTGGGGCACCGGCGACCAGGCAGGCGAGTTGGCGGGCAACATGAAGCAGCAGGGGCAGATCTGGTTGCTGTGGCCCAAGGGGATGGCCTTGCCGGCAGTACAGCCTTGAACTTGATATAAAACCACTGGCGCCTTCGCGAGCAGAGCTTGCTCCCAGAGTTCACAGCGCAAGTTCACGGCGTACCTCTGTGGGAGCCGGCTCCGGCCGCAAAGAGGCCATCAAGATCGGCGACGATTTCAGCGCACCGCGGGGATGCGCACCTCACCGCTGCGACACTGGTTGCGCACGCCACTGTCACAGGCCTTGAATGTCAAATCCTTGCTCATGCATACCCACACCTCGGCCAATTCAGGGCCATTGCAGCGCACCGCAATGGCATTGCCTGGCAGGCCGGGATTGGACTGCTGGAACAGTTCGACGATTGCCCTGGGCGCCAGGCTCTGGGACACAGTCGAGGGTTGCAGCGCCGGCGGAATCTTCACCACAGCCAGTGCCTTGTCCGCCTGGCTGAAATAGCCAGCACCGCCCAAACCTGTGCATGTGCCGTGCTTCTTCCACTCATGGCTGAGCAACGGGCCGCTGACGTACAAGCTGCGTCCCTGCGCCCGCTCCGCTGCCGTCAACGGCGCCTGGCCCTTACAGAATTGCGGCCAGCCACCGCGATCGTACTGAGGCCACAACCCGTGCAAGACGAATCCGTAGCCCTTACCTGTGCATTGCTCATTGTCGGCATGGGTCAGACAAAACGTCGGCGACCAACTCAGGGCCAACAGGTAATAGTCGAACACGCCCGCCACCGAATCATCAGAGCGCCGGTCATTGCGGGCTTCGGCCAAAGGGACGGTGGCGAGCAAGACGGCCAGTAGCAGCCAAGGCATCAGTTTATTGTTCAAGCGGCATCATCCGAAGGGGCATCTGCCGTGCACTTTAGAACAAGCCCATCTGCCCGCCAATCAAAGTAGCGAAATCATCCCCTACAAAGGGCAGGATGGCATCGGCCACTGGCTGCAACTGCTTGTTGACGTAATGCTCGTAATCGATCGCGGACGCCCGCGTCTCCAATGGTTCGGGCCCGGCCACGGTGATCACGTAACTGATCCAGCCGCCGCGCTGGTACTGCAGCGGTCGGCCACGCAAGGCGTTGTATTGATCAGCGATGCGCGCGGCCCTCACTGGCGGCGGCACATTGACTTGATACTGATCGAGCGGTCGCCGCACCCGCTTGCGGTAAATCAACAGTTCATCGAACTCTCCGTCCTGGGTGCGCCGCACATAATCGCGCACGAACTGGCGATATTCCTGGCGTAAGAAAATTCGCTCATACAGTGCTTGCTGGAATTCCCGGGCCAAAGGTGACCAATCGCTGCGTACGGTTTCCAGGCCCTTGTAGACCATCCTCATGCTGCCATCGGCCTGCGTGACCATCCCGGCGTAGCGTTTCTTGCTGCCCTCCTCGGCGCCGCGAATGGTTGGCATCAGAAAACGCTGGTAATGGGTTTCGAACTGCAGTTCGAGCGCACTGACCAGACCGTACTCGGCCTGCAGATGCTCACGCCACCACTGGTTGACCTGGGCCACCAGGCCTTGCCCGATCGCCGTTGCCTGGGTTTCGTTGTGGGCGCTCTTGAGCCACACGAAGGTCGAATCGGTATCGCCATAGATCACGCTGTATCCCTGGGCCTCGATCAGTTGCCGGGTGCGTTGCATGATCTCGTGGCCGCGCAAGGTGATGGACGATGCAAGACGCGTATCAAAGAAGCGGCAACCACTGGAACCGAGCACGCCGTAGAAGGAATTCATGATGATTTTCAAGGCCTGGGACAAGGGCGCATTGCCCTCGCGCTTGGCAACTTCGCGGCCCTGCCAGACGCTTTCGATGATCGCGGGCAGGCAGTGCCGCTCGCGGGAGAATTTCGCCCCGCGAAAGCCCGGCACTGGATGCTCCTCGGGCGTTTGGCGCAAACCTTCGATCAGGCCCACCGGATCGATCAGAAAAGTGCGGATGATCGACGGGTAGAGGCTTTTGTAATCCAGCACCAGGACCGATTCATAAAGCCCCGGCTGCGACGCCATGACGAAGCCGCCAGGGCTGGCCTGGGCCGGAATATCACCCAGATTGGGCGCCACGAAACCCTGGCGATGCATCAAGGGAATGTACAGGTGGCCGAAAGCCGCCACCGAGCCGCCGCTACGGTCTGCGGGCAAGCCCGTGACGGTGGCGCGTTCAAGCAAAAAGGTCAGTAGCTCGGTCTTGGCGAATATCCGCGTCACCAGCTCGCAGTCCTTGAGGTTGTAGCGGGCCAGCGCCGGCTTGTCCTCGGCGAACATGCGGTTGATCGAGGCCATGCGCTGGTACGGATTGTCGATGTCCTTGCCTTCGCCGAGCAGGGTCTGGGCGACGTTCTCGAGGCTGAACGAGCTGAAACTCCAGAATGCCGAGCGCAAGCCCTCTATACCGTCGATGATCAACCGCCCAGCCGCAGAGGCGAAGTAATGTTGCTGAGTGCCGTGCTCGCGCCACTGCATCTCTTCGCCGCCGCGCCCCAGGCGCAAGGGTACCGCCAGTTGCCGTGCATGCTGATGCAGCACGCGCAGGTCGAACTGCACCACATTCCAGCCGATGATCGCATCGGGGTCGTGGCGCGCCATCCAGGCGTTGAGAGCTTCGAGCAGTTGCACGCGGGTGGCACAGTACTCGAGGTCGAAATCCAATTGGGAGGCGTCGCCATTGGCCGGCCCAAGCATGTACACCTGGCGTTGCCCGCAGCCCTGAAGACCGATGCAGTACAGCTCGCCCTGCTCGGTGGTTTCGATATCCAGCGACACCAGGCGCAAGTTGGGCCGGTAATCGGCACAAGGTTTGAGCTGCGCGTTGGTCAATACGCCGTGCGTGTCCGGCTGGCCGCTGAAGCTGACCGGCGCGGTGATGAACCGCTCCATCAAGAAACGCTCGGGTGGGCGGATATCGGCCTCGTAGACATCGACGGCGTTACGGCGCAGCAGGGTTTCCAGAGCCATCAGTTGGCGATGCTGCTGGCAATACAGGCCGAGCACCGGGCGATGCTGAAAGTCACGCAGCTGCAACGGACGAATTTCAGCGCCTGCTTCGTTGCCGAGCAACGCTTGCACCTGTTCGCGCTGCGCCTCGGGAAAAAACGCCACCGAGGTCTGCGGCGCCAGGCGCAAGTGACGCGGGCCTTGGTCAGTGGCCAGCCAGAACTCCACCCACGTGCCCTGAGGGCTGTCGTGCCAATGTCGGGTAAGGATGAACCCTACCCCTGTGTGCGGCGTTACCTCAGTCACGCCTTAACCCCTGGCCGACACCAAACGATCGTCGTAGGCGATTTCGAGCAAGGTCTGGCGCAAGGCGCAGGCCTTGGTCTCGCCGAACACGTCGAGGAAATGCGCCTGGGCGCGCTGCCACAGCCCCTTGGCGAGCTCGAAGGTGGCCTGCCCTTCAGCGCTCAGGGTGATCAGCCGCCGACGGCGGTCTTCGGTGCACTGCCGTTGGCCGATCAGGCCATCGCGTTCAAGAGGTTTGAGATTGTGGCCCAGCGCCGAGCGGTCCAGCACCAGTGCATCGGCCAGCTCCTGCAGGGTCGGCGGGCACTGCACCCGTGCAGCCAGTTCAGCGAGGATCGCGTATTGGGTCGAGCGCAGACCAGAGGGCGCCAATGCGTCATCGTAGAACTGGGTGATGCGCCGGGAGGCCTTGCGCATGGCGGTTGCACAACACAGGCCGGCTTGATCGTTGGGCATGATGCGGGAGGTGTCCGAGGGGCTAGACGGTGAACATAGGGCATATGCCCCGTTCAGGCAACTGCCGCCGGTAGACAGGCATTTCCCGCAGGTGCCGTCGGGGGGGCTTAACGGGTCAACTCTTGTGCGTCTTGGGCAGTCCCGAGGGATGATTATGGTGGCGCTCGAACCATTCCTGATTAGCCGTGAGTTCGGCCCTGAGGCTGGCAATCAGTTCATTGATGGCGCGAACCGAGACCAACGATTGCGTGGAGACCCCGACCACCAGCAGATCGACCTGCCCGGTACGCGGATCTGACACTTCGATCGTCAGTGTGCCGCCTGGAGTGTATTCGCAGGTGCACGTCATGGGTAAGAAGCTAGATTCTATGATGTGACGCAATTCGCGGATGGGTATCACCAACTGTCCTCCATGGTCTGCCCGGGTATCACCTTGAAGAAGGCTTCAAAGGATGCTTTCGAGGATGGAGCAATACCGGACCAGACGCTTTATACAGCATGTGGACGGAATCCATTGCGCAGGGTTCAGAATAGTCGTTCAACGGTGGCTACAGCTAGTGGCAACTTGCATCAGGGCACCGATACAGACCCGCCTCGGCACCCCTGGCACTCTCACAGCTCGGCGCTGGCATCCGAATGAGGGCTCAAGCCGGCCAGGCGAGTTGCGCCAACACCGCACTGAATCAGCATGTTGCGTTCATGGAAAGGCTGGCTCGCGACACGCTGCTCGGCGTCAGGCTCGGACAGACCATCAATATGGTTGCGAGCGATTACCTGATAACCGGTATCGCCACAGGCGATCACTGCTTGCGAGCGGCAGGCATCCCAGCTGCCGAACACGCCATTGCACTGGATGCTTTGCGCCGGGCTGGAATCGGCCAGATAAGCTTGCTGGGAAGTGGCACAGCCACTGAGCACGGTGACGGCAACAGCGGCGAACAGGAAGGTAAAACGGCGAAGAATCGATTGAGTGGCTGGCATGGTGGTAGCTCCTTGGTCTGTGGGGCCATTTTAGGGAGCTGGCTGCGCGGGCAGAAATCAACGCTGACAATAGTGAACATCGTTGCCGAGGATAATACTTCGCATGCTAACTAATCTCCTGCGTCCGCCCACACCTGCTGGCAGGGGGATCAGGGGGCCACCAAGGTTTCGATGATCAACCGCGCGGCCGGTTGGCACGCGGCGTTGTCGGTGGTGCGCCGCCACGCCAGGATCAGGTCGACGCTCACCTCCTCGGCTCCCACTAGCGGCTTGAGCACCACTTCGGCCGGCATGAAGCGTTCCACCGATTGCGGCACGATGCCGACGCCCAGTCCGGCGGCCACCAGCGCCAGGATCGAGTGGGTCTGCGTGACATGCTGAACATCGGCGAAGGTCACCCCGCGCACGTGCAACCAGCCATTGATCAAGTCATGCAGGTACAGCGCCTCGACCGGCGGATAGGTAATCAATGTCTCACCGGCCAAGGCTTCAAGGGCGATTGCGCTGGCCTGCACTAAAGCATGCCCGACGGGCAATACCGCGCACAGGCGTTCGCGGTAGACGCGCTGCGAATCGATGCCGGCCTGGATCATGGGCGGGCGGGACAGGCCGATATCGATCTGCTCATCACGCAACGCCGCCCACTGTTGGGGCGAGGTCATTTCCCGCAGGGTCAACGACACCTCCGGCATCTGCGCCCTTAGCAACGCCACCATGCGCGGCAAAAACACGTAGCTGGAGGCCGCCGTGAAGGCGATGGTCAGGGCACCACTGTCGCCGCCCGCGATACGCCGGGCATCGCGCACCGCGTCCAACGACTGCGCCATGATGCGTCGCGCCGAGCGTACGAAATGCTCGCCGGCGGCGGTCAGGCGGATATTACGCGCGCTTCTGTCGAACAAGGGTGCGCCGACCTGATGCTCCAGAGCCTGGATCTGCCGCGTCAACGGCGGCTGGGTCATGTTCAGGCGCGCGGCGGCGCGACGAAAATTCATCTCGTCGACGACGGCAAGAAAGCAACGCAACTGGGCCAGGGTAATCATCGATGCACAATAGGTATCAACTGATTCATGCGCAAGCGTAGACGGTATCAAGACCCTGATTTAGCGTGAACGGCACTGCTCCCGATCGCTTTCGGGCTGATCCAATAAAAACGCTGACAAGAAGAGGTGTGCATGCCTGTCGTTGCGCTCTACCGTCCCCCCCATGCCCTGGCGAGCCTGGCAGCCGCACTGTTCGGCGCCGCCGGCATGGACAGCGAAAAAGCCCAGTGCGTCGCCGACCTGCTGCTGCTGACCGACATGCTCGGCCGCGAAACCCATGGCCTGGCGCAATGCGGCGCCTATCTCAAGGAACTCCAGGGCGGTGGCATGACCGTCACAGGCGTGCCGGAGACTGTGCGCGATACGGGTGCCACCGTGGTCTGGGATGGTGACTACCTGCCCGGCCTGTGGCTGATGCAGCGCGCCCTGACCCTGGGCTTCGAGCGGGTGGCCGAGCACGGCGTGTTCACCTTCGCCATGCGTCGCAGCCACCATATCGGCTGCCTCGCGGCCTTGGCCAAACAGGCCACCGACCGCGGCTACTACGCAATGATCGCCTCCTCCGGGCCGCACACCCAGGCCGTGGCGCCCTTCGGCAGCAAGCAGGCGTTGTTCAGCCCCAACCCTTTCGCCTTTGCCTTCCCGACCTCGACCGCTCCAGTGCTGGTGGATACCTGCGCCTCGCTGACGACCATTTCCATGACCCGCGAAAAAGTCGCCGCCGGCGAGCAGTTCGCGCAGCCCTGGCTGCTCGACAGTCAGGGCCGGCCGACCCGCGATCCGCGGGTGGTGGAAGCGGCAAGCGAGCGCGGCAGCCTGATGCTGCTGGGTGGCAGCGAGGCGGGCCACAAGGGCTTCGGCCTGGCGCTGATGGTCGAAGCGCTGACCCAGGGCCTGGCCGGATTCGGCCGCCGCGACGCACCCAGACGCTGGGGCGCCAACGTCTACCTGCAACTGATCGACCCCAATGCCTTCGCCGGCGCCGGCGAATCGCTCGAGCAGATGGACTATCTGGTGGAGGCTTGTCACGCCTGCGCGCCGATCGATCCGCTGCAGCCAGTGCGTCTGCCGGGCGAACAGGCCACCGCCAACATCGCCCGCGCCCGCCGCGAAGGGGTGAAGGTCAACCCCGGGGTACAGGCGAGCCTGCGCGAATGGGCTGCCACCCTGGGGGTGGATGCCAGCCTGCTGGACTGACCCTTTGCCTGCAAGCACGCCGCACCCGATTCAAGCAAACCGCTCTCGATAAAAATAACTACGGAGTCCGTCATGCTGGAAACTACCCAACGCGCCAAATCGTATGCTGGCACCGATACGCCCTATCGCAGCCGCACGCGCTGGCTGATGCTGAGCATGGTGTTCATCGGGACCATCATCAATTATCTCGACCGCTCGAACATGTCCATCGTCGCCCCGCTGATCTCCAAAGAGTTCAGCGTCAGCCCGGTAGCGATGGGCTTCATGTTCTCGGCGTTCTCATGGGCCTATGCTGCGGCGACCCTGCCCGGCGGCTACTTCCTGGACCGTTTCGGCACCCGCAAGACGTATGGCGCCTGCCTGGGCGGCTGGTCGTTGCTGACGGTGCTGCAGGGCTTTTCCGGGAGTTTCATGTCGCTGTTCGGTATGCGCCTGGGCGTGGGAGCCGCCGAAGCGCCGGCGTTTCCGGCCAACAACAAGCTGGTGACCAACTGGTTCCCGCAGAAGGAACGCGGAGTGGCCGGCAGCGTCTGCTCCATGGGCGTCTATGTGGGCACTGCGCTACTGACCCCGCCGGTGTTCTGGATAGCGCAGACCTATGGTTGGAGGGAAGTGTTCTTCGTTTCCGGTGGCCTGGGACTGGTCTGGACCCTGGTGTGGTTCCGGGTGTATCGCGACCCCGACGAGGCGACACAGGCCAACGCCGCCGAGCTGGCGTATATCCGTGAAGGCGGCGCCATCACCACCGACACCGCCAAGGGCCAGGCATTTCGCTGGGACCAATTGCGCAAGCTGCTGACCTACCGGCAGATCTGGGGCGTGTGCATCGGCAAGCTGGCAGCGACCTGCACCCTGTACTTCTTTCTGACGTGGTTCCCGACCTACCTGATCCAGGAACGTGGCATGACCATGCTGCACGCAGGCTTCGCCTCGATCGGCCCGTATCTGGCTGCGGCTGTGGGGGTAATGTTCGGCGGCGCGTGGGGCGACTGGATGATCAAGCGCGGCATGAGCGTCAACTTCGCGCGCAAGGCACCGATGGTCATCGGCTTGCTGCTGACCGGTACCATCGTGCTGGCCAACTTCACCAGTTCCAACACCCTGGTAGTGGGCATTCTATCGTTCGCGTTTTTCGCCCAAGGCATGTCGTCGACCAACTGGGTGGTCGTCTCGGAGATCGCTCCGCGCAACCTGGTGGGCATGACCGGCAGCGTCATCAGTTTTGCCAGCAACCTGGCCGGGATCATCACCCCGATCACCATCGGCTTCATCGTGCAGAGCACCGGCTCGTTCCAGTGGGCGTTGGGGTTTTGCGCGATCGTGGCGATGATCGGGGTGTTTTCGTACACGGTGATCCTGGGCAAGATCGAGCGGTTGCATATTGATTGAAGTATTCGCCAGCAGCGCCGGCCTGTTCGCGCCAGGGCTCGCTCCCACCCAGACATGAGTCACCAGTGGAGCGAGCTGTGCCCGCGACAGTGCGCTGACAAGCACTATCAATCCGCGTGCCGCCACACCCGCACGTAATCGATATTGAAGGTAGACGGCAGGTACGCGTCATCCACCGGACCGAACCAGGCCCACATCGCTTCGCTGTCGAAAATCAGCTGCATGGGGAAGAACCAATGGGTATTGGGTGCCTCGCGCACCTTGACACCGTCCACGTACCAGACCAGCTTTTCCGCGCTCCAGTCAAAACCGTACACGTGGTAGTCCTCGGCCAGCCGCCAAGGCGCCATCCAGGCCTTGCCGACATCGATGTGCTGATCACTGATCGGGGTACGCCACACGTGCGCGTGCATGTGGTACGCGCGATCGAACTCGGGGTGGGTGGTGCGCCCGCCGATCTCGAAGATGTCGATCTCGGTGGCGTTGTCAGGCAATCCGGTCCAGTGCAGGAAGAACCCGCTGGACGCGCCCGAATCCATAGCCTTGGCCCGCGTCTCGTAATAGCCATAGCGGGTGCGCTCCTGGCTGCGCACCAGCGCCGTGGTGTAGGCGAAATCCGGATTGCCCTTCATGAACGGCACTTGCTGCTTGCGGAACACGATCTTCAACAGGCCATCGCTGACAGTGGCGTTTTCATGCACGAATACCGAGGGGGCCGGGCCGATGCCCTCCTCCGGCTTGCCCGGCGCGACCAGATGCCAGCGGCTGGTATCCAGGGTGCTGCCATTGAATTCGTCGGAGAACTGCGGATCGGGCACCCAATCACCACGATTTTGCTGATCGGACAGCGGCAACTGGGCGCTCACATGGGCGGGGGTGTCGCCCAGTGCGCCGACGCGGGTCCATTCTTCGGCGGCCGAAGCAGTGCCGATGAGCCCGGACAGGCACGCCGCGTAAAGCAGAAAGTTTTTTGCCATGCACGCCTCGCAGACGAAAAAAAACCCGCCGAAGCGGGTTTTCCCAAGACCATTCCAACTCCTGTCGGCGGCCCTCCAGGCCATGGTCGATCGTCCTTGATCCAGTGGCGCTGCCTGCGCCGCTGTTGATGGGTTCAGATTACTGCCCGGACCGGTTTCGGCATAGAGCCAAACGCCGCCACGGCGTGTAAGCCTTTCGCTATAGCCGGTATGGCGAGCAGCGATTTCACCTCTGTCTTTACCAACTTTTTACCTCGTTGATACGCATTCGTACTCCACGCAGGCGGCACTGCGTTCATAATGCGGCTCCATTCTGCAAGGTCCGGTTGCAACCCCATGCCCATGCCCGCCCCTACTGTTCGCCTCGCCCTCCCCATGCTGCTCGGCCTCAGCCTTGCACTGAGCGCCTGCTCCAGCCAGCCCGACAAGGACGAACCGCCGTTCATCTCCACCCAGACGTACCTGAAATCGGCCTACACCGCGCCGCAGCACTTCAAGTTCGCCAGCTACGATACCCGGTGGGCCTGGGGCAAAAAGGAAGACGGCAAGCACGAAGTGGACATCTCCCTGCTGGTGCCTGAAGGCGCGAGGAACGTCCCGGTGATCATCTACCTTCCCGGCCTTGGCGAAAGCGCCAATGGCGGCGAACTGTGGCGCCAGACCTGGGCCGATGCCGGCTACGCGGTGCTGTCGGTTCAGGCGACGCGAGACAACGCATCGATCTATAACAGCAGCAACGCCCGTGACGGTGCTTTTCGGACTATCGCCGCCAACGCCTTTGCCGAGGCGCCAGCCGCCAATCGGGTAGCTGAGGTCGACCGTATCCTCAGCGAGGCCCGGCGTCGCGGCCAGGCTGGCGAGCCAGGTTTTGCCGCACTCGATACCAGCAAGGTCGCGGTCGCCGGTTTCGATCTGGGGGCGCAGACCGCTGCGGCCCTGGCCGGTGAACGCCAGCCCGGCCAGCCACGCCCGGTTGACTGGAAACCACTCGCCACCATTTTGCTCAGCCCTTACGTGCCCGGCGGCGTCGACGATCGCCGCTACAGCCAGATCGACTCGCCGCTGCTGGCGGTCACCGGTCCTATGGATGAAGACCCGTTCAGCTGGATTGCCAGCGCCCAGCAACGTTTCGGTCTGTTCCGCAGCCTGAGCCACGACGGCTATCAGCTCACGCTCAACGACGCCACCCATACGGTGTTGTCCGGGACCATCGTCAAGGTCGACAAGAGCGATAAAAAGCCACGCAGCGGTAGTGACGATCAGTCGGGTGCCAACCACCGTCCCGGTCGCCCGGCCAACCCCGGCTTCGATGCTCGACAAGCCGGCAGCGTGGCGGCGGTGACCATCGCCTTTCTCGATTCACGGCTCAAGCAGTCGGTGACGGCCCAGCAATGGCTGGATGACAAGGCACAGGGCTGGCTCGCGCCCGTAGGCGGTTT
>CAJCIO010000016.1 GCA_903970465.1 Gammaproteobacteria bacterium
CTGAATGTCTCGGTGGAGCATCCGAGTGGCGAGTTCACCGTGGAGATCCGCCGCGATAACGGCGTGATCACCGGGTGCGGGCTGCTGCGCACCACGCGGTTGTTGTTTGATGGGGTGGTGTGTATCCCCGCAGATTTGCGAAGCCTATGGCCCTGATGCGCTAGGCGCCATTTTCTGTGGTGAGGGGGCAAGCCCCCTCACCACAGAGTGGTCCTGCAACATTTAGCCTACTGCTTCACCGCCGTCACGCGCCAGATACGATTGCCCACATCGTCCGCCACCAGGACCCCGCCGCGGTGATCCACCACTACGCCTACCGGCCGGCCCATGGCATTTTCGTCCTTGTCGAGGAAACCGGTCAGCAGATCCACCGGCTGCCCGCTCGGCTTGCCCTCGGCAAACGGCACGAACAGCACTTTATAGCCGCTGTGCGGCTTGCGATTCCACGAGCCGTGCTGGCCGATAAACGCGCCGCTGGTAAAAGGCGCCGGTAACGCATTGGCCTCGGCAAACGCCAACCCCAATGACGCCGTGTGCGGACCGACCGCGTAGTCCGGGGCGATCGCCTTGGCCACCAGCTCGGGATTCGGCGGGGTCACGCGCTCGTCCACATGCTGCCCGTAATAGCTGAAGGGCCAGCCATAAAAGGCGCCGTCCTTGACCGAGGTGATGTAGTCCGGCACCAGATCGCTGCCGATCTCGTCACGCTCGTTGACCGCCGTCCACAGCGCGTCAGTCTTGGGCTCCCAGGCCAGGCCGTTGGGGTTGCGCAGGCCGGAGGCGAAAATCCGTTGCTGATGGGTGAGCGGGTCGACTTCCCAGATCGCCGCGCGGCCTTTCTCGGCCTCCAGACCGTTTTCCGCGACGTTGCTGTTGGAGCCGACGGTGACGTAGAGCTTCTTGCCGTCCTGGCTGGCAATGACGTTCTTGGTCCAGTGGTGATTGATGGTCCCGCCCGGCAGGTCGACGATCTTGTCACCGGGGGTGCTGATCGAGCTGGCGCCTTGGGCATATTTGAAATGCAGCAACTGGTCGGTATCGGCCACGTACAGGTCATCACCGACCAGCGCCATGCCGAACGGCGAGTTGAGGTTGCTCAGGAAGGTGCTGCGCGTTTCGGCGACGCCGTCGCCGTCCTTGTCGCGCAGCAGGGTGATGCGGTTGGGACTGGGTACGCCGGAACCCGCGCGGCTCATGACCTTTTTGGCGATCCAGCCCTTGATGCCTTGGCTGTCGTCGGGTTTGGGCGGCGCATCGGTCTCGGCCACCAGCACGTCGCCATTGGGCAGTACATACAACCAGCGTGGGTGATGCAGTTCGCGGGCGAACACCGCCACCTGGGTGCCCGGTGCGGCGACGGGTTTGGCGCCTTCGGGCCAGCCGACCGCCGGGGCGATGTTGACCGTGGGTAGCAGGGTCTTGTTGGGCGGCGGCAGTTTGGGGGTGGGGCCGGTGCCGTCGCTGACTTGCAAGCTGGAGGTTTCGCCGCAGGCGGCGAGGGCGGCGCTGAGACTGATCAGCGCGGCGAGGCGAGTGATGTGCATGGTGGGCTTCCTTGTGTTTCCTGTTGGTCTTGTTATGTGCAGCTGTGGCTGCGCTTGAGGGGTAGAGGTATTGTTCGCGGTGTAGGTTCCGGTGAATGTGAGCACGACAGACTGGCCCCTTCGCGGGCAAGCCTGGCTCCTGCAGGTGTACGACGCTGCAACTGTGTGCACCGTGGGAGCACAGCTTGCTCGCGAAGAGGTCATTGGCTTCACCGCATGCTCCCGTCCCACCCAGCGGCTTCATTTGACGCTCACCCCCCAACCCTCTAACCTTCGCGGCGTGTTTCAGGTGCTCGACCGCCCCACGGCGGGTCGAGTGAAACAGGGAAGCCGGTGAGCGAGCATAGCCTCGCGATTCCGGCGCTGCCCCCGCAACGGTAAATGAGTCAAGGCCGCGCACGTCGCCACTGGTCCTTCGGGGTTCGGGAAGGCGCGCCGCCTGGGTGTGATTGCCCCGCTCATGAGCCCGGAGACCGGCCTGGACGCTTTTATTCAATTGACTGTCGCGCGGGTGAGAGCGGCATCGACGATATTCTGCGAGCCGCCCGCGCGCGCTGTCCTCCAGACAGGTGCGCGCGGGCACCGTTCGTGCGTCGATGCCGTCTGCGTGCACCAGTAGCGGAGGCTGCCATGACTGAATCCATCGAACGCGACGAGCGCCACATCGCGCGCATGCTGCGTAAAAAAGCCGTGATCGACGAGCGTATCGCCAATGCGCCCAATGCTTGTGGCCTGCTGCTGGTATTGACCGGCAATGGCAAAGGCAAAAGCAGTTCGGCGTTCGGCATGCTGGCCCGCGCCATGGGCCACGGCATGCAGTGCGGCGTGGTGCAGTTCATCAAGGGCCGCCACAGCACCGGCGAAGAATTGTTCTTCCGCCGCTTCCCCGAGCAGGTGCGCTATCACGTCATGGGCGAAGGCTTTACCTGGGAAACCCAAGACCGCCAGCGCGACATCGCTGCCGCCGAAGCTGCCTGGGAGGTGTCCCTGCAGATGCTTCAGGACCCGGCCATTCACTTCGTGGTGCTCGACGAGTTGAACATTGCCCTCAAGCACGGTTACCTCGACCTGGATCGCGTGCTCAGCGACCTGCAAGCGCGGCCGCCCATGCAGCACGTGATCGTCACCGGTCGCGGCGCCAAGCCGGAGATGATCGAACTGGGCGACACCGTCACTGAGATGGGCATGCTCAAGCACGCGTTCCAGTCCGGTATCGGCGCGCAGAAGGGCGTTGAACTGTGAATCAGCCGCGTCACTGCCCGGCGGTATTGATCGCCGCGCCCGCATCGGGGCAGGGCAAGACCACGGTCACCGCCGCCCTGGCTCGCTTGCATCGCAACCAAGGGCGCAGGGTGCGGGTGTTCAAGTGCGGGCCGGACTTTCTTGACCCGATGATCCTCGAACGCGCCAGCGGTGCGCCGGTGTACCAGCTCGATTTGTGGATGATCGGCGCCGACGAGAGCCGCCGGCTGTTGTGGGAAGCCGCCGCCGAGGCTGATCTGATCCTGATCGAAGGCGTCATGGGCCTGTTCGACGGCACGCCCTCGAGCGCCGACCTGGCGCGGCACTTTGGTGTGCCGGTGCTGGCGGTGATCGACGGCACGGCCATGGCCCAGACGTTCGGTGCCCTGGCCTTGGGCCTGGCCCGCTACCAGCCTGATCTGCCTTTCGCTGGCGTGCTCGCCAATCGGGTCGGCACCCTGCGTCACGCGCAGTTGCTGGAAAACAGCCTGACCGAAGGCCTGCGCTGGTACGGTGCGCTGTCCCGCGACCTGGCGATCGAACTGCCCAGCCGCCATCTGGGGTTGGTACAGGCCAGCGAGCTGAATGACCTGGATGCACGACTGGACGCGGCCGCCGAGGCCCTCGGCGGCAGCTGTGAAGTGGCGTTGCCACCGCCGGTGAGTTTTGCTGCGCCGACCCTGGTGCCGGCCAAACCGCTGCTGGCGGGCGTGCGCATTGCGGTGGCCCATGACGAAGCGTTCGCCTTCACCTATGGCGCGAGCCTCGACTTGCTGCGGGCCATGGGCGCCGACCTGGTGTTTTTCTCGCCGATCCATGATCTCGCAATGCCCCCTTGCGACAGCCTCTATCTGCCCGGCGGCTACCCTGAACTGCACCACCTCGCGCTGGCCGAGAACCACGGCGTGCTCGATGGCATCCGCGCCCACCATGCGGCCGACAAGCCTATGCTTGCAGAGTGTGGCGGCATGCTCTATCTGCTCGATGCACTGACCGATGTCGAAGGCGTCCGCGCGCCCCTCGTGGGGCTTTTGAGCGGTGAGGCGGTGATGCAAAAACGCCTGGCGGCCTTGGCGTTGCAAACCGTGGAGTTACCGGAGGGGTCGCTGCGCGGTCACACCTATCACCATTCGTTGACCAGCAGTGAATGCCAGCCCATCGCCCGTGGCATCAGCCCCAATGGCGGGCGCGGCGCCGAAGCGGTGTATCGAATCGGGCGGATGACGGCGTCTTACGTGCACTTTTATTTCCCGTCGAACCCCCAGGCTGTGGCAGCGTTGTTTGCGCCGACCTCCGCTTGATGATCACCATCGCCTTTGTAGCAAGGGGCTTGCCCCCGACAGGCCCGATCAGGCACACCGCAATAGCCGAAACATTTTCGGGGGCAAGCCCCCTCGCTACAGGTTTACTGAGACAACATGACTGATAACGCCTTTTCCGACGCCGAGCGCGCAGCGGTCTACCGCGCTATCGCCGAGCGCCGCGACATGCGCCATTTTGCCGGGGGGCAGGTGGCCCCCGAGCTGCTGGCGCGAGTGCTGGCGGCGGCTCATCACGCGCCCAGCGTCGGCCTGATGCAGCCTTGGCGTTTCATTCGCATCACCGACTCGGCCCTGCGCACGCAGATCAAGGCGCTGGTCGAAGCTGAACGCCTGCGCACCGCCGAAGCCCTGGGCGAGCGCTCGGACGAATTCATGAGGCTCAAGGTCGAAGGTATCGACGAGTGCGCCGAGGTGCTGGTCGCCGCCTTGATGGATGGCCGTGAAGCCCATGTGTTCGGGCGCCGGACCTTGCCGGAAATGGACCTCGCGTCGCTGTCCTGCGCCATTCAGAACCTGTGGCTGGCCGCGCGCGTCGAAGGCCTTGGCATGGGCTGGGTCTCGGTGTTCGAACCGCAGGCACTGGCCGATCTGCTGCACTTGCCCGCCGGTGCCAAGCCGCTGGCGGTATTGTGTCTGGGCCCGGTGGAGAGTTTTTATCCGGCACCGATGCTGGTGATGGAAGGCTGGCGCAGCGAGCAGCCCTTGAGCGAGATGCTGTTCGAGAACCAGTGGGGGAGCAAGCCATGAGCATCGCCCTGTTGACCGTCGCCGGTGTGGCCCTTGATGCTTTGCTCGGCGAGCCGCGGCGGGCGCATCCGCTGGTGGCTTTCGGCAATCTGGCCAACCGCCTGGAGCGCCGCTTCAACAGTGGCGGCCGTGGTTGGCGCAGCCATGGGGTGACCGCCTGGGTGCTGGCCGTGGTGCCGATCACGGTGGCCGCCACCTTGCTGTCGCGGCTGCCGTGGATGGGCGAACTGGTTGCTGTGCTGGCGCTGTATTGCGCCCTCGGGCTGCGCAGCCTTGGCGAACATGTTGTGCCTGTGGCCCAGGCCCTGCGCAGCGATGATCTGCCTGAGGCGCGGCGCCGCGTGGGCTATCTGGTCAGCCGCCAGACCGACGAACTGGACGCCAGCGCCGTCGCCCGTGCGGCGACCGAATCGGTGCTGGAAAACGGCAGCGATGCGGTGTTCGCGGCGATCTTCTGGTTCGTGGTGGCCGGTGTGCCTGGCGTAGTGCTGTACCGCCTGAGCAATACCCTTGACGCCATGTGGGGCTATCGCAACGAACGTTTCGAGCGATTCGGCTGGGCGGCGGCACGCATCGACGATGTGCTCAACTATATTCCGGCGCGATTGGTGGCGTTGACCTACACGCTGCTCGGCAAAACGCGCCTGGCCTTGCGTTGCTGGCGCAGTCAGGCGCCGCATTGGGACAGCCCCAACGCAGGTCCGGTGATGGCTGCGGGGGCCGGCGCGCTGGGGGTCGAGCTGGGCGGACCGGCTATCTATCACGGCGAGCTGCACGAACGCGCCATACTCGGCGCAGGCCCGGCCGCCGATGCGGGGTCCATCGACCTTGGCTGGGCGCTGGTGCAACGGGGCGTCTGGCTGTGGTTACTGCTGCTCTGCGTGGGAGGCTATGTGCATGCTTGAACATGGAGGGCGGCTGCGCGCCGCCGCTCGGCAATATGGTGTTGCGCAAGAGCACTGGCTGGACCTGTCTACCGGCATCGCCCCTTGGCCGTTTACCGTGCCGGCGATCGATACGCGCGCGTGGGCACGCCTGCCCGAGACCGATGACGGCCTTGAAGCGGCGGCCTGCGCCTATTACGACGCGCCGCAAGTGCTCCCGGTACCCGGCTCGCAAGCGGCCATCCAGTTGCTGCCGCGCCTGCGCAAGATCGGCAAGGTCGGCGTGCTGTCGCCCTGTTACGCGGAACACGCCGAGGCCTGGCGACGCGGTGGGCACCTGGTGCGCGAGATCCGCGAGGCCGAAGTCGACTATTACCTCGACAGCCTCGACGTGCTGGTGCTGGTCAATCCCAATAACCCCACCGGCCGCCTGATGTCGCCCGAGCGCTTGCTGGAATGGCACCAGCGCTTGAGTCAGCGCGGTGGCTGGCTGGTGGTTGACGAAGCCTTCATGGACCATACGGCGGCTTTCAGTATCAGCAGTTACACCAGTCGCCCCGGGCTCATCGTACTGCGCTCGTTCGGCAAGTTTTTCGGCCTGGCCGGTGCACGGCTGGGATTCGCTCTGGCCGAGAGCAAACTCTTGCGTCTGCTGGCCGAGCAGGTCGGGCCCTGGGCCGTGGGCGGGCCGATTCGCGCCGTGGGCCTGGCTTGCCTGGAGGATCGCACCACCCAGGCAGTGCAACGGGCTCGTTGCGCACTGGCCAGCGAACGTCTGGTTCGGCTGCTGAGTGATTTCGGCTTGCAACCCCAGGGCGGTTGCGCGCTGTTCCAATGGTTGATCACCGAGCACGCCGCGCAACTGCACGAATTTCTGGCCGAGCGCAGCATTCTGGTGCGGCTGTTCGTGCATAACAGCAGCCTGCGCTTTGGCCTGCCGGCGGTCGAGGCCGACTGGCAGCGGCTGGAGGCAGCGCTCACAGCCTATCGCCAGACCGAGGGGGTTGCGTGACTACATTGATGGTGCAGGGCACCACCTCCGATGCCGGTAAAAGTACGTTGGTGACCGCGATGTGCCGCTGGTTGAAACGCCAGGGCGTCGGCGTGGTGCCGTTCAAGCCGCAGAACATGGCGCTCAATAGCGCGGTCACCGCCGAGGGTGGCGAGATCGGCCGCGCTCAGGCGGTGCAGGCTCAGGCAGCCGGGCTGGCGCCGCACACCGACATGAACCCGGTATTGCTCAAACCCAACAGCGACACCGGCGCTCAGGTGATCATCCATGGCCGTGCGGTCACCACCATGAATGCTGTGGCCTATCACGACTACAAAGCTGTGGCCATGCAGGCCGTGCTGGCCTCGCACCAACGTTTGAGCGCCGCCTGGCCGGTGGTGATGGTGGAGGGCGCGGGTTCACCGGCGGAGATCAACCTGCGTGCGGGCGACATCGCCAACATGGGCTTCGCCGAAGCCGTGGATTGCGACGTGCTGCTGATTGCCGATATCAACCGCGGCGGCGTCTTCGCCCATCTGGTCGGCACGCTGGAACTGCTGTCGCCCAGCGAACAGGCACGGGTCAAGGGTTTCATCATCAACCGCTTTCGCGGGGATATCGCCTTGCTCCAGCCCGGCCTCGACTGGCTCGAACAGCGCACCGGCAAACCGGTGGTCGGCGTGCTGCCCTATGTGATGGACCTGCACCTGGAAGCCGAGGACGGCCTCGATCGGCGCCAGACGGCCAAGGCGCAGCAAGTGCTCAAAGTCATAGTGCCGGTGCTGCCGCGGATCAGTAATCACACCGATTTCGACCCGCTGCGCCTGCACCCGCAGGTCGACCTGCAGTTTATCGGCGCTGGCGAAACGATCCCGGCGGCCGATCTGATCATCCTGCCAGGCTCCAAGAGCGTGCGCAGCGACCTGGCTTATCTGCGCAGTCAGGGCTGGGCCACGGCCATTGACCGGCATCTGCGCTACGGCGGCAAGTTGTTGGGCATATGCGGCGGCCTGCAGATGCTCGGCGAGCACCTGCATGACCCGCTCGGGCTCGAAGGGGCTGCGGGGTCAAGCCCGGGCCTGGGTTTGCTGGCGTTCAGCACCGAGCTGGCGGCCGAGAAGCAACTGCGCAATGTCAGCGGCCGTCTGCACCTCGAGGACGCTGCCGTCAATGGCTACGAAATCCATGCCGGCGTCACCTCGGGGCCGGCGCTGGAGCGCCCGGCGGTGCAGCTCGACGATGGCCGCTGTGATGGCGCCATGAGCGGCGACGGGCAGATTCTGTGCACCTACCTGCATGGCCTGTTCGAGTCCTCGGCGTCGTGCGTGGCGCTGTTGCGCTGGGCGGGACTGGAGGCTGTGCAGAGCGTCGATTACCATGCGCTGCGCGAAACCGACATCGAACGCCTCGCCGATCTGGTGGAGCGTCATCTGGATACGCGCCTGTTGCGCACCTTGTGCGGCCTGGCCCAGGAGCCTGTTTGACATGCAGCAATTGATTCTCGGCGGTGCCCGCTCGGGTAAAAGCCGATTGGCGGAACAACTGGCGGCCGATAGCGGCCTGGCCGTGACCTATATAGCCACCAGTCAGCCGCTGGATGGCGAGATGGACCAGCGCGTGCGTGTGCACCGCGAGCGTCGCCCGGCTCATTGGGGTCTGGTGGAAGAACCCCTGGCCCTGGCCGATACCTTGCAGCGCCACGCCGCAGCGGGCCGTTGCCTGCTGGTGGATTGCCTGACGCTGTGGCTCACCAACCTGTTGATGCTCGAAGACAGCGCGCGCCTGGGGGCCGAACGCGATGCGCTGCTGCGCGTGCTGACGGAGCTGCCCGGCGACCTGATTTTTGTCAGCAACGAGACCGGTCTTGGGGTCGTGCCCATGGGTGAATTGACCCGTCGTTATGTCGACGAAGCTGGCTGGTTGCATCAGGCCCTGGCCGAGCGGTGCGAGCGCGTCGTACTGACTGTGGCCGGTTTGCCCCTGACCCTCAAAGGAACCCAATCATGAGTCAACACTGGTGGCTGCTGCCTTGCCAGGCTGCGGATCCATTGATCCAGCAACAGGCCCTGGAACGTCAGCAGCAATTGACCAAGCCCGCCGGCTCCCTGGGACAGTTGGAGCAGGTCGCCGTGCAGCTCGCCGCGTTGCAAGGGCGCCTCAAGCCGCGGGTCGATCAGGTCTGGATCAGCATCTTTGCCGGCGATCATGGCATCGTTGCTGAAGGCGTGTCGCCGTATCCGCAAGAAGTGACGGCGCAGATGCTGCTCAACTTCGTCAGCGGTGGCGCGGCCATCAGCGTGCTGGCCGGGCAGCTGGATGCCCAGCTCGAAGTGGTCGATCTGGGCACCGCGACCCTGACCGAAGACCTGCCTGGTGTGCGGCATCTTCACATCGGTGCCGGTACGGCCAACTTCGCGCATACCCCGGCGATGACCGGAGCACAGGGCATGCTGGCCCTGCAAGCCGGTCGCGACAGCGTGGGGCGGGCAGTGGCGGCGGGCATGCAGTTGTTCATCGGAGGCGAAATGGGCATTGGCAACACCTCGGCGGCCAGTGCCTTGGCCAGCGTGATGTTGCAGTGCCCTGTGAGCGATCTGACCGGCCCCGGTACCGGGCTCGATGCCCAAGGCGTGAGCCACAAGGCGCAGGTCCTGCAACGGGCGCTGGACCTGCACCAGTTGCAGGGCAAGGACCCGCTGACCCAGTTGTTGTGCTTTGGCGGATTTGAAATCGCCGCACTCACCGGGGCGTATCTGGCCTGCGCGCAGGAAGGCCTGCCGGCGCTGGTGGACGGCTTTATCTGCACGGTGGCGGCGTTGGTGGCCGTGCGCCTCAATCCTGGTTGCCGTGACTGGCTGTTGTTCGGCCATCGCGGCGCGGAGCCTGGCCATCGGATTACCCTGGCGGCACTGCAAGCGCAGCCATTGCTGGAGCTGGGCTTGCGTCTGGGCGAGGGCAGTGGTGCGGCGCTGGCGGTGCCGTTGCTGCGCCTGGCCTGCGCCACTCATGGGCAGATGGCGACGTTCGCCGAGGCAGCCGTGGCGGATCGTCCAGCATGACACTGTGGCTGGATATGCTGCGCCATGGCGAGACGGAGCAGGGCGGCGGCTTGCGGGGCAGCACCGACGATGCCCTGACCGCGCGGGGTTGGGGGCAGATGCGTGATGCGGTGCTGGCCAAGGGGCCTTGGGACGCGATCGTGACCTCGCCCTTGCAGCGTTGCGCGCGCTACGCCGAGTCGCTGATGCAGGCGCTCGAACTGCCGCTGGTGTACGAAAAGGATCTGCAGGAGCTGCATTTCGGCGCCTGGGAGTGCCACAGCCCGGCGCAGTTGATGGAGACCGACGAACGCGGCCTGGGGCTGTTCTGGAACGACCCCTACAGCTTCACACCACCCGACGGCGAGCCGGTGCTGGCCTTTCGTGAGCGCGTATTGGCCGCCATCGAGCGCTTGTACCAGGCCTATGCCGGGCAGCGCCTGCTGGTGATCACCCATGGCGGGGTGATGCGCCTGCTGCTGGCCCAGGCCCGCGGTTTGCCGCGCGAGCAATTGTTGCAGGTGGAGGTGCGCCATGGCGCACTGATGCCCCTGCAGATCGAGGCTGGCGGCACATTGCGTGAGCCAGTCTGATGTTGCCGTTCTGGATCGCCTTACAGTTTCTCAGCAGCTTGCCGGTGACCTTGCCCGGCATGCCGTCACCCCAGGCCATGGGCCGTTCTTTGCTGTACTACCCACTGGTCGGGCTGTTGTTCGGCGGGATGCTGTGGCTGCTGCACCTGGCGCTCGGTGCCGCGCCGCCGATGTTGCAAGCGTCCTTGCTGCTGAGTGCCTGGGTGTTGCTGAGCGGTGCGTTGCATCTGGATGGGCTGGCCGACAGCGCTGACGCCTGGCTGGGCGGTTTCGGTGACCGAGCGCGAACGCTGGAAATCATGAAAGACCCGCGCAGCGGGCCCATCGCCGTGGTGACCTTGGTGCTGGTGTTGTTGCTCAAGTTCTGCGCCTTGCTGGTGTTGCTTGAGCGTGGTCAGTTCGGGTTGCTGGTGATGGTGCCGGTGGTGGGGCGCGCTGGTCTGCTGGGTTTGTTTCTCTGTACGCCTTATGTGCGTGCTGGCGGACTGGGGCAGGCGCTGGCCGATCATCTGCCGCGCCCGCTTGGGCGCGCCGTGTTGCTGGTGACTGGAGTCGCCTGTTGGTACTGGGCGGGCCTATGGATGCTGTTCGTCGCCGCTGCGGTGTTCTATTGGCTGCGGCATGTGATGCTCCGTCGATTGGGCGGCACCACGGGTGATACGGCTGGCGCGTTGTTGGAACTGCTGGAGCTGGCTGCGCTGCTGGCGTTGGTCCTGTAGGGGCTTTATCGCAAGACCGAACACCAACTCTGCGCGAACGAAAGGCGCTGATGCTTGCGGTGTCGGTCAGTTGAGTGGAGCTGGCTGATCTGCCGCCTTCGCGAGCTGAGCTCGCTGCCACAAGTGACGTGCGCACTTGCCTTTTTGCGCAATACGGGTATATACCCATGTTTCGGATAATTTCGCTGGGGATAACAATAAATGACTTCTCTTTGGCGCAGCTGTGGCTGGGTGCTACTCGGCAGCGCGTTGATCCTGGCGCTTTCGCTGGGCATTCGCCATGGTTTCGGGCTGTTCCTCGCGCCAATGAGCGCGCAGTTTGGTTGGGGCAGGGAGCTGTTCGCTTTCGCCATTGCGCTGCAAAACCTCATGTGGGGCCTGGCGCAGCCGTTTGCCGGGGCCTTGGCTGATCGCTTCGGCGCGCGGCGCACGGTGTTGATCGGTGGCGTGCTGTACGCCGCGGGGTTGTTGCTGATGTCCCAAGCTGACTCGGCCTGGTCGCTGTCCCTGAGTGCCGGGATACTCATCGGTATCGGGCTTTCGGGTACTTCATTTTCTGTAATTCTTGGCGTGGTGGGGCGTGCCGTCCCGGCGGAAAAACGCAGCATGGCCATGGGGATCGCTGCGGCCGCTGGCTCGTTCGGTCAGTTCGCCATGTTGCCAGGCACATTAGGCCTGATCAGCTGGCTCGGGTGGTCGGGGGCGCTGTTGGTCTTGGGATTGCTGGCGGCATTGATCCTGCCGCTGGTGGCCATGTTGCGCGATCAGCCGTTGACGGTGGTCTCCGGCACCGAGCAAACCCTCAAAGAGGCGCTCAAGGAGGCCTGCTCCCACAGTGGTTTCTGGCTGCTGGCCCTGGGTTTCTTCGTGTGTGGCTTTCAGGTGGTGTTTATCGGCGTGCACCTGCCATCCTATCTGGTCGATCAGCACCTGCCGGCCGTGGTCGGTACCACTGTGCTGGCGCTGGTCGGACTGTTCAACGTGTTCGGCACCTACGTCGCCGGCTGGCTTGGCGGCCGACATTCCAAGCCGCGTTTGCTGGCAGGGCTGTACTTGCTGCGGGCCGTGGTCATCAGTGTGTTCCTGTGGGCGCCGGTGACGGTGACCAGTGCCTATCTGTTCGGTATCGCCATGGGGCTGCTGTGGCTGTCGACCGTGCCGTTGACCAACGGTACGGTGGCGACGCTGTTCGGTGTACGCAACCTTTCGATGCTGGGCGGTATCGTCTTCCTGTTTCATCAGTTGGGTGCGTTCCTGGGCGGTTGGCTGGGAGGTGTGGTTTACGATCACACTGGCAGCTATACGCTGATCTGGCAGATATCCATCGCCCTGAGCCTGATCGCGGCAGTGCTCAACTGGCCCGTGCGTGAACGCCCGGTGGCCCGCTTGCAGACGGCAACAGCATGATTCGTCATGGGCTGCGCTGGCTGTTGTGCTGCGCTGGCGCTACCGCATTGGCGCTGGTCTGGTGGGGGTGGCAGCATAGCGGCATGGCGCTGATGCAGTTGGGCGCACTGTGCTGAGGTGATAGCGGCGGGCATAAAAAAACGCATCCGAGGATGCGTTTTTTTGTCAGCGCCAGCTATCAGAAGCGATAAGTCAGGCCGGCACCCAGGCCGTGAGCGCTGTTGCGGTAGCGAGCCACGTAGTTGCCCTTGCTGGCGCTGGTCTCGTTGACGTTAACGGCTTCTTCCTTGAGGTAGGAGTAGGCCACATCGATGGTCACGTCATCAGTTGGCGACCAGCCCGCACCGAAGCTGACTGCCATGCGGTCGCCCGTGGGGATGCGAGGCGAGCGGTCGGTGTTGTTGGTTGGCGACTGATCAACCGAGAAGCCGGTGCGCAGGGTCCATTCCTTGTTGACCTTGTACGAAGCGCCAACTGCATGGGACCAGGTGTCGTGCCAGTTCTGGTTCTCGGTGATGGTGCCGAACTGCCCCGAGCCGATCAGGCCCAGATTGCCGGTGTTGGTGACCGTGATGTCTTTCAGTCGGCTCCAGCGTGTCCAGGTGCTGCCACCATAGAGAGTCCACTGGTCGTTCAGCTCATGAGTGAACGAGGCGTCGATGCTTTCAGGGGTCTTGATGTTCAGCTTGGCATCATAGTCGCGGCTGCCCAGTGCTGGGTTGAGAGCACCGAGATTGACCTTGGTGCTGCCTTTGAGGTTGTAATCGACCATCGAGTGGTAGACCAGGCCCAGGCGGGTCTTGTCTGTGGCTTGTACCAGGATGCCGATGTTGTAGCCGACGGCGGTGTCATCGCCCTTGATCGAGGCTTTACCGTCCGCACCGCCCAGTGGGTTGCGCAATGCCGAGGTCAGGGTGCCGTCGATGCGGTTGAAGGTCGGACCGCCACCAATCGATACCTTGTCGTTGAAGGCATAGCTGACAGTGGGTTGCAGGGTCACGACCTGTACCTTGCTGTCATGGGCGAAATAGCGGCCCTGGAAGCCATTCTCGTATTCGGTTTTCAGGCCGAACGGGGCATAGACGCCGAAACCCACAGTCCAGTGATCGTCGATGGGTTTGACGTAGTAGCCCATGGGCACGCCAACCACGGGAACCATGTCGCCGTCGTTACTGCCGGTGTTGGTGGTGCTGCTCCCCGAGATATCAGTCTTGGCGATGACCGCTGCGGCGCCGACGGTAATCTGTTCACGCTTGAGGCGCGACATACCGGCAGGGTTGCCGTACACGGTGCTGGCATCTTCGGCGGAAGAGGAGCGGCCGGCAAAGCCGACACCCATACCGCTGATGCTTTGTTCGTTCAAGGCAAAGCCGGAAGCGAAGAGTTGAGTGGAGGCAAGAGTCACTGCGAGACTGAGGCTGGTCTTGATCATTGCTTTTTTCATTATTGTTGAACTCCATGGTGATCACCAAGGCGAAACTACCAACATTTTCACATTAGCGCTATAGGCTGAATCGCACGAGATAGAGCGGTTTTGTAGGACAATCCGACGAACATGGGGGTCTTATTTGTGTCTTGAATGAAACACCATCAGTGGATACGCAGTAGTGATGGTCAGACGTTTGTCTGCACACTGTTGCGTCGCTCATTATTAGTGTCATCAAGAGACTCCCATCGGTTCGTCGGCGCACGAAAAGATCCCACAAAGCCCGAAGGCAGTCGCGGGTTCATTCAATACAAAGCATTTCAACAAGGGGATCGTTGCCCTGACAAAAGAACGGCGGGCCCGGCGCCTGGCAGCGGTGGATCGGGGGCCCGCCTGTAAGCGGCAACTGCCGCTCATGTTCGAGTGTAGTCAGAGAAAGATGATGTAAAGGCTTGTTTCGAAGGGTTTTCGATGGGTGGTCAGGGCCCGGCACCTTTGCTGATGCCGTATGGCCCTTCGCGAGCTAGCGTTGCTTCCAGATGCGAGCCAGGTTTGGTCGACTCTATGGGCGCAGTTGCTGCCCGCAAAGCGTCTGCAGCCGTTATCAGGCAACCAGCGCCTGACGGGTGCGGTCGATGATCGCTTGCAGCGGCGCGGCACTGGCGTACTGCTCCGGGTACAGGCGCTCGCTGCGACGGGCGATGCCGTGCTCGTCGACCAAGGTGAAGCTGAAAGAGCCGTTGCGCGCCGCGCCGATGAGGCAGCTCAGTGGAGCAAAAGCGTTGGTAAGGGTGCGGATAGCGTTCTGGGTATGAAGAGTGTGAGTCATGTTATGGGTGTTCCTGCTGAATACGCGGATAGGATCCGCGCAAATCGAAAACGTTCCAGCAAACGCCGACCACAAATGGCCGTGCGATGAACCTGGCTGGAACAAATCTGTCGGGCGACGCCGGGGTAAGTGATGGCAGTCGAAGCGACAGGTCGGTACGTGGGGTGACAGGCGGCACGTCAGGGAAAAGTTCCGTTGCCCTGGGTGGATATCCTGATCAATCTGCGGCTTGGTATTACCGGGTAACGCGGCTGCTCCGTAAGATGCTTCATCCATGTGAAGCCGGAGGCAGGGTTACCTGGAAACCATCGTGTAGGCCGGAGGTGGTCCTGGGTTCAGCGCGGAGACTCGCTAGACTGCAACGGCAATGCGTTGGCAGGCGGCGGAATAAGGGGCTGGAGGACAGCGACGGCCAAAATTGACTTTCAGCTTGGTACTAACTGTGGAGAAGCCTACCTGATCGACTGGGCCTATCGCAAGTCGTTTTTGAAATCAAGCGGAAACTACCCGACGAACAGCCAACCAGTGTGCATCTTTGAGGAAAAGATGCAAACCCCCCGTAATAGACTGGATGTTTCAACAGTGGTGGATCGCAGGACAATATTGGTGCGTGCCATTGCCTTGCTTTAGGGCGGTTGTGCACATCAAGGTCTGAAGTGTCACTTAGCGGTAACAAGAATGGTTACGCGTCGGGCTAACCGTTTTTGCGAATTTAAGTCAATGAAAAAAAACGCTTTTTTTAATTGGTGAAAAAATCGACAGTTTGACCGCAGGCCCCGTTCCATAAGCCTTTGCGGGGCGTGAGGACGGGTTGTCCACTGAGTTATCCACAGCTTCTGTGGATTGTCCCGTGCGGTTGCTCTAGATCGCGGGTGCTGCCATGTTATCCGTTGAAGCGGTGATTTTTTATGCTGTGGACAACCTCGGCGTGGCACTTTTCTGCCGCTTCAACCACTCACGCGCGGATGACGAAAAAAACTGTATCGAAAGAAAAAATCTATCGATAGATCATTTTTCAGGCTCGCTGATCGTGCGCCATTCTGTTGCGCGGGTCGCCAATGTCGTCGACAGGTTTGCCTGGGTGGGCCGTCGGCCTCAGACTGACGCCTTCAATGTGTGAATGGTGCGGTTATGGCGGTGGATATCACCAGTATGGTGTGGGGGCTGCTGGCAGCGGCGGTGCCCTGTGTGGCTTTGGCGTGGATGCTGCAGCGGCGAGTCATGACGGCGCAAAGTGAGTTGGCGTTGCTGGACGAGCGTTTGGCCACGGCGCAAATGGCGCAGGATGGCCTGGCGGCGCAACTTGAAAGCAGTCGTGACGAAATCAGCGACTTGAGCCAGGCCAATGCTCTAAAACAGTCAGCGCTTGCAGCCCAGACCCGCGAGCTCGAACTGTTACAGATCGACCGCGACAATGCCCGCGACGCGGCCCATGGCTGGTCGCTCGAACGCACCGCACGGGAGGCCGAACTGCGGCGGCTGGACGCCCAATGCGCCGGGCTCAACGCCGAACTGCGCGAGCAGCAGGAAAGCCATCAGCAGCGCCTCGCCGACCTGCAGGGATCGCGGGATGAACTGCGCGCACAGTTCGCCGAGCTGGCGGGCAAGATCTTCGATGAGCGCGAACAGCGTTTCGCCGAGACCAGCCAGCAGCGCCTCGGGCAATTGCTCGACCCGCTCAAGGAGCGTATCCAGTCGTTCGAAAAGCGCGTCGAAGAAAGTTATCAGCAGGAGGCCCGCGAACGTTTCTCGCTGGCCAAGGAACTGGAGCGCCTGCAGCAGCTCAACTTGCGCCTCGGCGACGAGGCAAAAAACCTCACCCAGGCGCTCAAGGGCCAGAAGACCCAAGGCAACTGGGGCGAGTTGATCCTGGAGCGGGTACTCGAACATGCCGGCCTGGAAAAGGGCCGCGAATACCAGACCCAAGTCAGCCTCAAAGGCCCCGATGGCGAGCGTTTTCAGCCCGACGTGTTGATCATGCTGCCCGGTGACAAGCAGGTGGTGGTCGATTCCAAGGTAAGCCTCACGGCCTACCAACAGTATGTGTCCAGCGATGACCCGGCGGTGTCCCAGGCCGCGCTCAAGCAGCACGTGTTGTCGCTGCGCAATCACGTCAAAGGGCTTTCGGGCAAGGATTACAATCGCCTCGAAGGCTTGCACAGCCTGGATTTCGTGCTGTTGTTCGTTCCGATCGAGGCGGCCTTTTCGGCCGCGCTGCAGGCGGAGCCGGGGTTGTTCCAGGAAGCCTTCGACCGCCAGATCGTGATCGTCAGCCCGACCACCCTGCTGGCGACCTTGCGGGTGATCGACAGTTTGTGGAAGCAGGAACGGCAAAGCCAGAACGCCCGCGAGATCGCCGAGCGCGCCGGTTGGCTGTACGACAAGTTCGTGCTGTTCATTCAGGATCTGGACGAGGTCGGCAATCGCCTGCAGCAATTGGACAAGGCCTACAGCTCGGCCCGCAACAAGCTCACCGAAGGCCGCGGCAACCTGGTCAGCCGCAGCGAGCAGTTGAAGTTGCTCGGCGCTCGGGCCAGCAAGAGCCTGCCGGCCGACTTGCTCGAACGCGCCATGGAAGATGCGCATGCACCCGCCGCCGATGAAGCGCCCGAGCGCCCGTCAGGCGTGGCTCAAGTGCCGATTGAGTAAGGCTCGCAACGCCGCCGGCTTGACCGGCTTGGCCAGATAGTCGAGGCCGGCGGCGTTGACCAGGGCGAGCGTCTCCGGGCGCCCGTCGGCACTGATCACCACACCTGGCACCGGCTCGTTCAGGCAGGTGCGCAGCCACGCCATCAATTCGGTGCCGGTGTCGCCGGCATCGAGGTGAAAGTCCGCCAGCACCAGTTGCGGGCGCAGGCCATCGGCGAACAGGATCTGGCATTCCTCGCGGTTGCGTGCCGTCCAGACCTGGCAGCCCCAACGGCTGAGCAAGCTCTGCATGCCGATCAGGATGCTGTCTTCGTTGTCGACGCAGAGCACCCGCGTGCCGCCCAAGGCGTCTGCCGCAAGGGTCGGCACGACAGGCACGCTGGGCGCGTCCACCGCCAAGGGCACGCGCACGCTGAACACGCTGCCGTGCCCGGGTCTTGAGCGCACTTGCAGTTCATGGTTGAGCACTCGGCACAGGCCATCGGCGATCGCCAGCCCCAACCCCAGGCCTTTTTCGGCGCGGGTCTGGTGGCTGTCCAGGCGCTTGAACTCTTCGAAGATGACGTGCAGCTTGTCCTCAGCGATGCCCGGGCCGCGATCCCATACCTCAAGGCTCAAGTGCCCGGCCTTGTGTCGCACACCCAGGAGCACCGTGCCCGAGCCGTAGCGCAAGGCATTGGTGAGGAAGTTCTGCAGGATGCGCCGCAGCAGCTTCTGGTCGCTGTCGATGCGCAAGCGACTGCCATGCACCTTGAACACCAGACCCTGCTCGCGGGCCAAGGCCTGGAACTCGACGCCCAGCGTGGCGAACAGCTCGTTGACCTCGAAGGGCTTGCGCTCGGGGGTGATCTTGCCGTTTTCGAGGCGCGAGATGTCCAACAGGTCGCTGATCAAGTCCTCGGCCGAGCGCAGCGAACTGTCCATGTGCTGAACCAGTTGCTGGGCTTGTGCGGACAATTCCTCGCCTTGATGGGAGAGGGCGGAGGAGAACAGGCGTGCGGCGTTCAGCGGCTGCATCAAGTCATGGCCGACGGCAGCCAGAAAGCGGGTTTTCGATTGATTGGCGGCCTCTGCGATGCCCTTGGCCTCGGTCAGGGCGACGTTCAGCTGGGACAGCTCGAAGGTGCGTTCGGCCACCCGTTGCTCCAGCCCCTCGTTGGCATTCTTTAGCGCGCGTTCGGCTTCCCGGAACGCGGTGATGTCGGTGAAACTCATGACGAAACCGCCGCCGGGCATCGGGTTGCCGATCAGCTCGATCACCTGGCCATTGGGGAATGGCCGCTCGGAGGTATGTGCACGGCCTTGGCGCATCCAATGCAGGCGACGCGCCACATGGACTTGCGGTTCACCCGGTCCGCAGAAACCCCGTTCGGCATTGAAGCGGATGATGTCGGCGATCGGACGGCCGACAGCAATCAACCCGTCCGGGTAATTGAACAACTCCAGATAGCGCCGATTCCAGGCCACCAGGCGCAGTGACTGGTCCACCACGCTGATGCCCTGATTGATGTTTTCGATCGCCCCTTGCAGCAACGCGCGGTTGAACTGCAGCACCTCAGAGGCTTCGTCGGCGATGCGTACCACGTCCTCGAGTTGCATCTCGCGGCCTTCGATGGCGGCCTTGACCACCGCCCGCGTCGATGAAGTGCCCAGGGTGCCGGCCAGCAGGCGCTCGGTGTGGGCGATCCAGTCGCGATCGGCATTCTGCGCCGGGTTGAAGGGTTTGTTCTGGCGCCCGGCAAAGCGCATGAAGCTTTGCCGGGCGCGGTCTTCGCCGACAAAGCGTCCGGCCAGTTGCAGCAAGTCGTTGATCTGCACCGCCAGCAGGGTGCGACTGTTAGGCCGGGAGGCGAGTTGCTGGCCGACGAAGCGCCCGGCTTGCCAATGTTCGGACACCCGGGTGCGGGTCAGCACCGAGACCCAGACGAACAGAATGAAATTGCCCGCCAGCGACAGCACCACCCCTTGGGTGAGAGGCGAAAGCGGCAGGTTCCACGGGTTGCTGTGCAGCCAGCTCAAGCCAGGAAACGCCGTGAGCGGCAATTGCAGGCCGTGGGCCACGAGTGGCAGCACCAGGGCGTAGAACCACAGCAGCACGCCGGCCGCAAGTCCGGCGACCACGCCGCGGCGGTTGGCTTGTTTCCAGTACAGCGCGCCGATCATCGCGGGCGCCAGTTGGGTGATGGCGGCAAAGGCGATCTGGCCGATGGTCGCCAGGCTCGTGGTCGAGCCGAGCAAGCGGTAGCTCACATAGGCCAGTAGCATGATCACCAGGATGCTGACGCGCCTGACGGTCAGCATCCAGTGGCGAAACAGTTCGAACGGCCGCTCGGCACTCTGGCGGCGCAGCAACCACGGCAGCAGGATATCGTTGGAGACCATGGTCGACAGCGCCACGCTGGCGACGATGACCATGCCGGCCGCCGCCGATGCACCGCCAATGAACGCCAGCATCGCCAGCGCCGGGTGCGCCAACGCGAGGGGCAGGCTGATGACGAAGGAGTCAGGGATCACCGAAGCCGGCAGCAGCATCTGCCCAGCCAGAGCGATGGGCACCACGAACAGCCCGGCCAGCACCAGGTAGGCAGGGAACACCCAACGGGCAAGGCGCAGGTCCTGGGGCTCGATGTTTTCTACCACGGTGACGTGGAATTGCCGCGGCAGGCAGATGATTGCCATCATCGCGACGCCGCTCTGCACAACCATCGAGGGCCAGTTGATCGTCTCTTGCCAGTAGGTGGCCAGACGGGGGGTGAGCATGGACTGCGTGACAAGATCGCCGAAGCCGTCGTAAAGGCCGTAGGTGACGAAAACCCCGACCGCGATGAACGCTATCAGTTTGACGATGGCTTCGAAGGCGACGGCCAGCATCATGCCGCGGTGGTGTTCCGTGACGTCCAGCGAGCGCGTGCCGAAGGCGATGGTGAACAGCGCCAGCACCAGCGACACCACCATGGCGGTGTCTTGCACGTGAATGCCGGTGGCGTCGGGGCCATCGCCGATCAGCAAGTTGATGCCCAGCACGATGCCTTTGAGTTGCAGTGCGATATAGGGCAGCACCCCCACCAGGCAGATCAGTGCGACGGCCACCGCCAAGGCGTGGGACTTGCCATAGCGCGCGGCGATAAAGTCGGCAATGGAGGTGATGTTCTCCTGTTTGCTGATCAGCACCATTTTTTGCAGCACCCAGGGTGCCAGCAACATCAGCAACAAGGGGCCCAGGTAGATCGGCAGGAATGACCAGAGTTGCTCGGCAGCCTGGCCGACGGCACCGAAGAACGTCCAGCTCGAGCAATACACGGCTAACGACAGGCTATACACCCAGGCTCGCACGCGCGGGCGCAACGGCACGCGGCGACGGTCGCCGTAGGAGGCAATGGCAAGCATGACGGCCATATAGACCAGGGCGGCCGCAGCAATCAGCCCGCTGGACAGCGACATCGATCAGCTCCAGAACGGTAGCAAGGGGGCTTGCCCCCGATTACGGTATGTCAGTGCCATTGATGTGGCTGACCCAATGCGATCGGGGGCAAGCCCCCTCGCTACACGTATTGCGCCTGTAGCGAGCGGCATGCAGTGTGGCACGCGGCACGCATTTAGTCAGCGCCGACCAAGGTCGCACAGGCAGCTGTCGACCAGCCCCTGGACATGTTCAGCGGTGGCCGGCGCTTCGGCGAACAGCAGGCGAAAGAGGATCGGCGCGACGATCAGATCAAGCAGCCGATCCGCGTCGGGGGCGACCTCGTCACGGGCCTGAGCGCGGTCGATGATCGCCTGCAGCTGGCCGCGCAGGATGGTTGTGCAATAGCCCGAGCTGCAACTGCTGACGATGTCGCGGGCCATGTTGCGGCCGGGTTCGGAATTCATTTCGTCCAGATACTGTTCGGCCCAAGCCAGCAGATCGCCGCGCAGCGAGCCGGTATCGAGTGGCGCGCTGTCCGGTTGCAGGCGCGACACCGCGACGTCGGCGAGCAAAGCGGTGAGGTCACCCCAGCGCCGATAGATGGTCGACGGGGTGACCCCCGCACGTGCGGCGATTTGCGGCACGGTCAGGGAAGCGCGATCCTGCTCGTCGAGCAGGGCGCGAACGGCCGCGTGGATCGATTCCTGTACACGGGCACTGCGGCCGCCCGTGCGAATACCTTCTTTAATAGCCATTTCGTGACCTTAACACAAAGCGTTTGCTTTAAGGTTGGGATGGGTAGAGACTCTCTTAACGCAAAAATATAGCTTTAAAGGGAGTGGCCTGGATATGTCCGCTGATTCCACAGCATCACCTGTAACGCCAGCGCCCCGCGGGTTCGCTGATCGTGCGGCGCTGATCTATTTGTCGTTCATTCTGGTGAGCTTTCTGGCGGCGTCCAGCGCGCCGACGCCGCTTTACCATTTGTATCAGGAAGCCTGGGGATTTTCTTCCGCTACCCTGACCCTGATCTTCGCGGTGTACGCCTTCAGCCTGCTGATGGCATTGCTCACCGTAGGGTCGCTGTCCGACTACCTCGGCCGCAGGCCCGTGTTGTTGCTGGCATTGCTCTTGGAAATCCCGGCGATGCTGCTGTTCATCTATGCCGACAGCGTCGCCTGGTTGATCGCCGCGCGCCTGCTGCAAGGCTTCGCTACCGGCATGGCCACCAGTGTGCTGGGCGCAGCCTTGATCGATTATCACCGTGACAAGGGGCCTTTGATCAACAGCCTGTCCCCCCTGATCGGCATGGCGGTAGGCGCGTTCGGCACCAGCTTGCTCCTGCAATATGCGCCGTGGCCGTTGCAGCTGTCTTACATCGCCATGCTGGGCTGTTTCGTGGTGCAAGTGCTGCTGCTCTGGCGCCTGCGTGAAAGCGTCAGCCCGCAGCCCGGGGCGCTGGCTTCGTTGCGCCCGGCGCTGAGTGTGCCGCCGCAGGCGCGCCAGGCCTTGCTGCGGATGCTGCCGGTGGATGTGGCTACGTGGTCGCTGGGCGGCTTCTTTTTGTCCCTGGCGCCGTCCTTGGTGCGCGCCGCCACCGGCTCGACCTCCAATCTGCTTGGCGGCGCCCTGGTGGCAACCATGACGCTCAGCGGTGCGCTGGCCATCGCAGTGATGCGCCATGGTTCGGCGCAACGCAGCCTGGTGTGGGGGGCGAGTTTTCTGGCGGCCGGTGCGGCGCTGATCCTGCTGGCCATGCACAGCGGTGGCGTGTTGCTGTTCTTTATCGGCACCGTGGTGGCGGGCGCCGGTTTCGGCAGTGGTTTTCTCGGCTCGGTACGCAGTGTCATGCCCTTGGCCCTGGCCCATGAGCGGGCTGGGCTGATGGCGACCTTTTACGTCTTGAGTTATCTGGCGTTCTGTCTGCCGGCCCTGTGCGCGGGCTTTGCCGTGCAGCGTTTTGGCCTGATCGCCACCAGCGACGGTTATGCCATCGGCTTGATCGGCCTGTGTGTGCTGGCGTTGTTTGGTCTGTGGCGCAAGCCGGCGAACGCGGCGTTGGCGCAATGATGCGGTGATGTGGTTCTCGTTGTGGCGCTTGTTGTGGCTTTTTGTGGACATCGGCAATCCAATCGATAAGGCTAAGTCCAATTTGGCCTTATTCGGCCGACCTTCGGCGCCACACAGGTACAGGGACGATGAGCCAGTCGCAATTCAGTCTGTTGGGCAAGCGGCGCTTTCTGCCGTTTTTCGTGACGCAATCGCTGGGCGCGTTCAACGATAACGTGTTCAAGCAGTCGCTGATTCTCGCCATTCTCTACAAGCTCAACATCGACGGTGACCGCTCCATCTGGGTCAACCTGTGCGCGATGCTGTTCATCCTGCCGTTCTTTCTGTTCTCGGCCCTGGCCGGCCAGGTGGGCGAGAAATACCCCAAGGACCAGTTGATTCGGGTGATCAAGCTCGCTGAGATCGTGATCATGGCGGTGGGCGCCACGGGGTTCATGTTCAACCATCTGTGGATGATGCTGCTGGCGCTGTTCGCCATGGGCACCCACTCGGCGCTGTTCGGCCCAGTCAAGTATTCGATCCTGCCCCAGGCGCTGCAGCCCGAAGAGCTGGTCGGCGGCAACGGCCTGGTGGAAATGGGCACCTTTCTGGCGATTCTGGCCGGCACTATCAGCGCCGGCGTGATCATGTCCAATTCCCACTACGAGCCTATCGTCGGCGTCGCCATCGTTGCCATCGCCGTGCTGGGGTATCTGGCCAGTCGCGGGATTCCGCGGACGGCGGCGTCCACGCCCGGCATGCAGATCAAGTGGAACATCTTCACCCAGACCGCCGCTACCTTGCGCATGGGGCTTGGGCAGACCAAGGCGGTGTCGCGTTCGATCGTCGGCAACTCGTGGTTCTGGTTCGTCGGGGCCATCTATCTGACCCAGATTCCCGCGTATGCCAAGCAGTGGATGGACGGCGACGAAACCGTGGTGACCTTGATCCTCACGGTGTTTTCAGTCGGCATCGCCTTGGGCTCGATGCTCTGCGAGCGGCTGTCCGGGCGCAAGGTGGAGATCGGCCTGGTGCCGTTCGGCGCCTTCGGCCTGACCCTTTTCGGGCTACTGCTGTGGTGGCATTCGGGCGGCTTCCCGGCCAGCGATACGGCCTTGGGCTGGACTCAAGTCCTGGCGATCGGCCAAGCCTGGTGGGTGTTGTTCGATATCCTCGGCCTTGGGGTGTTCGGCGGCTTCTATATCGTGCCGCTGTACGCCCTGATTCAGTCGCGGACCGCCGAGCATGAACGGGCACGGGTGATTGCCGCCAACAACATTCTCAATGCGCTGTTCATGGTGGTGTCGGCGATTGTCTCGATCGTGCTGTTGAGTATGGCCAAGCTGTCGATCCCGCAGCTATTCCTGGTGGTGTCGTTGCTCAACGTGTTGGTCAGCGTGTACATCTTCCGCATCGTGCCGGAATTCACCATGCGCTTTTTGATCTGGCTGCTCGGCCATTCGATGTATCGGGTCGAGCACCGCAGTCTCGAGCTGATTCCGGAGGAGGGCGCAGCGCTGCTGGTGTGCAATCACGTGTCGTTCGTCGATGCGTTGCTGATCAGTGGCGCGGTACGCCGGCCGATTCGCTTCGTGATGTATTACAAGATCTTCCGCCTGCCGGTGCTCAACTTCATCTTCCGCACCGCCGGAGCGATTCCCATTGCCGGGCGCAGCGAAGACCTGGCGGTTTACGAGCAGGCATTTACGCGTATCCAGGCGTATCTGGCGGATGGCGAACTGGTGTGCATCTTCCCGGAGGGCAAACTGACGGCCGACGGCGAAATGAACGAGTTCAAGGGGGGCGTCACCACCATTCTCAAGTCCAGCCCGGTGCCGGTAATTCCCATGGCCCTGCAAGGGCTGTGGGGCAGCTTCTTCAGTCGCGATCCCAACAAGGGCGTGTTCCGCCGACTGTGGTCACACGTTACCGTGGTCGCCGGGCCGCCGGCAGCGGCGGACGCCTTGATGCCTGGGCGCTTGCGTGAGCAAGTGCAGGCGTTGCGCGGCGATATCCGCTAGTGAAGTGAATCCCTGTGGGAGCGGGCGCGGCCCGCGAAGGCGTCATTTGCAACGGCGCACCTCTATGCTAATAGCTCGTTGGCGGGCGGAGCCCCCGCCCACAGGCGGATTCAGTTCGCCACGCAAAGCTGGTCGGTGCGCGCCGCCATGATGAAATCATTGCGGTGCAGCCCTTTGATCGAGTGGGTCCACCAGGTGACGGTGACCTTGCCCCATTCGGTCAGCAGCGCCGGGTGGTGATCTTCGGCTTCAGCCAGTTCACCTACGGCGTTGGTAAAATCCAGTGCCTGGCGAAAATTCTTGAAGCTGAAGCTCTTCTCCAGTTGTTCGATGCCATATCGATTTTCTACCTGCCAGCCGCCGAGCTGACGCAGCAGGGCGGGCAACTGCGCCGCTTCGACGCGCGGCGAGTCAGCGCGGCAGGGTTCGCATTGGGCTTTGTCCAGATTCGTCATCGGGCGCTCCTGTGAGGGTTGGTTTTCGGCATTGTCGACGGACGGTAGATCCAGCGACGGGCAACCGCCGTAACGGACAAGCGGTCAATTTTGTCATCTATTCTTTACACCGTTCCCCGCATTCGCCCATCGCTCGATGCGTGCCTCATGACAATAAGGATTGGCCATGCGAATCAAGGTTCATTGCCAGAATCGAATCGGCATTCTGCGCGACATCCTCGACCTGCTGATTGCGCAGGATATCCAGGTGTCGCGTACCGAAGTCGCGGGCAACAACAACGACGTGCTCTACCTGCGCTGCCCGCAACTGACGCGCGACGGTTTGCAGGCGATATCTGCAGCGTTATCGGCTGTGACGGGTGTAGTCAGCTTGCGTAGCGTGCACCTGATGCCCAGCGAGCGCCAGCGTACCGAACTCGACACCCTGCTGGGCGCGCTGCGCGACCCCGTGCTGTCCATCGATCGCGACGGTGGCATCGTCGCCGCCAATCGTGCGGCGGTGCAAATGCTCGAAGTGGCTGTCGATCAATTGCCTGGCCTGGAGCTGTCGCACTACATGGATGCTGCGCACCTGCCAGACTTGCTCGGCGCCAACGCCTCGGCGATTCAGGGGTTGCGGATGAACGTCTGCGGCGATGCTTATCTGGCGGACATCGCTCCTCTGGAAGCGCCGCTTGCCGGGGGCGATAGCCTGGCCGGTGCGGTGCTGACCCTGCACCGCGCCGATCACGTGGGCGAGGGTATCTACCAGGTGCGCAAGCGCGAGCTGCATGGCTTCGACAGTATCTTTCACAGCTCGCGGGCCCTCACGGCGGTGGTCGAGGCGGCGCAGCGCATGGCCACGGTAGATGCACCGCTGCTGATCAGTGGCGAGCCCGGCACCGGCAAGAAACTCCTCGCCCGCGCCTGCCATTTCCTCAGTCCGCGGGCCCAGGCACCCTTCATGGTGCTCAACTGTGCAGACTTGTCGGAGCCGATGATCGACACCGAGCTGTTCGGCTACGGCCCGGCGGCGTTCGAGGGGGCGCGCAGCGATGGTCGCCTCGGGCTGCTGGAACTCGCGGCCGGTGGCAGCCTGTTGATCGACGGGGTCGGCGCGCTGAGCCCGCGCCTGCAGGCGAAATTGCTCAGCTATCTGCAGCAGGGCTGGTTCTGTCGTGTCGGCAGCGAGCAGCAGGTCGCGCTGGATGTGCGGATCATCTGTTCGACCCAGATCGACCTGGGCGCCAGCAGCCAGCTGGGCGAATTCAGTCAGGAACTGCACCGGCGCCTCAGCGTGCTGACCCTCGATATTCCACCCCTGCGCGACTGCATGGACGGCCTCGGCGAGCTGGAGCGGCATTTTCTGGCCCAGGCGAGCCATCAGATCGGCTGCCCGCTGCCGACGTTGTTGCCCAGCGCCCAGGACAGGCTGCGGCTCTATCACTGGCCAGGCAATGTGCGCCAGCTCGAAGACGTGCTGTTCCAGGCGGTGGCCTTGAGCGCCGGGCGCTTGATCCGCGCCGAGCATTTGCGCCTGGCGGATTTCGGCGAGCAACCGCCGCTCGGCGAGTTTTCCCTGGATGGCGACCTGGGCGAAATCGTCGGGCGCTTCGAAAAGGCGGTGCTCGAGCGCCTGTATCGCGATTTCGGCACCAGTCGCTCACTGGGCAAGCGCCTGGGAGTTTCCCATACCACCATCGCCAATAAACTGCGGGCCTATGGCGTCAGCGAAGGGCATTGAACGCACTGGCCGCGGTGAACCTTTTACGTCCCCACCCCTCGCATGAATAATTGGCTACCCTTGTTTTACTACCATTGTCGAATGGCCTTTAGCGGGGATCCGGCTTACAACGTGGCCATACAAAAACAACGATTGTGCTGAGGAACCTTATGATGAGTGCGGCTTCCCTTTATCCGGTTCGCCCCGACGTAGCGGCTAACACCCTGACGGACGAAGCGACCTACAAGGCGATGTACCAGCAGTCGGTGATCAACCCCGACGGTTTCTGGCGCGAACAGGCCCAGCGTCTCGACTGGATCAAACCCTTTACCACGGTCAAGCAAACGTCTTTCGACGATCACCATGTCGATATCAAATGGTTTGCCGACGGGACCCTCAACGTCTCTCACAATTGCCTGGACCGCCACCTCGCCGAGCGCGGCGATCAGATAGCGATCATCTGGGAAGGCGATGACCCTTCTGAGCATCGCAACATCACCTACCGCGAGCTGCACGAGCAAGTCTGCAAATTCGCCAACGCCCTGCGCGGGCAGGACGTGCACCGGGGGGACGTGGTCACCATCTACATGCCGATGATTCCCGAGGCCGTGGTGGCGATGCTGGCTTGCACGCGCATTGGCGCCATTCACTCTGTGGTATTCGGTGGCTTCTCGCCGGAGGCCCTGGCGGGGCGCATCAGTGACTGCCAGTCCAAGGTGGTGATCACCGCCGACGAAGGCCTGCGCGGCGGCAAGCGCACGGCGCTGAAGGCCAACGTCGACCTGGCGCTGACCAACCCCGAGACCAAAAGCGTGCAGAAGATCATCGTCTGCAAGCGCACTGGCGGCGATATCGCGTGGCATCAGCATCGCGACATCTGGTACGAAGACTTGATGAAGGTCGCCTCCAGCCATTGCCTGCCCAAGGAGATGGGCGCCGAAGAGCCGCTGTTCATCCTCTATACCTCCGGTTCCACCGGCAAACCCAAAGGCGTGCTGCACACCACCGGCGGCTATCTGGTGTATGCCGCGCTGACCCACGAGCGAGTGTTCGACTACAAGCCCGGTGATATCTATTGGTGCACCGCCGACGTCGGCTGGGTCACCGGCCACAGTTATATCGTCTACGGGCCGCTGGCTAACGGCGCCACCACCTTGCTGTTCGAAGGGGTGCCCAACTACCCGGACATCACTCGCCTGTCGAAGATCATCGACAAGCACAAGGTCAATATCCTCTACACCGCCCCTACGGCGATCCGCGCCATGATGGCCGAAGGCACCAAGGCGGTCGAGGGCGCAGACGGTTCGAGCCTGCGCCTGCTCGGCTCGGTGGGTGAACCCATCAACCCCGAGGCCTGGAACTGGTACTACAACACCATCGGCAAGCAGCACTGCCCGATCGTCGACACGTGGTGGCAGACCGAAACGGGTGGCATCCTCATCAGCCCGCTGCCAGGCGCTACCGGCCTCAAACCGGGTTCGGCGACCAAGCCGTTCTTCGGCGTGGTGCCGGCGCTGGTCGACAACCTGGGCAACATCATCGAAGGCGCCAACGAAGGCAACCTGGTGATCCTCGACTCCTGGCCGGGTCAGTCGCGCACGCTGTATGGCGATCATGACCGCTTCGTCGACACCTACTTCAAGACCTTCCGCGGCATGTACTTCACCGGCGACGGTGCGCGGCGCGATGAGGATGGCTACTACTGGATTACCGGGCGGGTCGACGACGTGCTCAACGTGTCCGGACACCGCATGGGCACGGCCGAGATCGAAAGCGCCATGGTCGCCCATCCCAAGGTGGCTGAAGCAGCGGTGGTGGGTGTGCCCCATGACCTCAAGGGCCAGGGTATCTATGTCTACGTGACCCTCAACGGCGGCGAAGAGCCCAGCGAAGCCCTGCGCCTGGAACTGAAGAACTGGGTGCGCAAAGAGATCGGCCCGATTGCTTCGCCGGATGTCATCCAGTGGGCGCCGGGCTTGCCGAAGACCCGTTCGGGCAAGATCATGCGCCGTATCCTGCGCAAGATCGCCACAGGTGAATACGACGCGCTGGGGGATATCTCGACGCTCGCTGATCCGGGGGTGGTGGAGCACCTGATCGACACGCACAGAACCATGAACGTGGCCTAGCGGATCGAAGACAGGGGCGGTTCTTGCTCTGGGGCGAGGGGGTGCTCCCGAGAGCCCGGTTCTGGCACTGAATAGGCGTGCCAGAACCGGGCTCTCGGGAGCAACCCCCCTCGTCACATTTTATTCTCTTTAAATTCAGAATATGTGAAGTTAGTCAACTCCCGCTCGGCGCCAACTTGGTGCATCTATAACTACTTGTCGCATTGAAGAAATATCGGCCGGCCATCGGTCGTTAAAATGCGCGTCAATTGTCGACCCTGATCGACCGCCGATTTCATACGTGTTCGTATCCCCCTCGCATACTGGGTCCGTGCCCATTCTGCTTTTAACTGCCCGCTTTCGTTGGAGTCTTCACCTATGAAGAAGCTCGCCCTGTTTGGTGCCTTGGCATTGTCCGTGCTGTCGATGTCGGCCTTCGCCGATGAAAAACCGCTGAAGATCGGTATCGAGGCCGCTTATCCTCCGTTCGCCTCCAAAGCTCCGGACGGCACCATCGTCGGCTTCGACTACGACATCGGCAACGCCCTGTGCGCCGAGATGAAGGTCAAGTGCACTTGGGTCGAGCAACCGTTCGATGGCCTGATCCCGGCGCTCAAAGTGCGCAAGATCGACGCCATCCTGTCGTCCATGTCGATTACTGACGAGCGCAAGCAATCGGTGGACTTCACCAACAAGTACTACAACACCCCGGCGCGCCTGGTGATGAAGCAGGGCACCACGGTCAGCGACAGCATGGCCGAGCTCAAGGGCAAGGTCATCGGTGTGCAGCGTGGCTCGATCCACGAGCGTTTCGCCACTGAAGTGCTGCAGCCACTGGGTGTCGAGGTCAAGCCGTACAGCTCGCAAAACGAAATCTACCTGGACGTCAGCGCCGGTCGCCTCGACGGCACCTTGGCCGACGCCACCCTGCTGCAAGACGGTTTCCTCAACACCGACGCCGGCAAGGGCTACGCTTTCATCGGCCCGGCCTTTACCGACGCCAAGTACTTCGGTGACGGCATCGGCATCGCTGTGCGCAAAGGCGACGAGGCTGACCTGGCCCGCTTGAACGCCGCGATCGCCGCGATCCGCGCCAACGGCACCTACAAGAAAATCCAGGACAAGTACTTCGACTTCGATATCTACGGGCAATAACGATATCGCAGGCAAGCCCCCTCGCGACGGGGGCCGCAATGGTGTGCGCTGCGCAGATATGGCGTGGCGCACGCCATTGTTCATTTTGCTGAAGAACATTTTGCTGGAGAAGATTTCGATGACCAAAGGCTTTTGCCGGTGCTGAGCGGTTACGGTGCCGTCATTCTCGACGGAGCGTGGCTGACCCTGGAGCTGGCCCTGTGCTCGATGGCACTGGCCGTCGTCCTGGGGCTGGTCAGCGTCGCTATGCGCCTGTCGCCCGTGCGCGGGGTGGCGTGGCTGGGCGACCTGTATTCGACGGTGATCCGCGGCATCCCGGACCTGGTGCTGATCCTGCTGATCTTCTACGGGGGTCAGGTGTTGCTCAATACCGTCGCGCCGCTGCTGGGGCATGACGACTACATCGATCTCGATCCGCTGGTGTCGGGCATCTTTACCCTGGGCTTCATCTTTGGCGCCTATCTGTCCGAGACCTTTCGCGGCGCCTTCATGGCCATTCCAAAGGGCCAGTCCGAGGCGGGTATCGCCTATGGCATGAGCAGCCTGAAGGTGTTCTTCCGGGTGCTGGTCCCACAGATGATTCGGCTGGCGATCCCGGGGATTACCAATAATTGGCTGGTGCTCACCAAGGCCACTGCCCTGGTATCGGTGGTCGGGCTGCAGGACATGATGTTCAAGGCCAAACAGGCCGGTGACGCCACCGGCAAGCCCTTTACCTTCTATCTGGCCGTGGCGGGCATGTACCTGGTGTTGACCAGCGTGTCGCTGCTGCTTTTGCGCTGGGTCGAGCGCCGCTATTCGGTGGGCGTGCGGATGGCCGATCTGTGAGGGCGTTGCTGTGATATTCGATTACCACGTGGTCTGGGCCAACCTGCCACTGTACTTCTGGGGCATGCTCGAAACCCTCAAGCTGCTGGGTATCTCGCTGTTTTTCGGCTTGTTGGCGGCCTTGCCGCTGGCGCTGATGCGGGTCTCGAAGAACCGCCTGATCAACTGGCCGGCGTGGTTCTACACCTACGTGATCCGCGGCACGCCGATGCTGGTGCAGTTGTTTCTGATCTACTACGGTCTGTCGCAGTTCGCTGCGGTGCGCGAGAGCCCTTTCTGGCCGCTGCTCAAGAGCGCGACTTTCTGCGCCTGCCTGGCGTTTGCGATCAACACCAGTGCCTACACCGCCGAGATTATCGCCGGCAGTCTGCGGGCCACACCGCCCGGCGAGATCGAGGCGGCCCGGGCCATGGGGATGTCGCCGCGCCAGTTGTATCGGCGCATTCTGCTGCCCTCGGCCTTGCGCCGGGCCCTGCCGCAATACAGTAACGAGGTGATCATGATGCTGCAGACCACCAGTCTCGCGTCCATCGTCACCCTCATGGACATCACCGGTGCCGCGCAGACGGTCTACGCCAAGTATTACTTCCCGTTCGAGGCGTACATCACCGCCGGGGCGTTCTATCTGGCCCTGACCTTCATTCTCGTCCGCCTGTTCAAGCGCGCCGAGCGCCGCTGGCTGGGCTACATGGCGCCGCGTCACTGAGCCTTTTTCGTCACAGGCGCCCAAGCGCCGATTGAGACCGTTGAATATGTACAAACTCGAAGTCCAGGACCTGCACAAGCGCTACGGCAGCCACGAGGTGCTCAAGGGCGTGTCGCTGGCCGCCAAGGCCGGAGATGTCATCAGCATCATCGGCTCCAGTGGCTCGGGCAAGAGCACCTTCCTGCGCTGCATCAACCTGCTGGAACAACCCCACGCCGGGCGCATCCTGCTCAATAACGAAGAGCTGGCGCTGGTGCCTGGCAAGGACGGCGCGCTGCGGGCTGCCGACCCCAGACAGCTGCAACGCTTGCGTTCGCGGCTGGCCATGGTGTTCCAGCATTTCAACCTGTGGTCGCACATGACCGCCCTCGAAAACGTCATTGAAGTGCCGATGCACGTGCTCGGCATGAGCAAGCGCGAGGCGCTCGAAAAGGCCGAGCATTATCTCGCCAAGGTTGGCGTCGGGCACCGCAAGGATGCCTATCCCGGCCACATGTCCGGTGGCGAGCAGCAGCGGGTGGCGATTGCCCGGGCGCTGGCCGTGGAGCCTGAGGTGATGCTGTTCGACGAGCCCACCTCGGCGCTCGATCCCGAGCTGGTCGGTGACGTGCTAAAGGTCATGAAGGGCCTGGCGCAAGAGGGGCGAACCATGGTGGTGGTCACGCACGAGATGGGCTTTGCCCGCGAAGTGTCCAACCAGCTTATTTTCCTCCACCAGGGGCGCATCGAAGAGCAGGGCGATCCACGCCAGGTGTTGAGCAATCCGCAGTCTGAACGGTTGCAGCAGTTTCTGTCCGGCAGCCTCAAATAGTCCGGATCGTGTATTGATACAGTTCGCCGCTGCCACCGGGCGAAGAAACAAGGCATGCTGCGCAACTCGCGGTATGACCGGATGGATTTCCAGGGTGCCCAGGCATCCGGCCAGCGATATTGAACAGGTTTCGGACCGTATCCCATGACAACCCACCGAATTGGTTTTCTGATCTGGCCCAGCGCCAAGGCCCTGACTTTGGCTCTGGCCGAAGAAGCCTTGCGCGTCGCCCAGCGGGTGCATCCGGATGTCAGCTACGAGCTGTTGTTCCTGCAGGCCGAGGCACCGGTTGAAGGCAGCGGCTGGCGCTTGCCGGGTGAACCGTGGGCGGGACGCCTGGACGGCTGCAGCAAGGTCTTCCTGCTGGCGGACGAGCCACCGGCGGCCCTCAGTGGCCCGCTGAGCAGCGCGCTCAAGCAACTGGTGCGCAGTGGTTGCTCCATCGGTGGGCTGTCGGCCGGGGTCTATCCGCTGGCTCAGTTGGGGTTGCTGGACGGGTATCGTGCGGCGGTGCACTGGCGCTGGCAGGATGATTTCGCCGAGCGCTACCCCAAGGTCATCGCCACCAGCCACCTGTTCGACTGGGATCGCGATCGCATGACCGCCTGTGGCGGGCTGTCGGTGCTCGACCTGTTGCTGGCGGTGCTGGCCCGTGATCATGGTGCCGAGCTGGCCGGTGCGGTGTCGGAAGAACTTGTGGTCGAGCGTATCCGCGAAGGCGGTGAGCGCCAGCGCATTCCGCTGCAGAATCGCCTCGGCTCCAGCCATCCCAAGCTGACCCAGGCAGTCTTGCTGATGGAAGCCAACATCGAAGAGCCGCTGACCACCGACGAGATCGCCCAGCACGTGTGCGTGTCGCGACGCCAGCTGGAGCGGATCTTCAAGCAGTATCTCAATCGCGTTCCCAGCCAGTACTACCTGGAGCTGCGCCTGAACAAGGCCCGGCAGATGCTCATGCAGACCAGCAAGTCGATCATCCAGATCGGCCTGTCGTGCGGCTTCTCCTCCGGGCCGCACTTCTCCAGCGCCTATCGCAATTTCTTCGGCGCCACCCCTCGCGAAGACCGCAACCAGCGCCGCAGCAGCAGCCCGTTCGAGCTATCGCCGGTGCCCGCCGAGCGCGGTTGAGCGTCAGTGACTTTGGGTCGAATCCTGTGGTGAGGCGAGCTTGCTCCCGAGGGGTCATATCTGACACTGCACAGGCGTGTCAGAGCCGGCCTCTCGGGAGCAAGCCCCCTCACCACAGGTAAAGTCTCACACCAGGTCCGTCGATCTCTCGCAAGCCGTGCCATTCGGCCCCACAGCGTTTAAACTGCGTTTTTGTGACGGTATATGTCGCATCGTCGACAACCTCCTTGCAGACCAGGTTTGCCGCTATAAGAAGTTGTCGCTTGGCGGCAAGGCCCGCCCGCGTGCAGTCCTTACAATCCTTTTATCGCCCGCCGTCCTCGGCCGGCGTTTCTCTCCAGGAGACTCTGATGTCCGTTGAGCATGCTCAGGTGCAACGCGCCGATTTCGACCAGGTAATGGTCCCCAACTATGCACCGGCCGGGTTCATTCCCGTACGCGGCGCGGGCTCTCGAGTCTGGGACCAGGCCGGGCGTGAGCTCATCGACTTCTCCGGCGGCATCGCGGTCAACGTGCTGGGCCACGCCCATCCTGCGCTGGTCGGCGCGCTGACCGAGCAAGCCAACAAGCTGTGGCACGTGTCCAATGTGTTCACCAACGAGCCGGCCCTGCGCCTGGCCAAAAAACTGGTCGACGCCACCTTCGCCGAGCGCGTGTTCTTCTGCAACTCCGGCGCCGAAGCCAACGAGGCCGCCTTCAAGCTGGCCCGTCGCGTAGCTCACGATCAGTACGGCGATGACAAATACGAAATCATCGCCGCGACCAACAGCTTCCACGGCCGGACCTTGTTCACCGTCAGCGTGGGCGGCCAGCCCAAGTATTCCGACGGTTTCGGCCCGAAAATCACCGGCATCACCCATGTCCCCTACAACGATTTGGCGGCCCTCAAGGCCGCCGTGTCGGACAAGACCTGCGCCGTCGTGCTCGAGCCGATCCAGGGCGAGGGCGGTGTATTGCCAGCCGACAAAGCCTACCTCGAAGGTGCCCGCGCGCTGTGCGATCAGTTCAACGCACTGCTGGTATTCGACGAAGTGCAAAGCGGTATGGGACGCAGCGGTGAGTTGTTCACCTATATCAATTACGGCGTGACCCCTGACATCCTCTCCAGCGCCAAGAGCCTGGGCGGCGGTTTCCCCGTGGGCGCCATGCTGACCACCGAAAAACTGGCCAAGCACTTCTCGGTGGGCGTGCACGGCACCACCTATGGCGGCAACGCCCTGGCGTGCGCGGTGGGCGAGGCGGTGATGGATGTCATCAACACTCCTGAAGTTCGAGCCGGCGTGCGTGCCAAGCACACGCGCTTCGTGAACCGCCTGCAAGCCATCGGCGAAAAATACGGCGTCTTCAGCGAAGTGCGTGGCATGGGGCTGTTGCTGGGCTGTGTGCTGGCCGATGCCTGGAAAGGCCGTGCCAAGGACTTCTTCAACGCTGCCGAACAGCAGAACCTGATGATCCTGCAAGCTGGCCCCGACGTTGTGCGCTTCGCCCCGAGCCTGGTGATCGAAGATGCCGACATCGACGAAGGCCTGGATCGTTTCGAGCGCGCCGTCGTACAGCTGACCCAGGCCTGATCAGTGCCGATCAAGGGCAGCAGGCACCGCTTGCTGCCTGTTCAAGAGATTCAATGACAGGAGTGACACCCATGCTGGTCATGCGCCCCGCGCAAACGGCTGATCTGGACGAGGTCAAGCGTCTGGCTGCCGACAGCCCCATCGGTGTCACCTCGCTGCCGGACGATATCGAGCGCCTGGGCGACAAGATCGCCACGTCGGAAGCGTCGTTCGCCGCCGAGGTCAGCTTCAACGGGGAAGAAAGCTATTTCTTCGTCCTCGAAGACACCGACAGCGGGCGTCTGGTGGGGTGTTCGGCCATCGTCGCTTCGGCGGGGTACTCCGAGCCCTTCTACAGTTTTCGTAACGAGACCTTCGTGCACGCCTCTCGCGAGCTGAAGATCCACAACAAGATTCACGTCCTGTCGCAGTGTCATGACCTGACTGGCAACAGCCTGCTGACCAGTTTTTACGTGGTCCCCGAACTGGTGGGCACGCCTTGGTCGGAGCTCAACTCCCGCGGGCGCCTGCTGTTCGTTGCCAGTCATCCCGAGCGCTTTGCCGATTCGGTGGTGACTGAAATCGTCGGGTACAGCGACGAGCACGGCGAATCGCCGTTCTGGGATGCCATCGGGCGCAATTTTTTTGACCTCAATTACGCCGCGGCCGAGCGCCTGTGCGGGCTCAAGAGCCGGACCTTCCTCGCCGAATTGATGCCCCATTACCCCATCTACGTGCCGTTATTGCCCGATGCCGCTCAGGAGGCCATGGGCCAGGTGCATCCGCGGGCTCAGATCACCTTCGACATCCTGATGCGCGAAGGCTTCGAGACGGACCACTACATCGATATCTTCGACGGCGGCCCGACCTTGCATGCACGGGTCTCGAGCATTCGCTCCATCGCCCAGAGCCGTGTAGTGCCGGTCAAGATCGAGGAAGGCCGACGCAGCGGGCGCCAGTATCTGGTATCCAACGGTCAATTGCAGGACTACCGCGCCGCCTTGCTGGAGCTGGACTGGGCGCCGGGCAAGCCTGTGACCCTCGATCTGGCGGCCGCCGAGGCGCTGGGTGTCGGTGAGGGCGTAAGTGTGCGCCTGGTAGCAGTCTGACAGGCATCACGCCTGCCCTTGTGTGTCATTGGTTGAGTGTCGCGGCGGTCGTTGACCGGCGCTGAGGAGATAGCATGATCGTTCGTCCCGTACGCAGCAGCGATTTACCAGCCCTGCTCGAACTGGCCCGTGGAACCGGGGCCGGGCTGACTACGCTGCCGGCGAATGAGGCGCGCCTGACCCATCGGGTGACCTGGGCCGAGAAGACTTTTCGGGGCGAGGCCGGGCGTGGCGATGCCGATTACCTGTTCGTGCTCGAAGACGATGATGGCAAGGTGGTCGGCATCTCGGCCATCGCCGGTGCGGTAGGCCTGCGCGAGCCCTGGTACAACTATCGGGTCGGCTTGACGGTCAGCGCCTCTCAGGAGCTGAACATCTATCGCGAGATCCCGACGCTGTTCCTGGCCAATGACCTGACCGGCAACTCCGAGTTGTGCTCGCTGTTCCTGCGTGAAGATCAGCGCAAGGGTCTTAACGGCCGGCTGCTGGCCAAGGCGCGCCTGCTGTTCATCGCCGAGTTCCCGAAACTGTTCGGGCGCAAGGTGATCGCCGAGATGCGCGGCATGTCCGACAATGCTGGTCGCTCGCCGTTCTGGGAAAGTTTGGGGCGGCATTTTTTCAAGATGGAGTTCAGCCAGGCGGATTACCTCAACGGCGTCGGCAACCGGGCCTTTATCGCCGAGCTGATGCCCAAGTTTCCACTGTACACCTGCTTCCTCTCGCCGGCTGCGCGGGAGGTCATCGGCCAGGTGCATACCGATACCGAACCGGCCCAGTCGATGCTCAAGGGCGAGGGGTTCAGCTATCAGGGCTATGTCGATATTTTCGACGCCGGCCCGGCGCTGGAGTGTGAAACCGCGCGTATCCGTGCCGTCCACGACAGCCAGGTGCTGGTGCTGGCCATCGGTACGCCAGGTGATGACGCGCCGGTGTACCTGATGCACAACCGCAAGCGGGAAGAGTGCCGTGTGGCCGCCGCTCCTGCCCGGGTCGCCGCTGGCACTCTGGTGGTCGACCCGTTGACCGCCAAGCGCCTGCGCATGAGCCCGGGGGATTCGGTGCGGGCCGTTGCCATGTCGAGCCACAAGCCTGGGGAGGCGGGACTATGACTACGCTTTACGTCGCCGGTCATTGGCTGGACGGTCAGGGTGAGGTGATGCAGTCGCTCAACCCGGTCACCCAGCAAAGCATCTGGACGGGCCAGGCCGCTTCGGCCGCGCAGGCAGCTCAGGCGGTGCAGGCCGCGCGCGAGGCGTTTCCGGCCTGGGCGAGCCTGGCCTTGAGCCAGCGTATCAGCATCCTGGAAGCCTTTGCCGCGAGCCTCAAACTGCACGCGCAGTCGCTCGCTCATTGCATCGGTGAAGAAACCGGCAAGCCACTCTGGGAGGCCTCCACAGAGGTCGCCAGCATGATCAACAAGGTCGGCATCTCCATCCAGAGCTACCGCGAGCGCACTGGCGAAAAAAGCGCGCCGCTGGCGGATGCCAATGCGGTTTTGCGGCATAAGCCCCACGGTGTGGTGGCGGTGTTCGGGCCTTACAATTTCCCCGGTCATCTGCCTAACGGTCATATCGTCCCGGCCCTGCTGGCGGGCAACACCGTGGTGTTCAAACCCAGCGAACAAACGCCGAAAGTCGCCGAAATGACCCTGCGCTGCTGGATTGAGGCCGGGCTCCCGGCGGGTGTGCTCAACCTCTTGCAAGGTGGCCGCGACACCGGTATCGCGCTGGCCGCGGAGCCTGGGCTGGACGGGGTGTTCTTCACCGGTTCCAGCGGTACCGGCAACGCCTTGCACCGCCAGTTCGCCGGGCGCCCGGACAAGATCCTGGCACTGGAGATGGGCGGCAACAATCCGCTGGTGGTCGAGCAGGTTGCCGATCTTGATGCGGCTGTCTACGCCATTATCCAATCAGCGTTCATCTCCGCCGGCCAGCGCTGCACGTGTGCGCGCCGCCTGATCGTCCCCGAGGGGGCCTGGGGCGATCGCCTGCTGGAGCGCTTGATCGAGGTCAGCAGCCAGTTGCAGGTGGGTGCCTATGACCAGGATCCGCCGCCGTTCATGGGCTCGGTGATCTCCCTGGATGCCGCGCAGTCCCTGCTCGATGCCCAGGCGCAATTGCTGGCCAAGGGGGCGCTCGCACTGCTGGCCATGACGCAACCGGACCCTCAATCAGCACTGCTCACCCCAGGTTTGCTGGACGTGACGGCAGTGGCCGATCGCCCTGACGAGGAGCTGTTCGGGCCGCTGCTGCAGGTGATTCGTTACCACCGTTTCGAAGACGCGCTGATCGAGGCCAACGCCACCCAGTACGGGCTGGCGGCCGGATTGCTCTCGGATTCGGCGGATCGTTACCAGCAGTTCTGGCTGCACAGCCGCGCCGGTATCGTCAACTGGAACAAACAGCTGACCGGCGCGGCCAGTACCGCGCCGTTCGGCGGCGTCGGCGCTTCCGGCAACCATCGCGCCAGCGCCTGGTATGCGGCGGATTACTGTGCCTACCCGGTCGCTTCGCTGGAGGTCGACACCCTCAGCCTGCCGGTCAGCCTGTCGCCGGGGATTACCTTGTGAGCAAGGGTATGGGAGATGTCATGGTTTTGGGCAAGCTGCACGTGCCTCTTGGCTGGCAAGCCTTGCTGCCATCGGTGTACGGCTTGGATGCGGCTTGCGCGGTGGGAGCAAGGCTTGCCCGCGAAGAGGCCGGTACTGCTGGCGACTTTAGAACGAAAGTGGCTGGAGAGTTGCGCCGATGAAAGCGTTTGAAGTCAATTTTGATGGTCTGGTCGGCCCTACCCACAACTACGGCGGGTTGTCTTATGGCAACGTTGCCTCTCAGGGTAACAGCCAGTTGGCGTCCAATCCGCGTGAAGCGGCTCGCCAGGGCCTGGCCAAAATGAAAGCGCTGATGGAGCTGGGTTTCGTTCAAGGGGTGCTGGCCCCACAGGAGCGCCCGGACGTGTCCGGCCTGCGCGCGCTGGGCTTTACCGGTAGCGACAGCCAAGTGATCGAGCGTGCCGCGCGCGATGCCATGCCGTTGCTGATCGCCAGCGCTTCGGCGTCCAGCATGTGGGTAGCCAACGCCGCCACCGTGAGCCCCAGTGCCGACACGCGCGATGGTCGCGTGCACTTCACGGCGGCCAACCTCAATTGCAAATACCATCGCAGCATCGAGCACCCGACCACCAGCCGGGTGCTGGCGGCGATGTTCAATGACCCGGCGCATTTCGTTCATCACGCTGCGTTGCCGGCGGTGGCGCAGTTCGGTGACGAAGGTGCGGCCAACCACACGCGTTTCTGTCGTGACTATGGTGACCCGGGCGTCGAGTTTTTCGTGTATGGCCGTAGCGCCTTCGACACCCGCTACTCGGCGCCGCAGAAGTATCCCGCCCGCCAGACGCTCGAAGCTTCTCAGGCAGTCGCACGGCTTCACGGGCTGAGCGATGACGGTGTGGTGTTCGCCCAGCAGAATCCAGCGGTCATCGACCAGGGCGTGTTTCATAACGACGTGATCGCAGTGGGCAATGGCGAGTTGCTGTTTCATCACCAGGACGCCTTTGTCGACACACCAGCGCTGATCGCCGAACTGCACGCTAAACTGACCAGGCGAGGCGGGCAATTCCAGGCGATCAGCGTGCCGCGGGCCGAGGTCTCGGTCGAGGACGCGGTCCGCTCCTACCTGTTCAACAGTCAGCTGCTCTCGCGTGCCGATGGCTCGATGCTGTTGATTGTGCCGCAGGAGTGCAATAACAATCCGCGGGTCTGGTCCTATTTGCAGCAGTTGACGCAATCGGGTGGACCGATCGGCGAGGTCAAGGTGTTTGACCTCAAGCAAAGTATGCAGAACGGTGGCGGTCCGGCGTGCCTGCGTCTGCGGGTGGCGCTCAACGAACAGGAACTGGCAGCGGTCAACCCCGGGGTTATCATGACCGCGCCTTTGTACGACACACTGACGCAGTGGGTCGACCGCCATTATCGCGACCGCCTCAGCGAAAGCGACATGGCCGATCCGCAATTATTGACCGAGTGCCGTACGGCACTGGATGAACTGACCGGGATCCTCGATCTGGGTGCGGTTTATCCTTTCCAACTCAACTGAGAGAACACGACGATGTCCGACGCCCTGCAACTGATCCTTGAAGATACCGATGGCACCCAGCTGGAAACCTCTTGCACCCGCTTCGCGGTGATCTGGCAAGGCAAGGAAGTCTGGATTCAGCAGGATGGCCGCGGCCAATTGCTGATCGGTGTCGACGTGGAAGAAGGCGACGCCGAATTCGCCAACCTGCTGCTGCGACCACTGGCGACCAACCTGGTCAGCCTGCAGCTGGAAATGGAACCCGCCGATGCCGGTGACGAAGATGACGGCCACGTGCACGGCCCCGATTGTGGTCATACTCACTGAGGACACCGGCCTATGCTCGCGCTCGGCAAGCTGCTCGAACTGACGCTGGCGGGCCGCGAGCCCGCCGAAAAGACCCAGTTGACCCAAGGCGGCGTGCGCCTGCGCTGGCTGGGGGAGGGTGCGCTTGAGGTGCGACCTCCAGAGGCTCATGACAACGGCATGGACCTGCTGCTGTCTGCTGGTATACACGGCAACGAGACCGCACCAATCGAGCTGCTCGATGATTTGCTCCATGACGTGGCGCGAGGCGACCTCAAGGTGCGGGCGCGGGTACTGTTTCTGTTCGGCAATCCCCAGGCGATTCGCCACGGTGAGCGCTACCTGAAACATGACGTCAATCGCATGTTCAATGGTCGCCATGAACAGTACAGCGGCAACGAAGCCCTGCGTGCCCACGAGCTCGAGCGGCTGGCGTCGGCCTTCTTCAATGTGCCCGAGCGCACGCGTCTGCATTACGACTTGCACACTGCCATACGCGGTTCGCGCATCGAGCAATTCGCCCTGTATCCGTTTCGCCAGGACAGCGAGCCATCACCGGTCGAACTGGCGCGTCTGAGCGAGGCTGGCATGCAGGCGGTGTTGCTGCAGAGCAAGACGTCCATCACCTTCAGTGCCTATACCCGAGAACAACTGGCGGCCGAGGCCTTCACCCTGGAGCTCGGCAAGGCCCGGCCTTTCGGCCAGAATCAGCAAGTGGATCTGAGTCGCCTGCGCATCAAGCTGAGCGAGTTGATTGCCGGCACCGAGGCGCCGCAGGCGGATGCCCTGGATGGCCTGCAGCTGTTTCGGGTCTCGCGGGAAATCATCAAGCACACCGACGCGTTCCAGCTGCACCTGGCGGCGAGCGTGGAGAACTTCACAGAGCTGGAGCAGGGCATGCTGCTGGCCGACGATGGCCCAGGCAAGCGCTGGAAGGTCGAGGAGGAGGGCGCGAGGATCATCTTCCCCAACCCCAAGGTAGCCAACGGCTTGCGCGCCGGCATCCTGGTGGTGCCTCACACTCTTTGATCTAGCGAGGGGGCTTGCCCCGAAAGGTGCTACATCCAACACATCAGCGTGGATTTGCACATCTTTCGGGGGCATGCCCCTCGCTATAGGGTGCTTAAACCGCGATCTTCTGCTGCGGCTGCAAGCGGCGCAGCGTGCGCACTTTGTGCAGGGTATCGGCGCAGGTCTTGGCTGCTTCGATGCCTTTGTGCAGGAAGTGATTGAAGAAGTAAGTGTGATGCTGCTCGCCATCATGGAAGTGATGCGGGGTCAGCACCACCGAGAACACCGGCACTTCGGTTTCCAACTGCACTTGCATCAGCGCGCTGACCACGGTCTGCGCCACGAACTCGTGACGGTAGATACCACCGTCCACCACCAGTGCCGCGCCGATCACGCCGGCATAGCGGCCGCTCTGGGCCAGCAGTTTGGCATGCAGTGGGATTTCGAAGGCGCCACCGACTTCAAAGAAGTCGATATCGGACTCCTGATAGCCCAGGCGGCCCATTTCCTCGACAAAGCCTTTACGGCTCTGATCGACGATATCCTTGTGCCAGCAAGCCTGGATAAAGGCGATACGTTCGTTGGGGTGGCTTTTGCTATCGATTGCTGTGGGTTGCATCTACGTCGACTCCTGTTTAATAAAAAAACAGGGCATGGATCGAAAGGGATTTCGTGGCAGGCCAGCCAAGGCAAAATAAGCCCGTGGTCGACCCGGTTGCCTATCCCGTTCTCTCTTCATCCGGACTATGACCGTCGGCCCCGGGATCACACCGGGTCTGCTGACCTTGACCGCCACAAGGGCTGCCAAGCGCTCGCGGGCTAGACGCGTTGCGCGCCATTACCGCCGGTGGGGAATCGCACCCCGCCCTGAGAACGTTGCCGTCATCGATTGACGGCGGAGATTTTTTATCACACTTTTTTGAGAAGTGCATCGTTCGCCAGCTAATCATTTTTGTCGGCAAGCCGCATAAAAATGCATAAGCCACGGATTGTGCATCCCCTGTGGGAGCGGGCTCTGCCTGCGAAGAGCGCATAATTTGCACCGCCAGCTCATGCAGTGTTATCACCGACGCCTTCGCGGGCAGAGCCCGCTCCCCCATTGAAACAGCGCCTGACCGCCTGGTTTGGCATGCTCGGCAAGCAAACCATCTGGTAGATTTGATGGTCCCAATAGTACAAACACACTGTACCGCGGCCTCAGGGCCTATATAATGCGGCCCTTTGCCGTCGCAATGTCGATGACGCCTGTGGCTGCCGTCTCCGTGGAAGAACCTAATGAAAAGCGCAGAAATCCGTGAAGCCTTCCTTCGTTTTTTCGAAGAGCAAGGCCATACCCGAGTCGCCTCCAGCTCCCTGATTCCGGGCAATGACCCGACTCTGCTGTTCACCAACGCAGGCATGAACCAATTCAAGGACTGCTTCCTGGGTCAGGAAAAACGTGCCTACACCCGTGCTGTCACCAGCCAGAAGTGCGTGCGCGCCGGTGGCAAGCACAACGACCTGGAAAACGTCGGTTACACCGCTCGCCACCACACGTTCTTCGAAATGCTGGGCAACTTCAGCTTCGGTGACTACTTCAAGCGCGATGCCATTACCTACGCGTGGACCTTCCTGACCGGCGTGCTCAAGCTGCCTCAGGACAAACTCTGGGTCACTGTCTACGCCAGCGACGACGAGGCGTATGACATCTGGACCAAGGAAATTGGTGTGCCGGCCGAGCGCATGGTCCGTATCGGTGACAACAAGGGCGCGCCGTACGCCTCCGACAACTTCTGGACCATGGGCGATACCGGCCCGTGCGGCCCGTGCACCGAGATCTTCTTCGACCACGGCGCCGACATCTGGGGTGGCCCACCCGGCTCGCCTGAAGAAGATGGCGACCGTTACATCGAAATCTGGAACAACGTCTTCATGCAGTTCAACCGTACCGCCGATGGTGTTCTGCATCCGCTGCCGGCCCCTTCGGTCGACACCGGCATGGGCCTGGAGCGGGTCAGTGCGGTACTGCAGCACGTCAACTCGAATTACGAGATCGACCTGTTCAAGAGCCTGCTGGACGCCGCGGCCAAGGCCATCGGTTGCAGCAACGAAGGCCAGGCTTCGCTCAAGGTGGTGGCCGACCACATCCGTTCGTGCGGTTTCCTGATCGCCGATGGCGTGCTGCCCTCCAATGAGGGCCGTGGCTACGTGCTGCGCCGCATCATTCGTCGCGCCTGCCGCCATGGCAACAAGCTGGGCGCCAACGGCAGCTTCTTCTACCAGATCGTCGCGGCCCTGGTCGCCGAGATGGGCGAGGCCTTCCCTGAACTCAAGTCCCAGCAAGCGCACATCGAACGCGTGCTCAAGGCTGAAGAAGAGCAGTTCGCCAAGACTCTGGAGCAGGGCCTGAAGATCCTCGAATTGGATCTGGCCGGCCTCAAGGGGTCGGTGGTGCCGGGCGACGTGGTGTTCAAGCTGTACGACACCTACGGTTTCCCGATGGACCTCACCGGCGATATCGCCCGCGAGCGCAACCTGACCCTCGACGAAGCCGGTTTCGAGCGCGAGATGCAGGCCCAGCGCGAGCGCGCCCGTTCCGCCAGCGCCTTTGGCATGGACTACAACAGCCTGGTCAAGGTCGACACTCCGACCCTGTTCAATGGCTACGCGACCCATAGCGAAGAAGCCAAGGTGGTCGGCCTCTATAAAGAAGGCGTGGCGGTCCAGCAGTTGGCCGAAGGCGAGGAGGGCGTGGTGATTCTCGACACCACACCGTTCTACGCCGAATCCGGTGGCCAGGTCGGTGACCGTGGCTACCTGCAGAGCAATGCCGGACGTTTCGACGTACGTGACACCACCAAGACCGGCGGCGCATTCCTGCACCACGGTATTGTGGTGCTGGGCGCCCTCAAGGTCGGCGAGACTTTCACTGCCACCGTCGATGCCGACGTGCAGCAGGCCACTTCGCTGAACCACTCGGCCACGCACTTGCTGCATGCCGCGCTGCGTCTGGTGTTGGGCGATCACGTGCAACAGAAAGGCTCGCTGGTCGACAGCCTGCGCCTGCGCTTCGACTTCAGCCACTTCGAGTCGATCAAGCCAGAACAGATCAAAGCGCTGGAAGACATAGTCAACGAACAGATCCGCAAGAACACCCCGGTGGCCACTGAAGAGATGGACATCGAAAGCGCCAGGAAGAAGGGCGCCATGGCGCTGTTCGGCGAGAAATACGGTGACACCGTGCGAGTGTTGACCATGGGCGGCGATTTTTCCGTCGAGCTGTGCGGCGGTATCCACGCCAAGCGGACCGGTGACATCGGGTTGTTCAAGATCATCAGCGAAGGCGGTGTGGCCTCTGGCGTGCGCCGCATCGAAGCCGTCACCGGCGCTGGTGCTCTGGCTTACCTGAACGCTGGTGAAGAGCAGCTCAAGGAGGCCGCGCAGCTGGTCAAGGGCAGCCGCGACAACCTGATCGACAAGCTTTCTGCGGTGCTCGAACGCAACCGTTTGCTGGAAAAACAGCTGGAGCAGTTGCAGGCCAAGGCGGCGAGTGCGGCGGGCGACGACCTGTCGGGCTCGGCTGTCGAGGTCAAGGGCGTCAAGGTCCTCGCTGCGCGTGTCGACGGGCAGGACGGCAAGGCGCTGCTGGCGCTGGTCGATCAGCTCAAGAACAAGCTCGGTCAGGGCGTGATCCTGCTGGGCGGCGTGCACGAAGACAAGGTCGTGCTGGTGGCCGGGGTGACCAAGGAACTCACTGCCAGGCTCAAGGCCGGCGACCTGATGAAGCAGGCTGCGGCAGCGGTGGGTGGCAAAGGCGGTGGGCGTCCGGACATGGCTCAGGGCGGTGGCGTCGATGCCGCTGCACTGGACGGCGCGCTGGCGCTGACCGTGCCTTTCGTCGAGCAAGGTCTGTAAAACACATCAACGGAGCCTGTTGCCAATCAACAGGCTTTGGCTTTATTGGATTTGAATGTTTAATGGGCGCCCTTCACGGGCTTGAGGCGGCTTGAAATGGCTTTGATCGTACAGAAATTTGGCGGCACCTCGGTGGGCTCGATCGAGCGCATCGAGCAGGTGGCCGACAAGGTCAAGAAATTCCGCGACGCAGGCGATGACCTGGTGATCGTGCTGTCGGCAATGAGCGGCGAAACCAACCGTCTGATCGATCTGGCCAAACAGATCAGTGATCAGCCGGTGACCCGCGAGCTCGACGTGATAATCTCCACCGGCGAGCAGGTGACCATCGCCTTGCTGGCCATGGCGCTGATCAAGCGCGGTGTGCCAGCGGTGTCGTACACCGGCGCGCAGGTGCGTATTCTCACCGACAGCGCGCACAGCAAGGCGCGTATCCTGCAGATCGACGACCAGAAAATTCGTAACGACCTCAAGGAAGGCCGCGTGGTAGTGGTCGCCGGTTTCCAGGGTGTCGACGAGCACGGCAATATCACCACCCTCGGGCGTGGTGGTTCGGACACCACCGGCGTGGCCCTGGCGGCGGCGCTCAAGGCGGATGAATGCCAGATCTATACCGACGTCGACGGGGTCTACACCACCGATCCACGCGTGGTGTCCCAGGCTCAGCGCCTGGACAAGATCACCTTCGAGGAAATGCTCGAGATGGCCAGCCTTGGTTCCAAGGTCCTGCAGATCCGTGCCGTCGAGTTCGCTGGCAAGTACAACGTTCCGCTGCGCGTTCTGCACAGCTTCAAGGAGGGTCCGGGTACCCTCATTACCATAGATGAAGAGGAAACCATGGAGCAGCCGATCATTTCCGGCATCGCTTTCAACCGCGATGAAGCCAAGCTGACCATCCGTGGCGTGCCAGACACCCCCGGCGTGGCGTTCAAGATTCTCGGGCCGATCAGCGGTGCCAACATCGAAGTCGACATGATCGTGCAGAACGTTGCGCACGATAACACCACCGACTTCACCTTCACCGTGCACCGCAACGATTACCAGGCGGCTTTGCAGGTGCTGGAAAACACCGCCGTGGAGCTCGCTGCACGCAAGGTAGTGGGCGATACCAAGATCGCCAAGGTCTCGATCGTCGGCGTCGGCATGCGTTCCCACGCCGGCGTGGCCAGCCGCATGTTCGAGGCCCTGGCCAAGGACAACATCAACATCCAGATGATCTCAACGTCGGAGATCAAGGTGTCGGTGGTGATCGAAGAGAAGTACCTGGAGCTGGCTGTGCGCGCCTTGCACACCGCTTTCGAGCTGGATGCTCCCCGCCAGGGCGAGTAAGCCTGCAAGTGTCGAAGGGCGCGGTCTGACCGCGCCCTTCGTGTATCTGCCGTTCGTGAATTGTAGTGTGAGGAGAAAGGTATGCTGATTCTGACCCGTCGGTGTGCAGAAACGCTGGTAGTCGGGGACGGAGAAATCACCGTGACCGTGCTCGGCGTCAAGGGCAATCAAGTGCGAATCGGCGTCAATGCGCCCAAGGAAGTCTCGGTTCATCGCGAGGAAATCCAGCAGCGAATCCAGAAAGAGAAGCACCCGGAACCAAGTCTTTAATTTTTATCGATTTTTATGTTTGCAAAGAGAAAGAAAGCTGGTTAATATACGCCCCGTGTTGCGGAGAGCTGGCCGAGTGGCCGAAGGCGCTCCCCTGCTAAGGGAGTACACCTCAAAAGGGTGTCGGGGGTTCGAATCCCCCGTTCTCCGCCATTATTTGCGTAGTACGTTGTAATCTGGCTTTATCGGTAAGTTGTTGAAATTACTAGAAAAAAGCGATTGACACACAGATTCGACGGCCTATAATGCGCGGCAACAAATGCACTCGTAGCTCAGCTGGATAGAGTACTCGGCTACGAACCGAGCGGTCACAGGTTCGAATCCTGTCGAGTGCACCATTTAAGAAGTCGTTTCGGCTCCTGGTAACAGGATTTCGATTTAGCTTCTGCGTCAACCAGAGGTGATCTGGTCTACCAAGCGCCACCTGCACTCGTAGCTCAGCTGGATAGAGTACTCGGCTACGAACCGAGCGGTCACAGGTTCGAATCCTGTCGAGTGCACCATAAAACAAAAAGCCCGCTTTTAAAGCGGGCTTTTTGCCGTCTGGCGTTCAGGTTTTTGTCCTCCGACAGGTCGGCACTGAATCTCCGCGCATTCCAGGCCCCACGTATCAGGGGCGAGCTGCGTCGCTACAGGGTCAGCGATTCGGCTGATACTTCGTCGGCGCCTTCTTGCGCTTGGTCTTCTTCTCTTCCTTCTTTGCTGCTGGTTTTTTCTCGACTGTTTTTTCCGCTGGCACAGCGCGTTGGGTGCTACGTGCTTGGCTGTCATCAGCCTTGCGCGGGGCGCGCGGTATCTTGGGAGGGATTTTTTTCGCAGGGGCCCGCTGCACTTGCGCAGAGGTGGTGAGCCTTGGTGGCTGCTGGGCCACCAGAGCATGCCCGGCCGGGCAATTGGAAGCGGTATAGGTGATTTGGCCATCGGGGCTCTGGCAATGCTGTACCCAGTGCGCCGAGGCGTACAAGGGCAACCCAGCCAGGACGATACAGGCATATAGAGCGAGAGCGAGGCGGGTAGGTGAGGGCATGGCTGCGATCCTCCTTGATCGGGTACCGATATCAGCCTAGTGAAACGTCAGGCAGCTGGTGCGGTCATTTCTTTACCGGATGCATCACCGCCCGGCGCTGTTCAGTGAGCGCCGAGGTTTATATTGCAACCAATTGTTATGGCCTGATTTTTTTGCTCTCAAAATTTTACAAGGTGTGTATCATTGCGCCCGTCAGCCCCGCCGGGGCTTGTGGACTACCTCGATGGACTTACCCAGTAGTTACGTACTAAAGCGTTATCACAATCACGAAACGACTGATTGATCTCCTGGCGTGCTCCACTGCTGGGAGCGGAGTATGCCTATGACTGAATACGAAGCAAAAAAATCACAGGAAAGCCTGCAGGATCGTCTGGCTCAAGTCACCGAGCTGCTGCATCGCCAACGTGTGGTTGAAGACCTGACGCATCGCCAAGAGGGTGCGCATCAGGAGCTGGTAAAAGACCTCGTTCACCGCCAGAACGTCGTCGAGCTGCAGCGCAAGCTCGATGACCTGCACTCCGCCGACGTCGCTTATATCCTTGAAGCCTTGCCCTTGGAAGATCGCCTGGAGATCTGGCAGTTGGTCAAGGTCGAGCGCGACGGCGACATTCTGTTGGAAGTGTCCGACTCTGTCCGGGAGACCTTGATCGCCGACATGGACGATCACGAGATTCTCGCTGCGGCCCGGGAGATGGACCCCGACGAACTTGCGGACCTCGCACCTGAATTCCCGCGTGACGTCGTTCACGAATTGATGGAAACCCTCGACGCCCAGCAGCGCGAACGCGTGCGTTCGGCGTTGAGCTATGACGAGGATCAGGTCGGCGCACTGATGGACTTCGAGATGGTCACCATCCGCGAAGACGTCACTCTCGAAGTGGTGCTGCGTTACCTGCGCCGTCTCAAGGAGCTGCCGGGCCATACCGACAAGCTCTTCGTCGTCGATCAGGAGGGCGTGCTCAAGGGCGTGCTGCCGATCAAGCGCTTGCTGGTCAACGATCCGGACAAGCAGGTGGTCGACGTCATGGCCAGCGATCCGGTCAGCTTTCATCCGGATGACGAATCCTATAGCGCCGCCCAGGCCTTCGAGCGTTACGACCTGATTTCCGCGCCGGTGGTGGACAAGGGTGGGCGCCTCATTGGCCGGTTGACCATTGATGAAATGGTCGACGTGATCCGTGAAGAGGGCGAGAGCGAAATGCTCAACATGGCCGGTTTGCGCGAAGAGGAAGATATCTTCGCCTCGGTCTGGCGTTCGCTGCGCAACCGCTGGTCGTGGTTGGCGGTCAACCTGGTCACGGCGTTCATCGCCTCGCGGGTCATCGGCCTGTTCGAAGGCTCGATCGAGAAACTGGTGGCCTTGGCGGCATTGATGCCGATCGTTGCGGGTATCGGCGGCAACTCCGGCAATCAGACGATCACCATGATCGTGCGCGCCATGGCACTGGACCAGATCACGCCCGCCAGCACCAAGCGGTTGCTGCGCAAGGAAGTCACGGTATCGTTGTGCAACGGCATTATCTGGGGTGGGGTGATCGGCGTGGTCGCCTACCTGCTGTACGGCAGTTGGTCGCTGGGGGTGGTCATGACCGCTGCCATGACCCTTAATCTGCTGTTGGCGGCGACCATGGGCGTAGTCATTCCCATGGGCCTGGAGAAATTCGGTCGCGACCCGGCAATGGGCTCGAGTGTAATGATTACCGCAGTTACCGATAGCGGCGGGTTCTTCATTTTCCTGGGGCTGGCGACGCTGTTCCTGATGTAGTCAGGTGCGGTGCGCGCCCGGTGCCATAGACCTCATAGCCAATCACCCCATAAAACGGGGCCACAAAAAAGCCAGCATTCAAGCTGGCTTTTTTGTGGCAGTCGAATCAGTCCGCGTCGGCAGACATCTCGGCGTCGTGCGCAATCAGCGCAACCAATGCATTCTGTTGACGGTGGGAAAGTTGACGGAATCGCTGAAGCAGTTCGCGCTCGTGCAGCGACAGCTCGGGGCTGTCCAGGCGCATGCTCAACTCATCGCCCAAAGCGCCTTCCTGAATGAGGCTTTGCTCGAGACGTGCAATGATTTCCGAGTTCATGCTGCGGTGGTGATTACGAGCTACTTCTGCAATGCGCTCGCGCATTCCGTCGGGTAAGCGAACGACGAATTTGTCAGCGGTGCGGCTTGAGTAAATAGCCTGTTTCATTGGGCGCATATAGTTGACCGATTTAGTTCAGGGGAGCGGTTCTCGAAAAATTAGCCGCAAGCTGGGTTTACGACACCCTTTTAGACTAATTGTTCAACCCGGATTGTTTAAGAGGCGGCTATCATGCCTCAACCGTGCCTCAAGGTCGCCATTTCCATGGCGCCAATTCTGTGACAAATATTGACCTGAATAACGGCGTTATGCCAGTACCATTTGTAAAAAATGTGCACTGGTTCTGAAACTGCATACCGTTACCGCTCATCCGCTAGCACCACATAGCCGTTCCCGGGGGTTCCAGACCACAGCGCGACTGCGCAACCTTGGGTAGCACCCCTTCAGTGAGCATAGTGGCATTTAGACTATTTGCTACGATTGGCCCCAAGAGGCAGACGAAATGCAAGCTAGACTGATTTATTTGATGGGGCCTTCCGGCGCCGGCAAGGACAGCGTCATCGATGCGGCCAGGAGCCGCTTGGCGACCATTCCCGTCGACGTCGTGCGTCGTGTCATTACGCGTTCGGCAGAGTCCATCGGCGAGCAGGCGGTGGGCGTCAGTGACGAGCGCTTTGCCGCCATGCAGCAGGCGGGCGATTTTGCCATGAATTGGAAGGCAAATGGCCACGATTATGGTATCCCCACAGACATAAATCTCTGGTTGGCGCAGGGACGGCATGTTTTGGTCAACGGATCGCGAGATTATCTGCCAGAAGCCCAGCGCCGGTATCCCGATCTTCTTGCTGTCCTCGTCAGCGTCAGCAGTGAAGTGCTGCGCCAGCGTCTGTTGGCGAGGGGGAGAGAGAGTGTGCAGGATATCGAATTGCGGCTACAGCGTAACGAGCGTCTGCGCACCGAGGCGGTGCAGTGGCAGGGGCGAGGCGACCCGCAGGTTCTGGATAATTCAGGAACTCTGGATCAGGCCGTCGCGGCCTTGATGGCGCTCCTGAATCGCCACGGGATCAGCGCAGCAGCGGGTCGAACTTGATCCGCCGGCCCTTGATCAGCGCCAGTAAGAACAGCACCGCAAACACCACCGTAGCGGCTCCCATCGCCTGACTTGCTGCGCTTGAAGTCAGTGGCAGGAGCATGGCAGCGCAGAAGCTGACAAGTGCCGCCAGCAACAGCAGCAGGGCAGATTTGGACATGATGTCTTTCCTCGATCAGAAGGTGAAGCGTTCGGGGTTATGCGCTGGCACCGGTTGTTGATTGCTGTCTATCGCCGAGCGATCCGAGGCAAGAAACGCCGCCTGACCTTGCCGAGCATTCATCACTGCCCATTGCGCCACCGGATGCGCCACCAACTGCTCTGTCTGCACATTGATCAGCGCCGGGTCCTGGCTGTTCGAATGCGAATTCATTTGAAAGGACACCAGTGCGACAACCGCCAGAGCGTTGAGGATGTAGAGAGCTGTGTTCATGGGGCGCGATCTCCTTGGCAGCAAGGTGGTCTGACAATTTTATTGAACTTATACAGAGCATGCTTCGTGCCAAGCTGTTGGTGTGATTTTTATCCTTTAAAATCATAGAGTTAAAAAAGAAACCAAAGCCAGTCGGACTGCATTCTGCAATATGCACGATGGATTGCATTGCAATTTGCATGATGACCTTCAGCGCTGCTTGCCTGAACGGCATCTGGCGTAGAAAAAATCGAGGTGTAACGGGCGCGGTGTAGGAGATCTCCTACAAGCGAAAAACGTGCAAGGCGCATGACAAACCGACCGTTCGCCGGTACCATGCACGCCGTCCGTCGCGTCGCGCAGCCTTGCTCGACATGTCAGCGCTTTGCGTCCTTGTAGTTCAACGGATAGAACGGGGCCCTCCTAAGGCTCAGATGCAGGTTCGATTCCTGCCGGGGACACATCCTTCGTTGGCTCGCCCCTGAGCCAGCGCATCTTCGGTATCGACGCACCGCCCAGCTGCCTTCACAGTGCCTGCACTCGATCGCCGACTGTAGCGAGTCGCAGAGGGTCCGATGCCGCGACCTCTCGATTCCCACAGACCGGTTGCAGTGGCAACTGGTCGCGCAGCCGTGCCTCGCTATGCGCCTGACTACGCAGCGAAACCGCAGATAGCCGATCAAGCAAATCCACCAAGCCACCCAGGCCGTTAAAACTTCTGCTCCACAGTCAGGGTCTAGACTCAAGCCAGCTATCTTTCGATAGCACAGGACCCTAAAACTGTATGGAGATAGACCTGATGAGCTTGTTCAGCACCATCCTCGAGAAACTGGGCCTCGCCCCGCACCCCGCTGCCACAGCCGACGCCCCCGCATCGACGCCGGACACCACCGCCCCAACTGACGGTGGCAGTTCCGCACCCGCCGCCCTCAGCGACGTAGACGTGGCGGCCAAGCTCGAGAGTCTGGCCGCCAACCACAGCGAGAAACTCAACTGGCGCAAGTCTATCGTCGACCTGCTCAAGCTGCTTGATATCGACAGCAGCCTGACCGCGCGCAAAGCCTTGGCCGATGAATTGAAGTACACCGGTTCCAAGGATGACACCGCCGAGATGAACATCTGGCTGCACTCTGCCGTTTTGAAAAAACTTGCTGATAATGGCGGCATAGTACCGGCTGAGTTTCTGGGCTGAGGTTGGCTAGAGGCCACCGCTCTGAGCATCGGCGCTCAAGGATTGGTACCATTGCGCATAAGGCGTGTTATGGACCTGGTACCTGTTGAAATCTGGGCTGCCGTCCTGCCACCACACCTGGCCTCTTTCGCCCAGCGCCAGCTTGGCGCTGTGTACTTGTCCTCGGGCAGCCTTCAACCCCTCAGGATCAACTGAAGCTTTCGCCGCCTTGACCGCACGCCGAGCCGCCATCAAGTCTGCGACCAGACGCTGTCGTTCCTCTTCATCCAGCGCAGGGTTCGTGCAACGCCAAAGTTGGTTCTTGACCACAAAATAGCGGCCATCCGGGGTAGTGGGATGCATAGCAATGGGTCCTGTCGTTTCAACAGCCTTAGAATCATCAGACCCCTCAATCACAAAAAGACGCACCTCATGATCGATCATCTTGATCACCTTGTTCTCACCACTATCAACGTCGATGCCTGCAAAGACTTCTATACCCGGATCCTTGGCATGCGCCTTGAATCTTTCGGCCAGGGCCGCCTTGCCTTTCACTTCGGCGAGCAGAAAATCAACGTGCACGTGCGCGGTCACGAGATCGATCCGAAGGCCCATCTGCCAGTCCCCGGTGCATTGGATCTGTGCTTTATCGCCAGCATCCCCCTGGACCACGTCATCAAGCACCTGAACGAGCAGAACTGGCCCATCCTCGAAGGCCCGGTGCCACGCACGGGGGCTACCGGACCGATCCGTTCGGTGTATGTTCGCGACCCTGATCTGAATCTGATCGAGATCGCAGAAAGAACGGCCTGATCAACGCAACCCGAGTTCATCCAGCAGCCCCTTCTTGAACCCATCCGCTGGAGGATCTCGCCGGGGTGAGCCGGGCACACTGACGCCTGCATCACCCGACCGTCTAGCCACCGAAGCATGCCCCGATGCTTCGGTTTCCCCTTCCTGAACGGCACCTGTCGCCTTCGCGGATTTTTGCCACCGTGATCACCGCCCCCCATACACTCCTACCGCATATTCGCGCAATCAATCCGCTAGCCCTCGTCTTTTTCGACGGCGCTGCCACGGATGGAAATCAACCCAGCTTGCCCCTATCACTTTTGCGAGATCGGCGCCTTGGCAACCATTCCCACACTGGCAGTAGCAAATAAGTCTCAGTGGATCACCAGCGGCTGGATCAAACGGACGATCTTCATCCTGGCGTTAGCGATGGTGGCCGGGGCCGTGACGCTCTACCACATGTGGCCGGTCTCACCGATCAATCTGAGCACCGCGAGCCCGGCGGTACGGGCTGATCTGTTGGCACGCTGGAAAGCCGGCAACGTGATCGTGCTGATCCGCCATGGCGAGCGCTGCGATTATTCCACCCATCCGTGCATGGGCTCGGCCGACGGCATCACCTGGATCGGCAACGACGTGGCCGAGCGCGTCGGCGTGCAGTTCGCCAACCTTGGCGTGCACGACGCCGATATCTTCACCAGCCCCTTGCCGCGCACCACGCAGACGGCACAAGCGCTCTTTCATCAGGCGATCACGGAAAAGGATTGGGTGGTGCGCTGCGACGTCAATATGACCGCCGATATCAAGGCGCACAAGATCGCCGGTCGCAACATGCTGTTGGTGACCCACAGCGGATGTATCCGTCGTGTGGATGCGCGGCTGGGCTTTCCCCACGCCCGGGAGGCTGAATACGCCAGCGCGTTGTTCCTGACCATCGGCAGTAACGGCAAGGTCAAGCTGCTGGGCACTCTCAACCCCGACGACTGGGCGCGGATGTCCAATACCCCTGCGGCTCCGGGGAATTGAAGCCAGCGGTTGGCTGTATTTACAGCAGATGCCGTTGCACGGCTTCGTTCAGCGGTCTGTACGCACTGGTTGCGCTGGGCAATGAGCGAGCGGCCGATGGCGGTACTCGTCGCTGCATTGATACCCGCTGCTGACACCACCCCATCGGCGACTTGTGCGGTGCGTGGGCTGCCGATTGGCGCGGGGTGCGGCGGGGCGCCCAATGGGCCGGTGACCTTGGAGGACGCGTAGCCGGCCGACAACACAGCGGCGAGCAGGGCGGTAGCCTTGGAGATCGCTATCAACAAAAAATATCTTTTTAAATGAATGACCCAGGGCAAAGTGTCGCCAGCCGGAAGGGGAAGTTCAGGAAAGTAGTGTCGATTTCATGGAGATTCAGGCAGGGTAGGCATCCTGAATTTGTGGCGAGCCAGGCGACCGTGCCAATGCGCCTGCCTTTAGTTGGGCCGCTGTGCCCATCAAGAATTGAAACCCTGCTTAGAGGTCAAGGAAATGGATGCACCCGATGTTCTGGTCTTGCAAGCGAGCTACAGCAACCCGCTGCACGCCAAGTCGCTCGGTTTTTTGCTCGATCAATATGCCCGGGATGTCATGGGTGGCGGGGCTGGCGTGTCACTCGACGTGCAGGAGCACCTGGCGATCGAGTTGAGCAAGCGGCCACATGCCTTCAGCGTGCTGGCGTTCGTCGCGGGTGAGCCGGTAGGCATGGTCAACTGCTTCGAAGGGTTTTCGACCTTCGCCTGCCGACCACTGGTCAACATTCACGATGTGGTGGTGCTGGAAGATTTTCGTGGCCTGGGCATTTCCCAGAAGATGCTCGCCGAAGTCGAGAAAATCGCTCGCCAGCGAGGTTGCTGCAAGCTGACCCTGGAAGTTCTCGAAGGCAATACCGCGGCCCAGGCGGCGTATCGCAAGCTGGGCTATGCCGGGTATGAACTGGATCCGACGATGGGCCAGGCGATGTTTTGGCAGAAGGCGTTGTAGTATTTGCTGATCTGATCGTTGGGCTCAAGGTGAGCGGACGGCCGAGCGTCAGGAAGCCTGCTCTGCCTCTTCCCCCTTGAGGATCGCCTTCACCCGGCCTTCAATGGACTGGCGCTCTTCCTGAGTCAGGACTCCGCGATCCCACAACTCCATCGCCGCAGAAAGAATCCAGCCGTGATAGAAGGCCTTGGACAGGTCGCGCTCTTCGACTGCCAGCGCTTCCAGCAAGGCTTCGAGTTGCAGGAGTTTGCGTGCCTTGATGGCTTCGGGTGTTTCGATGGTCATCGGATTTCCGTTTGCTGAATGAATGCTCGAAGGGAGCGTCGGCTCCCTTTTCGCGGACATCATATTACGTAGCGTCGACGCTCTGCGACCAGGAACGGTCGACTAGTTCCCATCCGCCACCTTGCGCTCGATCTCGGCAGTCTTCTGCTCAAGCGTTTCGACGTCCTGCTCCTTGGCCTGGGTCGAGGTCGGGGTGATGATTTCGTCTACGGCGCGAGTGCTCTCGTCGTCGTCCTTCAGGTCGCGCTCGACCACGTTCACCGGCTTGCCGGAAGTGTCGGTGGGCGGCGCGTCGGTCTGATTGGCTTTGAAGCTGTCGTTGGTGCTCATGGGTATATCCTCGGTGGGTCTGGTCATTGGATGGACCCAGGGCGCCGTAGTTCTAGAATTCTTCACTGGGAGACGACGGGCGCCCGTGCAAGGCACGCTTGTGGTTCAGCCAGGCATCTTGAAGCGCCATTAACAGGAGAGAGATAGCCATGGCGGCCTCCTTGTGTGTTTTGCGGAAAGGGGTTCAGTGAGAGCGATGATGCCCGCGCGCCGCTTTGAAGAAAAACGAACGCCGATGATGACGATTATCGATTGCGCTGATGCTTGCGCTGAATCATCCGGCGACGAATTCGCTGCGCCCGCAACTGTTTCCCGAGGGCGGCCACGGGGTGCCGAGCTTAAATCTTCGTTCATATTCGATGGCAGCAAGCTGGCGCATTTCAATTTCGTTGGCGACTCGGTGCTCGGACAGGACGCCAATCTTGAGGCCGGCAGCATCGTCTGTAACTACCGAAACGAACGCGCCGACAAGACGGTCTACGTGCGTGTTGGTGAGCAGCTGCACAGTACGGGGCTTGAAAAGTTCGGTGGGTTGCTGGGAGATCACACCAGAATCGGCGCCAATGCCGTGTTGGCGCCGGGGGCGGTGCTGATGGCCCATACGGTAATCCCACGTATGACGTTGCACGATCTGCAGTGAGTCAACGCCAGCGTCTGACGAACATCCTCATCACTGCCATCGATACCTGTAATTCATGCAAATCTCATGATTCTTTGCACCTCCCGGGCGTAGGCTGGTCACAACCTTGAATACTTCGGCGTAGGGAGCCTTGTGATGACCAACGTGACTTTGAGTGTTTCGTTCCCCGAGTTCGGCAGAAATTACTTTGCCCAGAATGTGGTGATGCGTAGCCATGCACCGCTGATCGAGGATGATCGTTTCGACGTGTTTCTAATTCCCGCTGCCGAACGCCATTTCAGCAATGGTGTGGTCGGTTTTCACGACCAATTTCGTTTTCTCAGTGATGTGCTCGATGCGCATATGACTGAAACCGAGAGCGCCAACACGGCTCGGCAGGCGCAACGTCCGGCACAGAGCCAGCGTCTTTAAAATTCTGGCGATCCAGTGCGGCGAGCGGGATTCTTGCGATAGTGGGCGACAGCTTCTACAGTGTCTTGCGTGCATATGCCCCTGAAAGCAGGCGACGTGGCTTTTTGTCATTTCGCAACAAGGACCTCTCTCGATGCGCATTCTGATCATTGGCGCCGGTGCCACCGGCGGCTTCTTCGGCTCTCGTCTGGCTCAGGCCGGGCGCGACGTGACCTTTCTGGTACGCCCCAAGCGCGCAGCACAATTGGCCGAGCACGGCCTGCAGGTACTCAGCCCGTCGGGTGATACCTGCATTTCCCCACAGTATTTGACGGCTGATCAGCTTGATAAGCCTTTTGACGTGATCATCCTCGCCGTCAAGGCCTACGCCCTGGACAGTGCGCTGGCCGACATGGCGCCCGCGATAGGCCCGCAGACACTGGTGATGCCGCTGCTCAATGGCATGCGTCATATCGACGTTATCACCGAGCGTTTCGGTGCCGGCGTTTTGATCGGCGGGGTGTGCAAGATCATCGCCGAGGTCGATAGCGAGGGGCGGATTATCCAGCGTGGCGCCATCAATCATCTGGCCTATGGCGAACTGGACGGTCAGCCCTCCGAGCGCACCGCGCGCCTGCACGACTTGCTCAGTGATGCGGGTTTCGACACCACCTTGAGCACGGCGATCAAACAGGCGCTGTGGGACAAGTGGGTGCTGCTGGCATCGCTGGGGAGCATCAATGCGCTGACACGCGGCACCATTGGTGAGGTCGCAGAGGTGGAGGGCGGGCAGGCGTTTGCCAAGCGATTGATCGATGAAGTGGTGGCGATTATCTCGGCGGTCGGTGCCACGCCGGATCCCGCTGGACTGGCACAGGCCCGTGAGTTCCTGACGCAGGAAGGTTCCAGACAAACGTCGTCGATGTACCGGGATCTCTGCGCTGGCGCACCGATCGAGGCGCAGCAGATCGTAGGCGATCTACTGCGTCGCGGTCAGGAGGCGAATATCGATACGCCGCTGTTGTCAGCGGCGTATGTCAACTTGCAGGTCTATCAGCAACGCCTGCCAGCCTGACGGCTTTACGCAGCCTCGAGGGCGGCGGCGATGGCTTCGTTGAATGCCGGGATGTCTTTGGGGGTGCGCGAGGTGATCAGCGTCCAGCCGTTGGCCGGGCACTGTTTGACCTCCGCATCCACCCAGCCGGCGGCGTCGGCATTGACCAAGTCAGTCTTGATGCTAGGGTAGGACGTCAGCGTCTTGCCGGCGATCACTCCGGCATTCACCAGCAGCCACGGTCCGTGGCAAATCGCGGCAACCGTCTTGCCCGCGTCAGCGAATTCATTGACCAGGCGCTGGGCATTTTCGTCGAGGCGCAGGGTGTCGGCGTTCACCGTACCGCCCGGAATCACCAGCGCATCGAATTCCGAGGCATGCAGCCCGGCGAGGGCGGCTTGGGATTCATAGGTGCGATCCTTTTCGGTGTCCTGCACGAAGGTCTGGGTGGTGCCGCCATCACTCGAGCCGTGAGTCACCGCTGCACCTAACGCCCGCAGCGCTTCCATCGGCTTGACCAGTTCGTCACGTTCTATGCCGGTGTTGGAGGTGATGATGAGGATTTTCTTGCCGCTGAGACGGTTGCTCATGGTGTGGACTCCGTTTTCGGTTCTGATGAGGAAACAGGTCGCGCGGCCCTGTGAATGACCGGCGCGTTACAGATGGGAGGCCAGGGCGATTTTGAAAGTTCAGCTGGATCGGCGGGGCGTCGGACGAGGGGTTTGCGTGATCATGCCAAACGGCCCGCGTGCATTTACCGCCACTGCGCGGCTAGTATGCGCACATTCGCTCTCCAGTCAGGACCCCCCATGTCAGCCCCAGAGGACCCGGCAAGCAACCCCGCCGCCAATGCCAGCACGCCGATGATTCCCGCCCAGCGTCGCGAGCAGATCCTGCGCCAGTTGCGCAAGCAGCAGGTGCTCAGCGTGCACCAGATCATGGAAATGTTCGATTGCTCGCACATGACGGTGCGCCGCGATATCGCGCTGCTCGAGCAAGAAGGGCGGGCCTATTCGGTCACCGGTGGCGTGCGTATCGCCAGCCAGGTGCACAGTGAGCCGAGCCACCAGTCCAAGGCGGTGGTCGAGCAGGCACAGAAAGAGGCGATGGCCAAACTGGCGTCTTCGCTGTTGCACGCCGACATGACCGTCTACCTGGATGCCGGCACCTCCACGCTGGAGATCGTCCCCTACATCACGGCGCTGACGGGCATGACCGTGGTCACCAACGACTTCGGTATCGTCGACGCCCTAGGGGATGTGATGCACGTTGACGTGATCCACACCGGCGGCCTCCTCGATCACCCCAATCGTTCCTGTGTGGGCGGCCTGGCGGCCAGTACCTTGCGGCAGATCGCCACCGATGTGGCCTTCATGTCCACCAGTTCCTGGGACCTGCAACGGGGTACCACCACGCCATCGCCGCTCAAGGTCGAAGTCAAGCAAGTGGCCATGCAAGCGGCCTCGCAGACCGTACTGGTGGCGACGAGCTCCAAGTACGGCACCTTTGGCATGTACAAGATCGCTGCGTTGGCGCAGTTCGATGTGATCATCACCGATGCGGCTTTGGCGGAGGCGGCGGCCGACGGGATTCGCAAGCAGGGCGTGGAGCTGATGCTGGCGGGCCCACCCCCCTAGCCAGCGGGCTTGCCCCCGAAAGATATCCCGACCCACTCACTTGCTCGGGATGTCACCCTCGGTGGGAGGCCCCCTCGCTACCGCAAGAAGCGCCCTTCGGGGCTTTTTTTTCGTCTGCTTATCGAGTGTTAATATTTGTTAATTTGAAAAAACATCTTCACAAGATCGGATCATTGGTTCAGTATCCACCTCACCCTTCGAGGAGCTTTTTCATGAATAACAAAAACGTTGGTGTGATCGGTCTAGGCGCAATGGGGCTGGGCATCGCTCGCTCGCTGTTGCGCTCGGGTTTCAATGTGCATGCCTGTGACGTGCGCAGTACCGTGACCGAGCAATTCGCCGCCGAGGGCGGTGTCGCCTGCGCTAGCCCGGCCGCCATGGCCGCGCAATGCGAAGTGATCATCACCGTGGTGGTCAACGCCGAGCAGACCGAAACCGTGCTCTATGGCGACAACGGCGCCGTTGCCGCCTTGCGCCCAGGCAGCCTGATCATCGGCTGCGCCACCGTCGCGCCGACCTTCGCCGTCGAACTGGGCAAACGCCTGGGTGAACAGAATCTGTTATATCTCGACGCGCCGATCTCCGGCGGTGCCGCCAAGGCCGCCGCAGGCGAAATGACCATGATGACCAGCGGCCCGGCCGAGGCTTACGCCAAGGCTGACGCTGTGCTCAGCGGCATGGCCGGCAAGGTCTATCGCCTGGGCGATGTCCATGGCCTGGGTTCGAAGGTCAAGATCATCAATCAGCTGCTCGCCGGTGTGCACATTGCCGCCAGTGCCGAAGCCATGGCCCTGGGCCTGCGTGAAGGGGTCGATGCCGACGCCCTGTACGAAGTCATCACCCACAGCGCTGGTAATTCGTGGATGTTCGAAAATCGCGTGCCGCACATCCTCAACGCTGATTACACGCCGCTGTCGGCGGTGGATATCTTCGTCAAGGACCTGGGCCTGGTGCTCGATACCGCCCGCACCAGCAAATTCCCGTTGCCGCTGTCGGCCACCGCGCATCAGATGTTCATGCAGGCCTCGAGTGCCGGTTTCGGCCGCGAGGATGACTCTGCAGTGATCAAGATCTTCCCGGGCATCACCTTGCCCACCGGCAAGAAAGACACTTGAGGAGCCTGGCATGAGCAACGCGAAACCTTTGCTGGGTTGCATCGCCGACGATTTCACCGGCGCCACGGACCTGGCCAACATGCTGGTCCGCGGCGGCATGCGCACGGTGCAGAGCATCGGCATCCCCAGCGCCGAAGTGGCTGCCGGGCTGGATGCCGACGCCATTGTCATCGCCCTCAAGTCGCGCACCACGCCGGCGGCCGATGCAGTAGCCGAATCGCTGGCGGCGCTGGAGTGGCTGCAGGCACGCGGTTGCGAGCAGATCTTCTTCAAATATTGCTCGACCTTCGACTCCACCGCCGCGGGCAACATCGGCCAGGTCAGCGAGGCGCTGCTCGGCAAGCTGGGCAGCGACTTCACCCTGGCCTGCCCGGCGTTTCCGGAAAACGGCCGGACGATCTTTCGCGGTCACTTGTTCGTACAGGATCAACTGCTCAGCGAGTCGGGCATGCAGCACCACCCGCTGACGCCGATGACCGATGCCAATCTGGTCCGCGTGCTGCAATCGCAGACCACCCGCAAGGTCGGACTGTTGCGCTATGACGCGGTATCCGGCGGTATCGACGCGGTGCAAAAGCGTATCGCCGAACTGCGCGCCGATGGCGTCGGCATGGCGGTGGCGGATGCATTGTCCGATGCCGATCTCTACACCCTTGGCACTGCGTGCGCGGGCCTGGCGTTGCTCACCGGTGGCTCGGGCCTGGCCTTGGGCCTGCCGGACAACTTTCGCCGCGCCGGCAAGCTGCGCGACTTCGATGTCAGCGAACTGCCGCAAGTAGCCGGCGGTGAAGTGGTGCTGGCTGGCAGCGCTTCGGTCGCCACCAACGGGCAAGTCGCCGCGTGGTTGGAAGCGGGCCGCCCGGCCTATCGCATTGATCCGTTGGCACTGGCGGCTGGCAAACCGATAGTGGCCGAGGCCTTGGCATTTGCCCGGGACGCGGTGCAGACGGTATTGATCTACGCCACCAGCGCGCCGGATGAAGTCAAGGCTGTGCAGCAGCAACTGGGCGTCGAGCGTGCTGGGGCCATGGTCGAGGAGGCGCTGGGGGAGATCGCCAGTGGCCTGCGTGAAGCTGGCGTGCGGCGCTTCGTGGTGGCCGGTGGCGAGACCTCCGGCGCGGTGGTCCAGGCCTTGGGCGTGCAACTGTTGCAGATCGGCGCGCAGATCGATCCGGGCGTGCCCGCGACCATCAGCAGCACTGCCGAGCCCTTGGCTTTGGCACTCAAGTCCGGCAATTTCGGTGGCCGCGATTTCTTCGCCAAGGCCCTCAAACAGTTGGCCGGGGGTGGGCAATGATCGACGAAAGCGCCGTACGTGAAGAAATCTGCACCGTGGGGCGCCTGCTCTATGGGCGCGGCTACACCGTTGGCAGTGCCGGCAACATCAGCGCACGGCTGGACGACGGCTGGCTGATCACGCCCACCGACGCTTGCTTGGGGCGGCTGGAGCCTGCGGCCATCGCCAAGGTCAACCTGGCAGGGGAGTGGGTCTCGGGTGATAAACCCTCCAAGACCCTGGCCCTGCATCGCCAGGTATACGACCGCAATCCGGGCGTGGGCGGGGTGGTGCACACCCATTCCACTCATCTGGTGGCGCTGACCCTGGCGGGCGTCTGGCATGTCGACGAAATTCTGCCGCCGATCACCCCGTATCAAGTGATGAAGGTCGGCCATATTCCACTGGTGCCGTACGCCCGGCCGGGCTCGCCCAAGGTGGCCGAGCGCGTCGCCCAACTGGCCAACAGCGTGCGCGGGGTGATGCTCGAGCGCCTGGGGCCGGTGGTTTGGGAAAGCTCGGTGGCCAAGGCCTGCTACGCCCTCGAGGAGCTCGAAGAAACCGCGCGTCTGTGGCTCATGACCCAGCCACGCCCGGTGCCGCTGGACGGCGCGGCGCTGGACGAATTGCGCGATACCTTTGGCGCCAAGTGGTAATCACCCGGTAGCGAGGGGCTTGCCCCCGATCATCGGTGTGTCAGGTAGATCGATGCGTCAGAGAGATTTCGGGGGCCAGCCCCCTCGCTATACGTAACTGCCAACCAGACAATAACAACAGGACATAGAGCATGACTGACCTCCATCACACCCCCGCATCACGTTCCTGCCACGCAGGAGCACGCCCATGAGCCCGATCCTGTTGATGACCATCGCCGGTGTCGGCATCGCGTTGCTGCTGTTTCTGGTGCTCAAGTACAAGTTCCAGCCGTTCGTGGCCTTGATGCTGGTCAGCATCCTAGTGGCGCTGGTGGCTGGGGTGAAGCCTGCCGATCTGGTAGCGACCATTGAAGGCGGCATGGGCAAGACCCTTGGCCACATCGCTATCATCATCGCCCTGGGTGCCATGATCGGGAGGATCATCGAGCTGTCCGGCGGCGCCGAGGCGCTGGCGAAAACCCTGATCGCGCGCTTCGGCAACAAGCGCACGCCGCTGGCACTGACGGTTGCGGGCTTCATGGTCGGCATCCCGGTGTTTTTCGAAGTGGGGGTGATCATCCTCATGCCGCTGGCCTACGGTGTCGCGCGCGCTGCACGCAAACCGCTGCTGATCTTCGCCTTGCCGATGTGCGCAGCGCTGCTCAGCGTTCACGCCTTCCTGCCGCCACACCCCGGTGCGGTCGCCGCGGCCGGGCAACTGGGGGCGGACCTGGGCCGGGTGTTGATGCTGGGCATTCCGATCGTCGCGGTACTCTGCATCGTCGGCTATTTCATTGCCGGGCGCATGACCCGCAAGACCTACCCGATGACGGACGATATCCGCAGCGAAGTCTACGGGCCGCACATCACCAACGAAGACCTGGTGGCCTGGGCCAATGATGACTACTCGAAAACCAGCGAAGCCGCACATGCCAAGACCCTGGGCCTCGAAGAGAGCGCCAGCAGCCTGAAAAGCAAGCTGCCGCCGGCACCGGCGCCTGGCTTCGGTTTGATCATCGCTCTGATCTTGCTGCCGATCATTCTCATCCTCCTCGGTACCCTGGCGACGACCCTGCTGCCGGCCGGCTCCGGTCTGCGTGACGTGCTGACGGTATTGGGGGCGCCATTGGTGGCGCTGTTGCTCGACACCCTGCTGTGCGCCTGGTTGCTTGGTTCGCGCCGTGGCTGGAGTCGTAGCCAGGTCTCCGACGTGATCGGCTCGGCACTGCCGGGCGTGGCCATGGTGATCCTGATTGCCGGTGCCGGTGGCGTGTTCGGCAAGGTGCTGGTGGACACCGGTATCGGTGCGGTAGTGTCCGAAGCGTTGCGCTCCACTGGTCTGCCGGTGCTGGCGCTGGGTTTCCTGCTGACCTTGCTGTTGCGGGCCGTGCAGGGTTCGACCACGGTCGCGCTGGTAACCACGGCCGGTATTCTCAGCCCGCTGATCGCGACTCTCAACCTGAGCCCCAACCACCTGGCGCTGCTGTGCCTGGCCATGGGCGGTGGCGGCCTGGCGATGTCCCATATCAACGATGCCGGTTACTGGATGTTCACTAAGCTGGCAGGTCTGAACGTCGGTGACGGCTTGCGCACCTGGACCGTGCTGGTGACGCTTCTGGGCACCCTGGGCTTTCTGGTGACCCTGCTGCTCTGGCCTTTTGTCTGATTTTCAATCACGGAGATACCATGCCTCGTTTCGCTGCCAACCTCAGCATGCTGTACACCGAACACGATTTCCTCGAGCGTTTCGCTGCCGCGGCGGCTGACGGTTTCAAGGCAGTCGAATTCCTGTTTCCCTACGACTACAGCGCGCCGACGCTCAAGCAGCTGTTGCTCGACAATGGCCTTGAGCAAGCACTGTTCAATGCGCCGCCCGGAGACTGGGCGGCCGGGGAAAGGGGAATCGCCTCGTTGCCGGGCCGCGAGCAGGAGTTTCGGGAAGGTTTTCAACGCGCGCTGGAGTATGCGGCGGTACTGGGCAACGACCGTATTCACGTGATGGCGGGCTTGTTGCCGGACGAATCGCTGCGCGCTCGCCATCAGGCGGTGTACATCGAAAACCTGCGCTACGCGGCGACGCAGGCCGCCAAGGTCGGGGTCACCGTGGTGCTGGAGCCGATCAACACCCGGGACATGCCGGGTTTTTTCCTCAATTACCAGGCCCAGGCGCACGGCATTTGCGCGGAGGTCGGGGCGGACAATATCAAGGTGCAGTTCGACTGCTACCACTGCCAGATCATGGAAGGTGACCTGAGCGTCAAACTGCGTCGCGACATGGCCGGCATTGGCCATATCCAGATCGCCGGGGTGCCGGATCGGCATGAACCGGACCTGGGCGAGCTGAATTATCCACAGCTGTTCGAGTTGATCGACCAGTTGGGCTACAAAGGCTGGATTGGCTGCGAATACCGTCCCAAGGGCAGCACCAGTGCGGGGCTGGGCTGGCTGCGAGCCTGGCGCGAGCGCAGTGGGCAGGCGTGATCGGCGCGTTTCACTTTCAATCCTCGGTGGCACTGGGTAGGGTTGCCTGAAATTCGCCGTGCGTTATGTGGGAACGGGCAGAACCCGCTCTCACATAAACGGCGCGTAAATCGACTTTCGTCACCGAGGCCCCCATGTCGACCCTGCGTATCTTCAAGCAACACCCCGCCTATCGCGATGACATCGCCGACCTGAGCACCATCCGCCCGGTGCCGGGCCCTGGGATCGATCAACTCGATCCGTTCCTGTTCCTCAATCACCACGGCCCGCAGGTTTACCGCCCCAACAACAACGGCCTGCCGTTCGGCCCCCATCCGCACCGTGGCTTCGAAACGGTGACCTTCATCCTCGACGGCGAGCTCTCACACCTCGACAGCGGCGGCCACGAAAGCATCATCATGGCCGGTGGCGTGCAATGGATGACGGCCGGTGCCGGCCTGATTCACGCCGAATTGTCCCCCGAAGCCTTCAAACGCAGCGGCGGGCCGCTGGAAATCCTGCAACTGTGGGTCAATCTGCCAGGCCGTCTGAAAATGGTCGCGCCGGCCTATACCGGTTTGCAGCGCGAGCAGATACCGGCCATCGAGGTGGACGGTGGGCGCGGGGTCGTCAATCTGATTTCCGGTGAATTCGCCGGTCAGCGCGGGCCGATCGAGTCATTGACCCAGGTGACCATGATGACCGTGCACCTGCAGCCGGGCGCCGAGGTCAAGCTGCCGACGCCGCCGGGGCAGGCGGTGTTCTTCTATACCGTCAAAGGTGAAGTGCAGGTGGAGGGTGAGGTCGCGCGTTTGCATCATCTGATCGAGCTCAACGACGGCCCGGACACGGTGACCGTGCAAGCGCAATCGGTGGCCACGCTGCTGTTCGGGCATGCCACACCGATCAACGAACCGGTGGTCTCCCATGGGCCGTTCGTGATGAACACCCGCGCCGAGATCAACCAGGCTATCAGCGATTATCAGCAGGGCTTGTTCGGAGCGATTCCGGGGGCGCACTAAGGCCATGGGCTCGGCTTTGCTTGGCAATTAGTTGATTTCCCGTTCACCGGGATTTGACTTGATTGCCGCCACAATTCCCTCGCTCGACCGTGCGGGCCGCTTCGCGGGCAGAGCCCGCTGCCCGCGAAAGGGCCGTCAGGCCCCACGCCGGAACACCGCCAGATCGATTTATTGATTCACCATGTGTATTGGCGGTGACTATCTATCGCACGGACAGGTAATGTTCAGTCTCTGCACGAAATAATTTCCGTCTCCCCCTTGCAAGGCAGTTATCGATGTCATCCAGCCTGGCCGTTCGGCCATCCCCGGCGCAGCGCCGCCAATCACTATGGCTGGGCCTGTTGGCGCTGCTGCTATTCGTTGTCGGCAATGTGCATCAGACCGCCATCGGTTTCGACTCGCGGTTCGTCATGTTCGCCCAGGAGATGCTCCGTAACGGTCCCAGTTTCTTCCCCACCACCTACGGCCAGCCATACGCGGACTATTCCGCCACGTCGACGTTTTTCGTCTACCTGTTGTCATGGCCCTTCGGTCAGGTCAGCAGCCTGACCGCATGGCTGCCCTCGGCGATCGCCAGCGCCACGGTGGTGGTGCTGATGTATCGGCTGCTGGCGCCTTATTCGCAGCGCTGGGCGTTGGCCAGTCTGACGCTGATGGTGATGAGCCTGATGTTCATCAGCGAGACCCGCGCAGTATCACTCGACCAGATGGTCGCAGCGGTCGCCTTTGCGGTGTTCTACCTCGCCTATGCCGCCGATCACTTTGCTGCACCCCGCCGCCTGGGCTGGGTGTTCGTACTGCTGGCGTTGGGCTTTGCCATTCGCGGGCCGATCGGCCTGGTGATCCCCACCGGCATGCTGTGCGGCTACTACCTGGTCGGCGGACAGTGGCGACGGCTGTTCACGGTCGGCTTTGCAGCCTTGGCGCTTCTGGCGATCGGGATCGGGCTGACGTTGTGGCTGGCCAGGCTCAGTGGTGGCGATGCGTTCGTCCAGGACGTGATCCGGATGCAGGTGGTTGGCCGCATCGACGGCTCCGAAGGCGCCAGCGGGCCGTTCTATTATTTCAGCAGTTCGCTGGGTAACTATGCGCCGACCTATCCATTGGCGTTATTGACGCTGGCCGTGCTGGCGTGCTGTCGCAAAGCGCGCGACAGCCAAGCGATACGCCTGGTTGTAGCCTGCACGGTGGCGGGGTTGATCGTGCTGGTCGGCCTGTCTATCCCATTGGCAAAAAAAGCGCGCTACGTGCTGCCGATGTTGCCAATGGCAGCTGTGGTGGCCGGGTATTCGTTTCAAGCGCTGGGCGGGCGAGGGCTCAGGGTGTTGCGCCTATTGATTCAGACGCTCTGGCTGATCTTGCCAGGGGCGCTGATCGTCGGGTTATGGGTGGCGCAGCGCAAGCTGGGCGAGCCCGTCGCTTCGTTGATGTGGATCTCGGTACTGTTGGCCGTGCTGCAGATACTGGCCGTGGTAACGCTGCTGCGCCCGCGCTGGCGCAACGCTGGCCTGGGAGGTTGTGCGGTATTGGCGGTGTGGCTCGCGTATGTCGGCGTGGTCGAGCCGTTGCAGCACGCGCAGTACGACACCCGTCAGTTCAGTGAGGCGGTCTATCACAAAATCCAGCGCGCCCCGGCGCCATTGGTACTCCAGGGGCTGACCAAGGACGGCAAGGCGATCAAGTTCATGGTCAATATCGATGCCGACCTGCCAGCGACCTTCAGCAGCAGCGCCGATCAATTGCGGGCGCTGCAAGGGCCGGCTTACGTGGTGGTCAGTGTCGACGATTGGCAGGCATTGCCGGCAGACGTCACCGGGCGATTCGAGCAGGTGCTCAAGGGCCAGTTCGACAAGCAGCCTTATTTGTTGATGCAATTGCCGAGGTGAGTCGGCAGCGGACATGAAAAAGCAGCGCCGAGGCGCTGCTTTTTCATGCAGACGCCATGGCTCAGGCCGAAGCCTGGCCCGTCCACTTGCCATGGGGGATTGGCAGCTCGCGCGACTCGCCACGGCCAATCGGATAGTAGGTAAAGCCCTTGAGCTTCATGCGCTCGGCGTCGTACAGGTTGCGGCCGTCGAAAATCAGCGGCGCGGCCAGACGCCGCTCCAGCATCTCGAAGTCAGGCGCTTTGAACTGTTGCCATTCGGTACAGATGATCAGCGCATCAGCCCCGCTCAAGGCGGCTTCCGGCGTCCCCATCAGGTGCAACTGCGGGTGTTCGCCGTAGATCAGTTGCGTCTGGTGCATGGCTTCAGGGTCGAAGGCGCGCACATGGGCGCCGGCCTCGAACAATGCCTCCATCAGCTCCCGGCTCGGGGCGTCGCGCATGTCGTCGGTGTTGGGCTTGAACGCCAGGCCCCAGAGGGCGAAGGTCCTGCCCTTCAGATCACCCTTGTAATAGGCGTTGACCCGTTCGAACAGCTTGTGTTTCTGGCGCTGGTTGATCGCTTCGACCGCTTGCAGCAAGTCGCTCGAGCAATTGGCCGCTTCGGCGCTGTGGATCAGGGCGCGCATGTCCTTGGGGAAGCACGAGCCGCCATAGCCGCAGCCGGCGTAGATGAAGTCGTAGCCGATGCGCGAGTCGGCACCGATGCCCTGGCGTACCGACTCGATGTCGGCGCCCAGATGCTCGGCCAGTTCGGCGATCTGGTTGATGAAGCTGATCTTGGTGGCGAGCATGCAGTTGGCGGCGTACTTGGTCAGCTCGGCGCTGCGCAGGTCCATGAACATGATGCGATCGTGGTTGCGGTTGAACGGCGCGTACAGTTCGCGCATCACCTCGCGTACTTCCTCGCGCTCGCAGCCGATGACGATACGGTCCGGCCGGCGGCAGTCGTTGACGGCCGAGCCTTCCTTGAGGAATTCCGGATTGGACACGATATCGAAGTCCAGGCGGCGACCGCTGGCCGCCAGCGCCTTGTCGATGTGCGCGCGCAGGGCATCACCGGTGCCGACGGGCACGGTGGATTTCTCGACCACGATCAACGGCTCGGTGCGGTGACGAGCAATGGCATCGCCCACCGAAAACACGTATTTGAGGTCTGCAGAACCGTCGTCGCCCGATGGCGTACCCACGGCGATGAACAACACCCTACCGTGCTCGGCCGCGAGCTTTTCATCGGTGGTGAAACGCAGGCGCTTGTTGGCCAGGTTGTCTTTGACCAGTTCGGCAAGGCCCGGCTCGAAGATGCTTACCTGGCCCTGTTCGAGCAGCTTGACCTTTGCCTCATCGACATCCATGCAGAGCACGTCATGGCCGACTTCCGCCAGGATGGTGGCTTGTACAAGGCCGACATAGCCACTACCGATTACACTGATTTTCATGCGCGGATCCTAAGGCTCGATACGGGGTGTGCGTCTTGAATTGATGGTCAGGACGCCGAGGATGACCAAGGTCACTCCCAGGGTTTTGAAAGCGGAAAAGCCTTCGTGGAACGCCGGAACACTGGCGGCCAGCAGATAGACCAGCGCGTAGCTGATGCTCAGCAGGGAATAGGCGCGGCCCAGCGGCAGGTCCCGCAGCGCCATCAGCCAGCAGCCCATGGAGAGCGCGTAGGCGAAGATGGCGCCGGCGACGATGGCCAGGTCCTGATACGACAGGGCGCTCTGATTGAACGCCTGCAGCCACAGGCTGGGCGCCGGCAGCCGCGCCATGCTCCAGCGCATCCCCAACTGGGCACCGCTGACCAGCAACACGCTGCCCATGGCAAAGCTCAAACCGCGCTGCAGGCTCATACCTGCCATCCCAGACACAATACGCCGAGCATGATCAGGCCCACGCCCAGCCAATGACGCCGGTCGATGTGCTCCTTGAACAGGAAGCGTGCAGCCAGGGTAATCAGCACGAAGTTCAAGCTCAGCATCGGGTAGGCGATGCTCACTTCCAAATGCTGCAGAACCAGCAGCCAGAGCAGCAGCCCCAGGCCCAGGCTGGCGAGCGCCAACCACAGCCAACCGCTGCTCAATTTGCCCAGCAGGCCGGGCTTGGCATGGGCGCCGCGCCAGCTCTCGACGGCATGTTTCTGTGCGATCTGGCCCAGGCAGGTGAGCAGGCAGGCGACCAACAGCAGGACGAAAATCATGGCGGCGTCTGGGCATAAACAAGGATCACCAGGCCGCCTTGTTCATAGCGCTTGGCGTCGGTGGGCAAGCGATTCAGTTCATGGTCTTCACCCTCGCCCTTGACGCGCATGATCACGCCCACGGACCCTGCCTTGCGCGCATCGATGATCCATTGGCCGACGTTGTCGAGGGTAACGCGTCGATACTGGGTATCGGGGTAGTTGAGGCCGTAGTTGGCTTCGCCTTCGGTGTTGTAGAGAAATATCTCCGGCTTGGCGGTGTGCCAGGCCACGGCCGCCGCAGCCCCTAGTTCATTGGACATCAGGGTGTTCAGCTGTTTGAGCTCGGCGCTGTGCTGCGCGATAAAGGCATCCGGGGTCTTGCGATTGACTACAGCAGCAGGCAGCACCGACGGCAGCACTGCCACCAGCAACCCCATGGCCAACGCCGGCGCCATCCAGCAGCGGACGGGCTTGAAACTGCTCACCAGGTTGGCGCCCGTCCACACCACCAGCACCGCGCAGATCAATGCCACATGCCAAGGCTCGTGGATGTAGATCGGCCGCTTGTGCTGCACCGCCGCCAGCATGCCCAGGCAGACAATGCCGAGGAGCGCGTTGAGCCCCGAGTTGAACCGCAAGGCACGGTGGCGACCGGCTTCGAGCGCCGCGACCAGACTATGGCCCATCAACAGCGCCAGCGGCAGCATGCACGGCAGGATATAAGTGGGCAGTTTGCCTTTGGCCAGGCTCAGGAACACCAGCGGCAGCAGTAGCCACAGTGCCAGGAAAACGATGTTCGGCTGCACGCGCTGGCGCCAGCTGTGCTCCAGGGTCATGGGCAGCAGCGCGGCCCACGGCAGGCTCGACAGGACCAGCAACGGCAGGTAGAACCACATCGGTTCGGAATGCTGTGCGTCAGCGCCTGCGAAGCGCTGGATATGCTCGTGCCAGAAGAAGAAATGCCAGAAGTCCGGCTCCTGCAAGTGCACGATGATTGCCCACGGCAGGCAGGCCAGCACCGCTACCAGCACGGCGAGACATCCGTAGCGCAGCAGTTCGCCGAAGCGCTTCTGCCATATCATGTAAGGCACGGCGACCAGCACCGGCAGCGCCAGGGCCAGGAAACCCTTGGTCATCACGCCCATGCCGCAGGTCAGACCCACTGCCGCCCAGGCCCACAGGCGCGCGCAGCGGGTGTCGCTGTCGAACGCCCACCACAGGGCCAGGAAACTCAGGTTGACCCACAGCGTGAAAGGCGGATCGATATTGCTGTAGCCGGCCAGGCCGACGATCAGGCCAAAGCTCATGTACAGCACGGCGCAGGCCAGACTGCGGCGCGGATCGTGCCACAGGCGTTGGGCCATGAGGTAGGTCAGCAGCACGCTGAGGCCCAGGCTGAAGGCCGAGGCCACGCGCACGCCGAACAGGTTCTGGCCAAAAACGGCTTGCCCGGCGGCGATCATCCAATAGCCGGCCACCGGTTTTTCGAAATAGCGCAGGCCCATGAAGTGCGGCGAAGCCCAATGGCCAGTCAGGAGCATTTCCTGGCTGGCCTGGGCATAACGGGTTTCATCGGGTGCCCACAGGCCGTGGAACGACAGGGGGATCAGGTAAAACAGAGCGCACACGAACATCAACGATAGAACGGCCCGTTGTCGGGTCATGGTTGTTGCACTCCCAGCCAGCCTTCACGGCCATCCAAGTGTCCGCGGCGCAGACGGCCCACGGGTATCGATTCTGTCTCGGTCGGTAGCATGTCTCCCAGCGGCGTGAAGTGGATGTCCTGGCGTTGCGCCTGTGCCAGTAACTGGCGAAAGGCCTCGGCGTACAGGATGCCCTCGACTTCGGCGTGGATGGTGTAGAGGTTCAGCGCCTGGGGCTGGAAGCGTTGCAGGATCCAGGCGTTGAACGCATCGCTGCTGACCTGCGGCCCGACCACCTCGTCGAAGGTGGGCAGATCGACCGGTATCTGTACGGTGCCCGGCTGGCCGTCGGCCAACTGCGGACGAAAGATAGAGGTCCCGCGGCAATCGCTGTTGTAGCGAAAGCCGAAGGCCTGTTTGGCTTGCACGACGCGCTCGTCGCTACGCCAGCCGGCGGTCGCCGAGCAATCGACGGCGCGGCCGAGAATATCGCTGAGGGTATCGACCCCGAGGCGAATCTGCTCGTGCAACTGGGCATCGCTCCAGCGCCCGGCGTTGGCTTGCCAGCCATGGTGGTCCCAGGCATGCAGGCCGACTTCATGACCGGCGTCCTGAGCCTGGCGCATCAAGTGCCCCAAGTCGCGGCCGATCGGTTTGCCCGGCCAGGCGGTGCCGGCCAGGAGAATATCCCAACCGTACAGCCCAGCGGCATTGGAGCGCAGCATCTTCCAGAGGAACTGCGGCTTGATCAGTCGCCACAGATGCCGGCCCATGTTGTCCGGGCCGACACTGAAGAAGAACGTCGCCTTGACCTGAGCCTCGGCGAGCATATCGAGCAGCCGCGGCACCCCTTCACGGGTGCCTCGGTAGGTATCGACGTCGATGCGCAAACCTGCTTGCATCAACGTTTGCCTTCTCGTTCCAGCATGGCTTCGCGCAGGAAGAAGTCGAGGGTCTTGCCGATGGTCTCGCTCAGCTCCACCGTCGGTGCCCAGTTCAGCAGGCGGCGGGCGTTGTCGATGCTCGGCTTGCGATGCGACACGTCCTGGTAGCCGTTGCCGTAGAAAGTCTTGCTTTCGACTTCACGGAAACCGGCGAACGGCGGGAAGTTGCCGCGCAGCGGGTGCGCTTCGAATTGACGCAGCAGCTCTTCACCCAGTTGGCGGATGCTGGCTTCGTTGTCCGGATTGCCGATGTTGATGATCTGGTTGTTGCACACGCCGTTCTGGTTATCGATGATCCGCGCCAGTGCCTCGATACCGTCGGCCACGTCGGTGAAGCAGCGTTTTTGCGCGCCGCCGTCGACCAGGCGAATCGGAGTGCCTTCGACCAGGTGCAGAATCAGCTGAGTAATAGCGCGGGAGCTGCCGATACGGGCTGAATCCAGGCGGTCCAGACGCGGGCCCATCCAGTTGAACGGACGGAACAGGGTGAACTTCAGGCCTTTGTCGCCGTACGCCCAGATAACGCGGTCCAGCAACTGCTTGGACACCGAGTAGATCCAGCGCTGCTTGTTGATCGGGCCGACGATCAGGTTGGAAGTGTCTTCGTCGAAGTTCTGGTCCTGGCACATGCCATAGACTTCAGAGGTGGACGGGAAGATCACGCGCTTGTTGTACTTGACGCAATAGCGAACGATCTTGAGGTTTTCTTCGAAGTCCAGCTCGAATACCCGCAGCGGGTTGCGGGTGTATTCGATCGGCGTGGCGATTGCCACCAGCGGCAGAACCACGTCGCACTTCTTGATGTGGTATTCGATCCACTCGGAGTGGATGCTGATGTCGCCTTCGACGAAGTGGAAACGCGGGTGGCTGCGCAGGCGTTCGATGGCATCGGAGCCGATGTCCAGGCCAAACACTTCATAGCGCTCGTCCTGCAGCAGGCGCTCGGACAAGTGGTTGCCGATGAAGCCGTTCACGCCGAGGATGAGCACGCGAGTCAGGCGCGCTGGACGGCGATTCTGGGTGCTGATCAGGCGGGAGCCTTCGACCAGGCCCAGCTCGTTGGCCAGCTGTGCGCCACTGAGGAACAGCCCGGCGTCGCCACGCTGGCCAGCGGTGATTACCAACGAATCCTGGCCGCAGGCGATGCGCAGCGGGTTGGCGCTGATGACCTGGCCCGGTGTGTTGCCGTCGTTGCCGGCCACGACCTGGGCGTTCCACACGATCAGTTTGTTTTCGCCCACGGCGCAGAAGGCGCCTGGGTACGGCTGGGTGACTGCGCGCACGAGGTTGAACAGCTTCTCGGCGGGCTGGTTCCAGTCGATCAGGCCATCAGCCGCAGTGCGGCGCCCGTAGTAGCTGCCTTTGTTGATGTCTTGCGGGGTTTCCTTGAGGGTGCCTGCCGCCAGTTGTGGCAGGGCATCCTTGAGCAGGGCAGCGGCGGCTTCGCGCAACTTGCCATGCAGGGTCAGGGCATTGTCTGTGCGCTCGATGACGACGCGCTGCTGTGCGGCGATGTCGCCGGCATCGGCGCGCTTGACCATGCGATGCAGGGTCACGCCGGTTTCGGTCTCGCCGTTGACCAGCACCCAGTTGGCCGGTGCGCGACCACGGTAGTGAGGCAGCAGCGAACCATGCAGGTTGTAGGCACCGCGCGGGAACGAGCTCAGCACGTCATCGTTGAGCAGGTTGCGGTAGTAGAACGAAAAACCGATGTCGGCGCCCAGCTTGCGGATGCGCTCGATCCAGATCGGGTGATTGACGTCTTCTGGCGCGTGCACAGCGATACCTTTGACGGCGCACAGTTGCGCAACCGAACCGTAGAAGGCGTTTTCCTTGGGGTCATCGGCATGGGTGAACACGGCCGTGATGTCGTAGCCGGCGTCCAGCAAGGCTTGAATCCCGGCACAGCCGATATCGTGGTAGGCAAAAACAACGGCTTTCAAAGTCATGACGCAGCCTTGGTGGTGGAGTTGGCAGAAGAAGGTTGGGTGTCGCGCACGGGTGCCTTGGCAGGATTGCGCAGCACTCGTTCGATAAAGAAGCGTGGGCGGGCGCGTACATCGCTGTACATGCGCCCCAGGTACTCGCCCAGCAGGCCCATGCCGATGAACTGGCCACCGGTGAACACGAACAAGACGGCGAACAGCACGAAGCTGCCTTCACCGGCCCAATGGGCGCCGAACATCAGCCGCAGGGTGATCAGGACAAAGGCGAACACCACACCCAGGAACGCCATGATGAAACCGACGATGCTGAGCATGCGCAGCGGCGTGGTGGTCATGCAGGTGACCAGGTCGAACATCAGGTTGACCAGGCGCATCGGGCTGTACTTGGAGTCGCCGTGTTCGCGCTCGGCGTGCTGTACCAGCACCTCGGTGGTGTGGCGGGCGAAGCTGTTGGCCAGGATCGGGATGAAGGTACTGCGCTCGCGGCAGGACAGCATGGCGTCGACCACCGAACGGCGGTAGGCGCGCAACATGCAGCCGTAGTCGCTCATGGCCACGCCGGTGGAGCGCTGCACGGCCTTGTTGATCAGCTTCGACGGCCAGCGGCGCAGGGCCGAGTCCTGGCGGTTGTTGCGCACCGTGGCGACCACGTCGTAGCCCAGGCGGGCCTGTTCGAGCAGGCGCGGGATCTCTTCGGGCGGGTTCTGCAGGTCGGCGTCGAGGGTGATTACCAGATCGCCTTTGGACTCTTCGAAGCCGGCCATGATGGCGGCGTGCTGACCGTAGTTGCGGTTGAGGATCACCGCGACCACCTGGCTGCCTTCGCGAGCGGCGGCACGCAAAAGCATTTCGGCGGAATCGTCGCGGCTGCCGTCGTCGACCAGCACGATCTCGTATTCGCAGTCGAGCTGCGCGCAGGCGGCTTCGGTGCGGCGCAGCAGTTCAGGCAGGCTTTGTTCTTCGTTATAGACCGGGATGACGATCGAAACGCTATTGATTGGGTAAGGTCTCACGGGCGACGTCCGAGGGTTGTTTCAATGGCGCAGGCGACACGCTCGACATCGTCGAGGGTCATGTCGGGGAACAGCGGAATCGAGCACAGACGTGCCGAGTTCCACTCGGTGGCGGGCAGCTTCACGTTCGGGAAGCGCTCGCGGTACCAGGTGTGCAGGTGCGTAGCGATGAAATGGATGCCGGTACCGATGCCTTGCTCCTGCAGGCCTTTCATGAAGGCTTCGCGGTCGATGCCGCAGCGCTCGGGATCGACGCGCACTATGTACAAGTGCCAGGCATGCTGCTGTGGATAGCTCGGCAACTGCAATGATTCGATCGGCAGCTCTGCCAGGCGTTGCTGGTAGGCGTCGGCAAGCCTTGCGCGCTGAGCGTTGATCTCGTCCAGACGTTTGAGCTGCACCAGGGCGATGGCGGCGTTGATATCGGCCAGGTTGTATTTGAAGCCCGGCTCCATGACCTGTGCCTGGGGCTTGCGGCCATGGGTCATGCGGTCGTAGGCGTCGACGCCCAGGCCGTGAAATTTGAGCATGCGCACGCGATCGGCAAAGGCCTGGTCGTCACTCACGAACATCGCGCCTTCGGCACAGGTCATGTTCTTGATGGCATGGAAGGAGAAGATCGCCGTGCCTTGCTGGCCGATGCGGCGGCCGCGGTACTGGGTACCGGCCGCGTGGGCGGCATCCTCGATGACCTTGATGCCATGCCGATCGGCCAGCGCGTAGAGCGGGTCGAGGTCGAACGCCGCGCCAGCGTAATGCACCGGGATCATCGCTTTGGTACGCGGGGTGATGGCCGCCTCGAAGGCGCTGACGTCGCTCATCAATGTATCGCGATCGACATCGATGAACACTGGCGTAGCGCCCAACAGGCAGATCATGTTGGCGGTGGACACCCAGGTCTGCGACGGGGTGATGACTTCATCGCCCGGGCCGATACCGAGCGCCAGTAGCGCGATATGCATGCCGCCGGTGGCCGAGGACAAGGCGACGGCATGCTGGGCGCCGACGTATTCGGCGAACTGCTGTTCAAGTTCCTGGGCCTTGGGCCCGGTGGTGATCCAGCCGGAGCGCAATACCTGCTCGACGGCGGCGATTTCCTCATCGCCCATGCTAGGGCGCGAGAAGGGCAGAAAACTTTGGCTCATGGCATTCCTTCAGGCTAGGTTTCGCAGGCAACTATCGCCCATTCGCAGCAGGCTCGATGCCCATGTAAAGCGTAGCGGTATGTAACTGTAAGTCTAGGCCAAGTCCGGTTGCAGACCGGTTACCGGATCATTCGATGGCTGACGGCCCGGCTGTTGGCGCGATGGTAGCTCGCTCTGCCAGTAGGGGAAATACGCCCGATGCTGAGTTTTAAAGTTGTTCAGCCACCGTTCATGTTGGGCGCAATCTAGGGCCGCTGCGGTACGTTTGCGGTGAAGCGTTTGTCAAAAATATGTCGACACACTTTGAATCATAATGAAGTTTGTATCGGCCGGGGCTATGTTAATTCGTTGCATTGCTTATAATTGCCTGGCTATCTAAATAATAAGCCTGCCGAGCCGTTCAGGCAGGCGCTCAAGCGAGTCCGTTCATGTCAGACGTTCGCCCTGTGGCAATCCCCGTTGTATCCCCTATCGTCAAACCGCCCCTCTGGCTGCTGGTCATGATTACCATCAGCGGCACACTCGCCATGCACATGTTCGTTCCGGCGTTGCCGGCGGCGGCGCGGGCCTTCGATGTCAGCCCGGCGGCGATGCAGATGACCATCAGTATCTATATCCTCGGCCTGGCAGCCGGCCAGTTGGTGTACGGTCCGCTGTCCGATGGCCTGGGGCGGCGGCCCATGTTGCTGTTTGGACTGGCGTTGTATACCGCAGGCAGCCTTCTCGCAGCGCTTGCCGGTGATGTCCATACTCTGATCGCGGCGCGCTTGCTGCAGGCCTTGGGCGGCTGCGCGGGGCTGGCGCTGGGGCGCGCCATGGTGCGCGATACCTCGACCATCGATGACTCGGTACGCGACCTGGCAATGCTCAATCTGATGGTCATGGCCGGCCCCGGACTGGCGCCGCTGGTGGGCTCGCTGCTGTCTGTGCATTTCGGCTGGCGGTCGATTTTCGTGGTGCTGGGCTGCATGGGGCTGGTGACGTTGCTGTTCAGCTGGCGGCATTTGCCGGAGACCAGTCGGCCGTCCGGTGAAGTCAGCCTCAAGGCCTTGTTGCGCGATTATTCGCGGCTGCTGCGTTTGCCCTCGTTTGTCGGCTATGCGCTGGGCGGTGGCTGCACCACGACGTCGATGTATGGCTTCATTGCGGCGGCGCCATTCATCTTCGTCGATGAGTTGCACCGGCCATTGCAGGAAGTGGGGGTGTACCTGGGGATGTTGATCATCGGCATGTTCGTCGGCAATGCCCTGACGCGGCGGTTGATTCGCGTGGTGCGGCTGGAGCGCTTGTTGCTGGTGGGTAATCTGATCGGCCTGGGCAGCGCCCTGACCTTGCTGGCCGTGGTGTTGCTCGGGGCGGTGAGTGTGCTCACGGTGATGATCCCGATCTGCCTGTTGACCCTGGGGGCAGGGCTGGCGAGCCCGGCGGCGATGACCAAGGCCCTGAGCGTGGATGCCCATCTGGTGGGCTCGGCGGCGGGTTTCTATGGCTTCTCGCAGATGTTGGTGGGAGTGCTGTCAACCAGCGCGGTAGGCCTGGGCCGTGATCCGGCACTGGCGGCCGCGACGGTGCTCAGTATTGCTGCGGTATTGGGTTTGACGGGGTTCTGGATTGGCGTGAAGAACGAGCGCAAGGATCGGACTGCGGACAGTCTGGCTGTTCGGCCGTAGTGGTTGGCGATCTTGCGGGCCTCTTCGCGGGCAAGCCTTGCTCCCACAAATGTACGGCTCACTATTGTGTGAGCCTTGCTGCCACAAATGTGAGGCTGACTATGGAGGGAGCCTTGCTGCCACAAATGTGAGGCTGAGTATTGTGGGAGCAAGGCTTGCCCGCGAAGGGGCCGGCAAGCCGATCGACTATTTAGCCCGCAACGCCTCACGCAGGTCCTTCACATCCCCGCTCGATACCGCTGGCGCAGCATTGCCCCAACTGTTGCGCACATAGGTCAGTACTGCCGCGACGTTGTCATCCGAGAGGTTCCAGCCAAACGCGGGCATGGCCGGTGCCGTCGGTGCGGCATCGGTGGAACCGGCGCGACTGCCGGACAGCACCACGCGGATCATCGACGCCGGATCGCTGCCGTTCACCAGTGGCGCGCCTGCCAGTTTCGGGAACAAGCCCTCGACACCTTCACCTTTGCCGACATGACACGCCGAGCAGCGATCGGCGTAGATCGCCTTGCCGACGACCATGGTCGGATCGTTGGCGGCCAACGCCTTCGGCGCCTCGGCGGTCTTGGGGTCATCCTTGAGGTAGACCGCCACGGCCATCAGGTCTTCGTCCTTCCAGTGCTGCGAAGAATGCTCGACCTCTTCCGCCATGGGTCCGGAGGCGATATCGAAACGGTTGGCGCCGGTCTTCAAGTACTGGACGATATCCTCGGCACTCCAGCCGCCGATGCCGGAGTGAGTATCGGCAGTGATGTCCGGTGCCACCCAGCCCTGCAGATTGTTGCCGCCCAGGAAGTGGTCGTTATCGTCGCCGCCGATAATGCTCTTGGGTGTATGGCAGGTGCCGCAGTGCCCCAGCCCTTCGACCAGATAGGCACCGCGATTCCATTGCACGGATTTTTGCGGATTGGCCTTGAACTCGCCTTGGGTGAAGTTCAGCAGGTTCCAGCCGATCAGGCTGGTGCGAATGTTGAAAGGGAAGGGCAACTGGTTGGTTTCCACCGGGTTGTCCGAGGGCTGCACGGTTTGCAGGTAGGCCCAGATCGCCATGTTGTCTTCGCGCGAAACCTTGGTGTACGCGGTAAACGGCATGGCCCCGTAGAGGCGCTTGTTGCCAGGGCTGTGGCCCTCGGACATGACCTTCTGGAAGTCCTCGAACGTCCAGCGGCCGATACCGTGGACCGGGTCCGGGGTAATGTTGGCCCCGAGCAGTTTGCCGAACGGCGTATCAAGTATCACGCCACCAGAAAACAACGGTTTGTTCGGCAAGGTGTGGCACGCGGTGCAGTCACCCAGGGTCGCCAGGTAGCGGCCTTTTTCAACCAGATTATAAGAATCGCCGCCGGTCCCGGCATGGGCGTAACCGACGGCCAGGCCCAGCAGACCGGCGCACAACGAAAGGGCGTTCTTCATACGCTGATCATCTCCCCAGGACGCTTGAGGTAGCGGCTGCGGATGGCATCCGCCGCCTTGAACGCCAAGGCACACACGGTGCCGGTCGGGTTGTAGCCGGGGTTCTGCGGGAAGGCCGACGAGCCCACCACGAACAGATTCGGCACGCCCCACACCTGCAGGTGCTTGTTCACCGAACTGGTGGCCGGGTCGGCGCCCATGATGAAACCGCCAACGATGTGCGAGGACTGATACGGCGCGCTGTCCCAATGGCCTTGCTGGCTTTTGACGACCATCTCGCGCGGATTCATGCTCCTGGCGATTTCCGCGACCTTGCCGATGCAGTACTTGGCCATCTTGCGATCGTTCTCCGGGAAGTCGAAGGTGATACGCAGCAGCGGACGGCCATGGGGATCGGCGTAATTGGGGTCGAGCGACAGGTAGTTGGTGCGCACCGCATAGCTGCTGGCCTCGCAACCGATGGACATGGTGCTGAGGTAGTTCTTGACCGTGGCCTGCTTCCATTTTGCGCCCCAGGTCGGGGTGCCTGGCGGGACCGGCCGCGAGTCGATGGGCGCAGCGCCAATCGGCGTTACGCGAGTGCTGCCGCCACCCATGAAGCCCAGGCCGGAGTGGTCGAAGTTGTCATTGTTGAATTCGTCGATGCCCATGCCGATGGCGCCGCCACCGATGAACGGGTTGAAGTTCTTGTCATCGAAGAACATCTGCACGCTGTTGGCGGTCTGGTAGGCGTAGTTGCGCCCAGTGGTGCCGGTATTGCTGATCGGGTCGTATGGCTTGCCGACCCCGGAAAGCAGCATCAGTCGCACGTTTTCGAAGATGAACGCCGAGATCACCACCAAGTCTGCCGGCTGCTCGAATTCATCGCCATTGGCATCCACATAGATGATCCCGGTGGCCTTGGTGCCGGTGCTGTCCATTACCACCTTGAGCACTTCGGCGTTGGTCACCGCGGTAAAGTTGGGCTTGCGGATCAACGCCGGCAGCACGGTGGTGATGGCGCTGGCCTTGGAGTAGTTGGCGCAGCCGTAGTTGGTGCAGAAACCGCAATAGGTGCACGGCCCCATCTTCACCCCAAGGGAGTTGGTGTAAGGCTGCGAGACCAACGCCGAGGGCACCGGAAACGGCTTGTAGCCCAGGTTGCGCGCCGCTTCGGCGAACAGGGTCGGGGCGTAGGTCTGCAGGGTTGGCGGGTTGGGGTATTCAGCCGAGCGTGCGCCTTCGAAGGTGTTGCCGCCTTCGATGATCTGGCCCTTGATGTTGCCGGCCTTGCCGGACACGCCCGCCAGGCGATCGAAGGCGGCGTAGTAGGGTTCCATTTCTTCCCAGTCGGTGCCCCAGTCCTGCAGGGTCAACTCGGCCGGCATTTCCTTGCCATAGCGTTCGGTGAGGTAACTGTGCAGGCGAAATTCGTGGGGCTGGAAACGAAACGTGATCCCTGCCCAGTGGTTGCCGGCGCCGCCTGTACCGTTGCCAGGGTGGAACGAGCCCCAAGTGCGCATCGGCAACGCGGTTTCGCTGGCGCTGTTGCGCATGGTGCAGGTGTTCTGCTTGGTCCGCAGCATCAGCTCCTGGCGACGGTTGTAGCGCAGCTCGTCAGCCGCGGAGGCGAGGTTGAAATCGCTGGCAGTGTCGCGCCAGGGGCCGCGTTCGAAGCCGATGACGTTCAGGCCGGTGTCGGCCAGTTCGTTGGCGATGATGGATCCGGCCCAGCCGAGCCCGACAACCACGATGTCAGTGGAAGGTAGTTTCTTGGCCATGCGGATTAACCCTTCTTGTTCCAGGCGGAGCTGCCGATGATGGAGAGCGGCACCAGATCGAGTTTCTGATTGTGCTGGCCGATGTAGTCGCGGTAGTCGTAGCGGGCACCGGGAAAGCCGATCATCTTCCACGACACCATTTCACGGTTGCCGCCGTAGATCGGGTCGGCAAAAAAGCCTTCCATGGTGTTGCCCAGCACTTGCTGGAAAAACAGCTTGCTGTCGATACCGTCGAGTGCGGCCGTGCCGTTCTCCAGAGCGGCCAGGACCTGATCGCGCTGCTCGGCGGACAGGCCGCTGAAGGGTTTCTGGAACTGCGCCTGGCAGTATTTGCCCAATGCGGCAAGGCCCAGGGTGTAGCGCTCGCGCGGGTTAAGCGGCGACTGGTCACCTTGGGTCGGCGTGCCTTTTTCGAACGGGCCTTCGCGGTACAAGCGGGCAAAGGTGCCGTATTCACCGGCAAGCTGGCGGTCGATGAACACCGCGCAACCGGCGTCCTTGCCACTGACGCTCAGGTCGTCCGCAGGGATCAGGCGTTCGACGATGGCTTCGATTTCGCGAGCCTGCTCAGCGCTGAAAAAATGCCAGCCTGGGGTGTCGTAGTGCTGAGGACCGTTATGGTCGAAGGGAACCCACTGGGGGACGCCGACCAGAGTTGCGGCCTTGGCGCTGGCCGCCGCGCCCACGGCGACGGTGGTGGCGGAGGTGAACAGCAGTTGCCTGCGGGTCACTCCCTTGTTGAGCTTGTCGGTCATGCAGGGCTCCTGCAGCAGACACCCAGCGAGCAATCCGCGAGGGGGACACGCGCCGAGGGCTGTTGCGATGTGATCACGGTTGTACCTTGTCTACGCAAGGCGAAATACTGCTCGGGTCAGGTGCGACTTTTGGTAGCGCGCGCGTTTGTTCGGGTCCGTGAAATAATCAAGCGCGTGCAAGATAAGTCATCTATATGACTGCCCGGTTTTAGCTTAGACATATTCGGACACATTTGCGCCAGTCAATCGGTAACAGACTATCGCGCAGGCTGTAACAATCGCCCAGTCCTGTCGCGAGGAGGCTTGCCCCCGACTGCGATCTGTCAGTGACGCCAAGTGCGCAGCGGTATCTGTCTGGTGCAAGCCCCCTCGCCACATGGGTTGATCTTTACGCAGTGCAATGCGATTTTGTCGAGGAAGCCATTCCGGCGTTTTCTCAAGGATCGAGTCATGACGACCGCTTGCCCACGCTCTCTTGCCGAGCGCCTGACCGGGATTGATGAAATCGAATGCATCACCCCTGACCTCAACGGCGTGCCGCGCGGCAAGGTCATGACCGCCGAGGGCTTCCTGGAAGGACGCCGTCTGCAATTGGCTCGTGGGGTTCTGCTGCAATGCATCATGGGCGGCTATCCAGCCGCCGAGGTCTATGGTGCCGACGATGGCGACCTGGCCTTGGTGCCTGACCTGACTCAGCTGTATCGGCTGCCCTGGAGCGATCAGCCGCGTGCGCTGGTGATCTGCGACGCCGACGAGCTCGATGGCCAGCCCTCGCGCTTGTCCACGCGAGGCCAGCTCAAGGCGGTAATCGCCCGCTATGCGGCCCTGGGATTGGCGCCGGTGGTCGCCACAGAGCTCGAGTTCTATGTGTTCGATCGTCACCGCGATCCTCAGCAGCCCTTTTTACCGCCCGAGGGCCTGGACGGTCGTCGGGAAGACGGCGCCAGCGCCTTCAGTGTCAGCTCCAACAATGGCCTGCGGCCGTTTTTCAATGAGGTCTATCGCTGCATGGCGGCCCTGGGCCTGCCGCGCGATACCTTCATGCACGAGATGGGGGTCAGCCAGTTCGAGATCAATCTGCTGCACGGCGACCCTTTGCTGTTGGCCGATCAGACGCTGTTGTTCAAGTACCTGCTCAAGGAGGTCGGGCTCAAGCACGGCTTGATGGTGGTGTGCATGGCCAAGCCACTGGCGCACACTGCGGGCAGCTCGATGCATATCCATCAGAGCCTGGTGGCGCTGGACAGCGGCCGCAACGTGTTCAGCGATGCGGCGGGGGAGCCGACCCTGATGTTTCGTCATTTCATTGGAGGTCAGCAGGCGGCGATGGCAGATTTCACAGCCTTGCTGGCGCCGAACGTCAACTCCTACCATCGCTTCATTCATCCCTACGCTTCGCCGAACAACGCGTGCTGGTCGCTGGACAACCGCGCGGCGGGGTTGCGTATTCCGGCCAGTTCGCCGACGGCGCAGATCGGAA
>CAJCIO010000017.1 GCA_903970465.1 Gammaproteobacteria bacterium
CTGGTAGGTTTCATCTTCGATATCGAAAAGACCCGCCGCAAGCGTGGGCTCAATGGGCGCAAGCAACAGGGCTATTTGATCCGTTGGCATCTGCTTTACCACCGGCACGCTTGACGCGCTTGGCCAATCAATGGGGCCAACCCCTGGGCGTCGAAGCTCAACCCGTTGAGCGCCGGATGATCACTGAGCACCTGAATACGATGCGCGCCTATCAACGCCTTGATCTGCTCGATTGCGGGCAACCCCCGGCCGGCATCCAATACCTGACCATTTTCCAATACCTGCCAAGGCATCTCGCTGCTTGTTTGCCGTTCCGTACGCAGTCGCAACATTACCCGGTTGCCCTCAATCGGCCGGGCTGCGAGCAACTGCAACCTGGAGATGTTCTGCACGCAGCTGATGGCAAGATACGGGCGCGGCTCGCTGGTTCCTATCGCAGGTGCCGAAATCACGATCAGTTTTTGCCCCATTTGACCTTCCAAGTGGCTACTCATACGGAATGCAAGATTTTCAGGTGCACGCAAACGCTCGTTGGCCAAAACTCTGGCAAGACTTGGAGCACTCAGCTCGGGCGCAGACCACCTTCCATCTAACACAGATGGGTACGCAGGCGTTCCGGACGCCTCGTCAAAACACGCAAGCCGCTCTACCCGGGACGAAATTCGAGTGCAGTCGCGAGCGGCTTGCGCAAATGCGTGTCCAACCTCCAGAAAAAAGCCGAGACATAATCCACAAGTAATGTTTTTTATCACTAACAACCCCACCTGATTTCCAGGCTAAGAAACTCCCTAGAGACGAACACACCTGTACGAGCAAACACTGAGTTCGGCGCATAAATAAAATCTGAAAGAGTAGCTTCCCTTCCATGTACAGGAGAGAGCTTAGTGCAAGAATTCCAGAAGCCACAAGCAAATATTTTCTTACACCTACAGCCTTGACCAGGGTGCTTTCCGAAGGGCATCGTTTCTATACGAAATCGAGACCAACAGCAAAAAAATGCATCACTTAGGATTAATCCTATAAGCCTTGAGGAAGATTCCTACAGGCGCAAAAACAACCTCCTACAAAAACCAGGAAACTCTCCCAGTACAAATGAGATAAATTTATTAAATACCTATCAGGGAGTCATGCAGAGAATGTCCAGAAACTCAAGCTCAGTAGCACCTAAAGAGCGGATCAACATTAAATATGTGCCTGCCACGGGGGAGCAACAGGCAGAAGTAGAGCTGCCCCATAAAATACTGGTACTGGGTGACTTCGGTCTGAATGACGCTCGCGCCCTAGAGGATCGACAAGTACTACGCGTCGACCAACATAGTTTCAACAGTGTTCTCAGCGGCGCGGATGTACATCTGAGTATGACCGTACCATCAATGCTCGTCTCGGCCCCAGATGCTGAATTGGCAGTGGCCCTGCAGATCAAATCGATCAATGACTTCGGGCCTGACCAGATCGGCCGTCAAGTGCCAGAACTGAACAAACTGCTTGAGCTGCGGGAAGCCTTGGTGGCTCTGAAAAGCCCACTGGGTAACGTCCCGGCCTTTCGCAAACGGCTGCAGCAGGTACTGGGCGATGCGCAAACCCGCAAGCAACTAGCGCTCGAATTGAATCTGGTGCTTGAGGCCCCTGACGAAGAATGAAGCAGCAGTGACCAAAAGCCTCCCACAGGCTGATGCAGACAATGGAGCGTCAAACATGCCCACTCAAAACACTATGCAATCGATCAGTGATACAGCACCAGAAGTATCAGGCACACCAAAGTTACTCGACCAGATCATGGCCGAAACCTTGCTTTCACCTTCTCAGGAGGGATATGAAGCTGCCAAACAGGGCATTACCGTCTTCATATCCACAATCCTTGAAAGCAAGGAGCAAGATCAGCTGATCAATAAACATCGAGTTGATCAAATGATTGCCGAAATAGATCGGGTGCTTGGCAAACAGATGGACGCCATTCTTCATCAACCTGTCTTTCAGCAGCTCGAATCAGCATGGCGTGGAGTGAAACTACTGGTAGACCGCACAGACTTTCGTGAAAACATAAAAATAGAAGTGCTGCACATCAGCAAAGAAGACCTGCTCGACGACTTCGATAACGCAAGCGACATCACCAGCAGCGGGCTCTACAAACATGTCTACACCGCTGGTTTCGGACAGTTTGGTGGCGAGCCGATAGCTGCCATGATAGGCAACTACAGTTTCGGACCCTCATCGCCTGACATAAAGTTGCTGCGCTATGTTGCATCGGTAGGCGCTATGTCCCATGCGCCATTTATTAGTGCCCCCGCCCCCGAGTTCTTTAATCTTGACAGTTTTGAAAATTTGCCCGATCTCAAAGAAGTGAAAGATATCTTTGAAGGCCCACGCTTTGCCAAGTGGCGTTCGTTTCGTGACAGCGAGGATGCTCGCCACGTTGGTCTGGTGCTTCCCCGCTTCCTGCTGCGGACCGCCTATGACCCCCACGAGCATCCTATTAATAGCTTCAACTACGGGGAGAGCATCAATGGCCAGCATGGCAACTATCTTTGGGGCAATGCCGCCTTGCTGATGGCTAGCTGCATCAACGAAAGCTTTGCGCGTTACCGTTGGTGCCCGAACATCATCGGCCCACAGTCGGGTGGCGCAGTAGGAGACCTGCCCGTCCACTTTTACGAGTCACTCGGACACCTGCAAGCAAAAATCCCCACCGAAGTGCTGATCTCCGACCGTAAGGAGTTCGAATTGGCCGACGAGGGCTTCATCAGCCTGACGATGCGCAAAGACAGCGACAACGCCGCATTTTTTTCCGCCAATTCAGTGCAAAAGCCCAAAGTCTTTCCAAAGACCCCCGAGGGGCAACAGGCGCAGACCAATTACAAGCTGGGTACCCAACTGCCGTACCTGTTCGTGGTTAACCGCTTAGCCCACTACATCAAGGTACTGCAGCGCGAACAGATTGGCAGCTGGAAAGAGCGCCAAGACCTGGAACGTGAACTCAACAAGTGGATCAAGCAATACATTGCCGACCAGGAAAACCCCTCCGCTGACGTACGCAGTCGTAGGCCGCTTCGCTCGGCGAAAATCGAAATTTCTGAAGTCCCGGGTGATCCAGGCTGGTACCAGGTGTCGCTCGCGGTACGCCCGCATTTCAAGTACATGGGGGCGAATTTCGAGATATCTCTGGTGGGGCGCCTCGACACTCAATGAGCGGTTTTTTTGGCCGGCTAACCGCGCAGGTCCCTTGGAGCCGACAGCAATGCCGGCACAAGGCAGCGGCCCACAAATTCGACGCGATCAAACATCATTTGGAAACACTGCTCAATGCTCGTCAGGGCTGTTCACTGAGCAGTCCTCACTTGGGCCTGCGCGACTTCAATGGTCACGATCTGAATAGCGGCGACTTGCTCGAACAAGTAAGTGCGGATATCCGACGCACCATTCACCGCTACGAGCCGCGAATCAAGGTCTATGGGTTGCGTGGAGTGCCAGATACCTACGCCCCGATGGAGTTGCACTTTTATCTGGATTGCCAGGTGCAGGTCGACAACCGTGCGCAGCAATTGCAGATCGAACTTTTGATCAACAGCCACAACCGTTACACCCGGGTGAGGTAATCCATGTCATTAAAAGAACGCTTTGGCGAGGAGCTGCGCTATCTACGCGAACTGGGCGCAGATTTCTCTAACGATAATCCGCAGCTGGCCCGATTCTTGGGAAAGGACAGCAGTGACCCGGATGTCGAGCGCCTGCTGGAAGGGTTTGCATTCCTGACCGCAAAACTACGCCTCAAGCTTGACGATGACTTACCGGAGCTTACTCACTCACTGCTGCAGATGCTTTGGCCCAATTACCTGCGGCCACTGCCAAGCGCCACCATCATCCAGTTCACTCCATTGGAGTACTCACTTAGCGAACCTCATATCGTTCCCAAGGGATCTCGACTATTCGCCCATCCGATAGACGATATTGCGTGCGAATACCGCACGTGCACCGATGTGAAGCTCCATCCGTTCGCCATCAGTGAGGTGACTGCGACAAACACATTCGACACCTCTGATGTGTATATTGACCTGACTACCCTGGTGCAACGGCCGCTCGACTCATTGGCGTGCGATAGCCTGGAGTTCCATCTCAGTGGTGACGATAGCAGCGCACAAACGCTGTACCTATGGCTCGCGCAATACCTCAAGAATATCAGCGTAGTCATCAATGGAGAGCTGCGGCGGTTGCCGGCCTCCAATATCAGGTTTCCCGGCTTTAGCCCCGAAGACGCACTACTCCCTTACCCGCGCAATGTTTTCGATGGCTATCGGATCCTGCAGGAATACTTTGTTTTCCCGCAGCGTTTTCACTTTTTCAGTTTAATCGGGCTCGACCAGCTATGGCCCAATATGGCCAGCCAGAAAATAACCATTGGGCTTCACTTCAGCCGTCCGCTGCCTGGCTTTTTGCGTATCGGCAACGATGACTTCAGCTTGTTCTGTACCCCTGCCATCAATCTGTTCAAACATAGTGCTGAGCCCATCGACTTGTCAGGACAAGATGTACAAGTGGCTCTGACGCCCAGTGGGCGTCGACCGGACGCCTACGAAATTTTTAGTGTTGACCATGTGGCCAGTTGGCGAACCCCGAACCAAGGCGGTCCGAAAGAACAGCTGCGCGTCTTTCGGCCTTTCGAATCATTCTCCCATGAAATCGAGCATACCCAGGGACGTACAACCCTGTACTACCGATGCAAGGTCGAAGAATCATTACGCGATGATGCCTTGGTCCACCGAATAGCCTTCGTCCGCGGTGACGAGAGTCGCTACATCGGCCGCATGGAGACCGCCTCCATCGATCTGACCTGTACAAACCGTAATCTACCGCTGGCACTTGGCATCGGCGATATCAGCCTCATCACTGAAGCAACACCTCCGCTGGCCAGCTATCGCAATATCTGTCGACCCACTCGCCCCTACCGCCCGGTATTGGACGGGCAACTGCAATGGACGCTGATCTCCAATCTGTCGCTCAACTACCTGTCGCTACTGTCCGCGGAACCACTCAAGGCGGTCATTGGCGCTTACGACTTTGCGGCTCTGCATGACATTCAGCAGGCAAGAGCCACACGCAAGCGCCTCAATGGCATTGGTGAAACAACCACTAAACCGTTGGACTGGCTGATCGGCGGACTACCCGTTCGCGGTTTACACACCCGATTGGAGCTGGATCAGCATGCATTCCGCTGTGAAGGCGACCTTTACCTCTTCAGTTGCGTTCTGTCGCACTTCTTCGGCCTCTACGCGAGCCTCAACTCCTTCCATCAACTGGAAGTGATTAACACCACCAACAACGAGCAATACACATGGCCCCTGCTGACCGGCAAACAACCGCTGATCTAGCCGATACGCTGCTCGCCGAAGCGCGCCTGCACAGTTTCTTCCAACTGCTGGAAAGACTGCACGGCTTGCACGGTGACGACCTTGAGCCACGATGGCCAGCCGACGCTGCGCATGCGCGCGTGCGCTTGGCGAGCGATCCACGCTTGACCTTCCCCGTTGCAGACGTACTGCATGCGCAGCGCTTGCCAGATCATCCCAGCCGCGCCGATCAATCACGCTATCGCGTTTGCACCACGTTCTTTGGCCTGCACGGCACCGACTCCCCCTTGCCGAGCTACTACTTGGATCAACTCGCCTACGAGCATGTTCAAGGCAAAGGTGTGCGCCCGGCATTCTTCGATTTCTTCAACCACTATTTGCTTAGCCTGCTGCATCGAATCTGGCGCAAGTACCGCTACTACATCCGCTTCCAGACCGAGGCCCGTGATCCCTTCTCAGGCTATGTCTTCGCGCTGATAGGCTTGGGCAACGAGCAATTACGGGGTCATACCGCGCTCCCTTGGAGTCGTCTGCTCAGCTTTGCCGGGGTGATTGCGAGCCGCAGCCGTGCGCCTGGCACGGTCGCAGGGATCATTGCGCATTGTTTCGATCTTGAAGATGTACAGATTCGCGAATTCGAGACTCGCTCGGTCGCCACCAACGCCAAGCAGATCCTCAGCCTTGGCCGCAACAACGGCCATCTGGGCAGCAGTTTCATCGTAGGTAATCGCATACGGACTCGTAGCAGCAAGTTCACCCTATTGATCAGCGGCCTCGACCAGGCGCAACTACGCGATTTTCTACCCAGCGGTATCAATTCCGGCCGCTTGCGTGCGCTGATCGATTTCCTACTGCGCGATGGTCTGGCCTATGACCTCGAATTGCGCCTAAAACCCAAGGAGTTGCCGTCGTTCAGCCTGTGCCGCACTCGCGGAGCGCACTTGGGCTGGACCAGTTTTATTGATGACCGGCAAGGCACCCATAGCCCAAAGGTGCGTATCGGGGGGCGCTCATGAACACCTTGATGCTCAGCATCAGCAATCTCGAACAGTTGCAGCACGGCGTAACAGCTCACCACCAGTTCGATAGAGACGGAGGCACCATCGGTAGCCAAAACGCTACTTGGCAACTGGTTGATCGAGAGCGACGTGTTCAGCCCGTGCACTGTGAAATTCGACTGATTGAAAACAGCTTTTGCGCCATCGATCGCTGTGGACACACATTTATCAATAACAGCCTCATGAGCCTCGGGCACCTCGCTCCCGTGCGTTTGCAGGAAGGCGACTGGCTGTGTATCGGAGCGTATCGGCTGCTCATCAGCCTGTATCAGGATCAAAGCGATCAACCCTTGCATCGCGACTCTCTGGAGGATCTGTTCGATCCAACCCGACGAATACTCGATGCTCTTGTGGGTGACCTGCCGGCTGGCATTTCCAGCATTGACGCTTGCGTGCCTCGCTCCTATGCGGTGACCGATGTATCCAAGGTATTCGATCCCTGTATCGGCTGCGATCCATTGGCCGCACTAGAAGATGCCAGCGTGACGGCGCCGCTGGATTTCATCACCGGGGAAAGGCCATGAATTTTCGTGCAGCCGTAATGGCTCCGCTATTCCTGACCCTACTTGGATGTACTTCGTTGAATAAAATCGGCCAAATATTGGTGGATCCGTCCATCCCTGTGGGGGTTCGAAAAGATCAGCCAACCGAAGTCTCTTTCAGCATTCTCGCCAGCCCCGCCATAAACGGCAATCCACGTAGCCACGACAACAGCGATTCGCCAGGGATGCTTGAACCGGACCCATACGCAGTCAGCCTGAGCGCCGGCGACCCACACGCCTTGACCGAGAAAGTCGAATCCTTGCTAGGGCATTTGCGGGAGCAGTATCCGCCCATGTCGCCCGTACCACAGGCGCCGATGGAAGCCTTGGCACGCTCGCCAATGGAGGAAAGCAGTCCGGGCAGCTACGAGGATGCGACTGTCTATCTCACGCTCCCGGATCCAAAGCCTGTGTTGCCAGAGCAGATAGCCACGCCCATTGCTATCAAGATCCTGCAACTGCGCGACGACTCACTGCTGCAAAACACTGTTTACCAGCTATTGGATCAGGACCCCGCCAAAGCCCTGCGGAGCACCTACGTACGGGACGACGATTACCTGCTGTTACCTGGTCAATTCAAGTTCGTGCCTTTCGAACCGCTCGAGTCAGCCACCCGCTTCATCGCCGTCATTGCAAATTACAACAACCAACAGAACGCCATCTGGAAGCAGGTCCTGCGCATAGAGCCTCGTGGTCGCAAGATCGCCCTTGGCGTGGAGATCACCGACACACGAATCCTGCTCAAGGAAGAAAGCTGATGGCTCGTCCACTGGTTCCTTCCCATCCCTTTCCTTTTGATTCGGAGCAATCATGAGCTCACGCAACCCTGTTCTCTGGCGCGAAGGTCTGTTCGTCAAGCCGCAACACTTTCAGCAACTGGCCAGAGCCAGCGAGGCAGCAATCCATCAGCGGATGAGCAGCCTTAATACCTCCTCCTATGGATTTACCGAATTACAGCTGAATCAGGAGTATCTGAGCTTCGGCAAGATCGCTATCACTCGGGCACGCGGCATCATGCCCGACGGTACGGTGTTCGATATTCCTGCCGACCTGGCCCCTCCACCTCCACTGGAAATAAGCGATGACGCCAGACTGAGCAACGAGGTCCATCTATGCCTGCCGTTGCGCACCGAGGGCGGGCGGGAGGTCAGTTGGCCCGATAGCGCAGCCAACTATCGCTACACCGCACAAACGTACGAGCTAAAGGACACCCACACCGCCGACGGTGATCTGGTAGCGGTGGATCTCGCAACACCCAATTTGCAAATTAAACGAGATGGTGAAGACCGTAGCGCTTATACCCGTCTCGCCATAGCTCAGATACTTGAAAGACGACCCGATGGCAGCCTGATGCTGGACGAAGCCTTTTACCCCACTAGCGTCTCCATCCAGGCCATACCGTCGCTCAAGCGATTTCTTGATGAAGTCACCAACACCTTGCGTGAACGCGCTCGTAATCTCGCAGCACGTATAGGCTCATCCGGTCAATCGGGCGTAGCTGATATCCGTGACTTCAATCTGCTGCAAGCCATGAACCGCTGGTGGCCATGCTTCCAGCACCTGGCCCGACAGCCGCATACCCATCCCGAGCAGCTCTACTTGGCCATCAGCCAAGCCTGTGGCGAGCTGCTGACCTTCACCGATGAGAGTCGGCTGCCCCAAGAGTTTCCGGCCTATCAGCACAACTCGCTCCATACCTCTTTCAAACCGCTGGAAGAGGCGCTGCGCCGAACCCTGAGCATTGTCTTACAACCCAAGGCGATGTCATTGCCGCTGGAGCCAAGGGGATACGGCGTACTGGTTGCCACCCTGGATGATCGCCGCTTGCTCGACAACGCCGAGTTCATCCTCGCCGTCAGAGCGAGCCTGCCTGCAGAGTCTCTACGCCAGCAGTTCCTGCAAAAAGCCAAGGTCACCTCACTGGAAGCGCTGAGTGATCTCGTGCCATTGCAACTGCCTGGCATTCCGCTACTGCCATTGCCAGTGGCGCCACGAGATCTGCCATTTCATTCCGGATTCAGCTATTTCGAGTTGGATCGACGTAATCCAGCGTGGCAGGCGATGAAGGACAGCGGCGGATTTGGCTTTCATATAGCGGGCGAGTTTCCGGGGCTTGAGTTGCAGTTTTGGGCGATCAGGGGTGAGTGAGATGGGGAAAAATGAAGCAGTCTTCCCTGATGTAAATGAGGGAGAGATGCAGGCAGCGCTCAACACCGGTGGACCAAAACGCGAACCGGAGTTTCAACGGTATCCGGCTGACCCTGAGTTTCAACTAAGAGGCGGCTTCAGCAACCCAATGATCGATGGGGCAATGCCTTTGTTTGGCTTGGCAATACGGGTGAGGACGCTGGACGAGCATGTGGAGATAAAACAGCTCTACAACGACGTGCATAACCAGATCAGCACGCTGTTAGCCGAACTACGGCAGCATGCTTACGAACCCGCGCAGCTGCTGGCGTTTTCCTACGCTCTGTGTCTTTACCTCGATGAAAGCGTAATGGGCACGCCGTGGGGGAATAACTCTGTCTGGAGTCATCAACCGCTGCTCAGTGACTTCCACCAAGAAACCTGGGGAGGGGAAAAATTCTTCACTGTACTGTCGCGCATGATGCTCGAACCACAACGCTATCAAGATGCTCTGGAATTCATGTACTTATGCCTGTGCATCGGCTTGAAGGGTAAATATGGAATACAGCCCAAAGGCGACGAAGCGCTGCAGAGCATTATCGTCAAGTTGCACCGGATCATTCGCGCTCTTCGTGGCCCGACGCCTGAAGAATTAAGCGCCCCACTCACCAACGTCGCCCCGCGTAACTACCGGATGAATCGGCAGTGGCCGTGGTGGACCCCATTGGTGATCACTGCAGTAGGGTTGGCCTTGATGTATGGGGTTTTCAGCTACCGCTTGCATCTGATTACCGTCGAGGTACTGCACTCCCTGAATGCTGTACTGTATTAGCGATGTAACTAGTAAATAGAATTCCACAAATTATCAAGGCCTATGCCTTGCTAAGAAGACCATCGAATCTCGATGGCCGCGCTACCATGGGTAAGCGTGTTCATTTATATATACTCAGGAGACTAGCATGCCAACACCTTGCTATATTGGTATCGAAGGAATAGTTCAAGGCCCTATCACTCTGGGTGTGTCTAACAGAGAATCTGTTGGAAATGTATATATCGAGGGACATGATGACGAAATACTCGCACAGGAAATCGAACATGAAGTGATGGTCCCTACGGATCCTCAAAGCGGCCAACCTTCAGGACAACGAGTGCACAAACCCTTTGTCTTCACCAGCGCCATTAATAAAGCTACGCCTCTTTTGTACCAGGCGCTGGTCAATGGAGAGCAACTATCCGAGGTCGAGATCCGATGGTATCGCACCAATGGAGATGGCAAACAAGAGCACTTCTTCACTACTTCTCTGGTAGATGCGACGATCGTCAATATAAAGACGATCCTGCCCCACGCTCAAAACATAGAAAACCAGCACTACACCCAGCTGATCAAGGTTTCGATGGCCTATCGCAAAATCACTTGGAGCCACGAGATATCTACAACTACTGGCTCTGACGACTGGCGCAAGCCTGTCGAGGCTGTTGGTTAGCATCATCGCAAAGTGTCGGGTGGAATTACCACCCGAGCACTTCCACTTCTCCCCAATGGCGGACAAGGACTTCTTATGCCTAGCAAGTCAAGCCTGCGCTACACCTTCCTCCCACTCACCGGCGAAGCCACCTTCGACGTAGTCTCCTTCACCTTTGAAGAAGCCATCAGCAAACCTTTCAAACTGCAGCTAGAACTCTCCAGCCACGACGACGACATCAACTTCAGCCAACTGCTCGACCAGCCCGTACTCTTCACCATCTGGCACGGCGCAAAACCCATGCGCTACGTCCACGGCCTGGTCAGCACCTTCAGCCAGGGCGACAGCGGTCGCAGTCGCACGCGCTATCAAGCACTCGTCGAACCACTGCTCGCTCGCGCCGGGCTGCGCTCCAACTGGCGCATCTTCCAGCAAAAAACTGCACCGCAGATCCTCGAACTTCTCCTCAAATCCAAGCGCGACAACGATGTCGAACTGATCACCTGCTTCGATCATCCGGTCCGTGAATTCTGTGTCCAGGCCGGGGAAACCGACCTCGACTTCATCTCCCGCCTGGCCGCCGAAGAAGGCTATGTCTACCATTTCGAACACAGTGCCAAGGGTCATCGGCTGGTCGTCACCGACCGCCTGCTAGCCTTGGGAACCATCGCCCGCAGTGCGATCAAGAGCGATGATGATGACGAAGGCTTTGAAGACGAGCCAACGCCAGCTTACAAGGTGCTGTACCACCCCAACAGCGGCGGCGATCAACCCCAGCCCTGCCTGCGACGCTTTCGCTATAGCGAACAGGTGCGCACCGTACGCCAGGTGCAACGCGACTACACTTTCACCAACCCGGGTTACCGCCAGGAGCACGCCGCGGTCGCCAGCGACGTCACACATCACTCCGAAGACTATGAGCGCTTCGACTACCCCGGTCGGTATAAGCGCGATGCGGTCGGCAAGCCTTTTACCCAGACCCGTCTCGCCGCCCTGCGCCATGACGCCCGCATAGCAGAAGTCGAAGGCGACGACGTGCGCCTGCAACCAGGGCTGGGTTTCGACCTCACCGAGCACCCACGCGAAGACCTCAACGTCCATTGGCGAGTCATGAGCGCGCGCCATGAGGGCATTCAGTACACCAGCCTCGAGGAAGAGTCCGCTGGCGCCGAACAAGGCACCCACTATGTGCAGAATGCCGTGCTGATCCCCGGCCGGCTCGAATGGAAATCCGCGCCGCTGCCTAAACCTCGCGTCGACGGCCCGCAAATGGCCACCGTAGTCGGGCCGCCCGGAGAGCAGATCTACTGTGATGAATGGGGCCGGGTAAAAGTCAGCTTTCCGTGGGACCGCGCCAGCAAGTCCAACGAATTCAGCTCCTGCTGGGTGCGCGTCTCCCAAGGTTGGGCAGGCGGCACCTGGGGCTCGATGGCCATCCCGCGGATCGGCCAGGAAGTGATCATCCAGTATGTGAACTCCGATCCGGATCAGCCGCTGATTACCGGGCGCACATATTCTGGGACACAGCTGCCACCGTATGAGCTACCGAAGCACAAAACGCGCATGACCATCAAAAGCCAGACCCACAAGGGCGAAGGCTTCAATGAACTGCGGTTCGAGGATGAGTTGGGGCAGGAGGAGGTGTTCATTCATGCGCAGCGGGATCAGAACAATCACGTCAAGCATGATGAAACCACTTTCGTCGGTCACGACCGCGGCGAACGTGTCGAACACAACGAAAAGGTTTCGATTGGTCAGGACCGCCGTGAAGACGTTGGTCGAGACGAGTCAGTCAGCGTCGGTCAGGACCGAAAGCATGAAGTAAGTAACGACGACACCCTGACCATTGGCCGGACCCACACCATCGTCACCGGCCAAGATCGCATCGAAACGGTGGGCAATCATCGCAAGGACGAAACGAAAGCCAATCATTGGGTGAATGTCGGCGGACATCTCGAACAGATCGTCGGGGGGCATAGCAGACTGCAAACCGGTGAGGCGATCCGTCACCAAACCAAGGTGTACGACATTCAGGTTACTGAAAGCCTGACTATCAAGAGCCCTGCGGGATTGTTTCGGATGGACGGTGCAGGCATCACCCTGGATGGTGTAGCACTGACATTCAAAGGGCCGATCACTCAACAATCAAAAGGTGGATCCCACAAGACATCGGCCTTCGGGGTGGCCGAGCCAGGTGATCCCATCTGCATCAGTTGCCTGGTCAAGGCAATTCTGGCCGATCGCAATTCAGTGCGCATGGAGTTGCCAAAATGATGAGTCCCTTCATCAATGCGGTGGCCACCGCGCTGCGCGAATCTCCGCGTTATCGCCTCAGCGCAATCATCGAGATGGCTAGGCTTTCGTCCGCTGCCCGGGGCAAACTCAAGGAGCACTATGCGGAACGGTGCTGGCCGCTACTGCAACAAGAGCAGTTCGCCAATTTGCGCGACGTCGGGCCGTGGCTATTCGGGGCGCGGCCAGATTCTGAGGTCTCGGGCCAATATGATTTCCTCTGCAACCTTGGAGAAGCCGCCGGCCCAGAAATATGTGGTTGGATCACCAGCGCCCTGCCGCCGGAACAACTCGCCCGTCACCTGAGCCATGCCAGCATGGTATCCGGCACGGACGGCCATCCGTACATGCTGCGCTATCACACCCCATCCGCCATGCGGGTATTGAGCGCACGCCGGGACCTGCCGGGCATCACCGATTTGTTAGCCCCTATCCAGTATTGGTGGGTCCCCGTTGTACACCCGCAAACGCCACGCTGGTGCCCAATACCGGGCTACGACCGCCCTGACGCCGACCGGCCCCTAATTCTCGCGCTCGATGAGGCCTGCTGGGAGGCACTGGCAGGGGATCCTTTGAGCCACCGAATCGCTGAGATACTAAAGCATGAACCAAGCAGTCCAGGGTTGCCTGAGCATGGCCACAGCGAGCGGCTGGGCTTGATCCAGTACTACCTAAATGAGGGCCGTGAACAAGGGTTGAGTCGTGAGGATGACCTCATTACTTACGTGAGCTTATTGGCCCGTTACGGCGAGAAGACAACCAACAGGCCTGGCTGGCCGGCAGCACTTGCCGACGCCTGCGATAACCGATCTTCCTTTGCCGACGGCGTGCAAAACCACATGTGCACGACACAATCGAGGCCCTCCCATGGATAACCTTTTCGAAACCCTCGAACTGTGCAAACGACTCAACGCCGGCTACAAGCCCGCGCTGAGCAACAGCCCCGTCGCCGACTGCACCCGCCGCTTCGAGTTGTTACCCCTGCGCTATGCCGCCATCGGCGGTAGTCCGGCCTTACGCGCCCGCCTGCCGCAGCTCCCTGGTCATTTGAAACCCTTTCAAGACATCGGCGACCTAACTGAATCGAGCTATGCCATCCGTCCACTGCGCGAAGGCTTTCTCTATCTGCTGGTCAAACGCAGAAGCGAACCCGCCCACCAATGGCACAGCGCCTGGCGCATCGCTCCGAATGGCTCGCTCCTGTACATCCGCCCCGATTCGCCTTGGGAGCCAGTTCCGAGCGCAGCGAGCATCGATGAGATACTCCGCGGCCAAGGCTGGACGATCACGTTGTATGACGTCGACGACATCGAAGAACTACGCCCGCTCTACAGTCCTTCGCCCCTGACGCCGCGCATGCTCGACAACTACCGCCTGCTCGACGAAGGCTACCGGTCAACCTTGCAGTCGATCGATATCGAGCGATTCATCCAACCCTCCGATGCACCGCCGCAACCCCACGTGTTGAAGCACGATCAACTGTCATGGATCGCTGATTTCAAGGCCCAGCACGATGGGCCCCTGCAGGCACTCCTCGGCTCCCAACCCTTCAACACCGACCAGATCGTCTCGATGACGGCCTCCCATCACGCGCTGATGCCCGAAGTCGGCAAGATTAAGCCACGCGGCGCCGCCATGGTGATAGAAGATGCGATCGGCATCACTCAGGAGCTGAATGCCTGGCGCAATGGAGCCATCGACGACGTACGCACGCAGTGGCTGCAACGCTCGGTAGAGCCCGGCGTCGACAATGAACGCAAATTGCTGGTTGCGCAGTCTTTCCTCGAAGTGGAAAAGATGTACCCGGAGATGGTCGCGGAGCAGATCATTAAACGCCAGGTCATGGCCGAAACCATTCGCTTGCAACCGCAGATGCCGCTGGAGATGTATGTCTTTTCAGATATAGCGCGAAAGGCTGACGAAGAACACGATGCACGCATGAAACCGCATCTGGAGAGATTCGAGCGCGAAACACGCGAACGCGTGGAGGCCAGGCTTCAGGCCGGGGAGTTCAAGGACAAGTTCGACAAGAAGTACGGCAAGTTGGTCGATATCAAAGGCATGCACGATCAACTCGACTACTTCGACCAGGTCCTGGCACAAGCCGAAGCGCTCGCGGACAGCCGTGCCAGCGACCATGTCTATTGGGCACGCAGCGAGCGCTTGCTCAGGGCTCTGGAGCGTTATGACAGCACTGACCTGATCAGCGGCCTGGCCTTCGCCGAACAGACTGGCCGCTGCATCATTGGTATGGAGCTTTGTGTTGCGGGTTCGACCTTGCTGGATCAATGGTGGCGTAGCGATCCGGCCAGTCCGAATAATTTGGCGATCCGCGGGATTACGGCTAATCAGGATGATATTCGGGAAGAGGTAGCGGCCTTGATCAGTGCTGCAAAGGTGTTGCCGCCGGACAACACCTCGCTGGAGCTACCCGAATCGATCACCCAACGTGTGCACGCCGCGGCAAATGCTTTCGGTCGGATCAACACCCTCTATGAACATCTACAAAGCCAAAGCGTAACGCCCAGTGTCGGCCTGTATGCGTGGTACGCCGTCCTTGGCAGACAAGTGCTGCGTACAGCCGCCCCCAATAGCATGGATCGCGTTCTGCACCATGGTCTGCGGTGGATGATGATCGCCTCGGTCAGTGAGAAGGCGGTCGACGTACGCCTGACCGACGCAGCCCGCGGTGACAAAGTCTTGAACTCCAACCGTACCAATCGCCAGGCCACGTACTTTCTGGACAAGGCGTGGGCGGAAGGAGTGATGGGCGCTCACAAGAGTGATTTTTACAAGGTTCGTGTATCTGCACTGCTGTGCCTGCTCGAGGGAATGCTGATCGCATTCAAGGCCCGCAAGCTGCCTGAGGGTGATGCTCGACTGATCAGCGAACTGGCTGCGATGGGGTTCACGATAGCGGGGGCTGGATTTGAACTGGGTGCCAGCTATGTGGAGCAGGTG
>CAJCIO010000018.1 GCA_903970465.1 Gammaproteobacteria bacterium
CGAGCCGGCCTTGGGTTCGCCGCCCCAGCATTGGCCCTTCGCTTAGGCTCAGGGTGCCCGCGCTCCGGCACGCTTGCGCAGGGCACGCCCCGATGGGCCTTCCATGGCCCAGCGGGGCTTAGCCGGCATCCATGCCGGCTATCCCTGCGCAAGCGTACCGGAACGCGGCCTGCTGGATGGGGCGGCGAACCCAAGGCCGACTCGAAAGCAGAACAGTGATATTTTTGGCGTCAGTCATTTTTTTGATAGCAAGGAGCTCTAGAACGGGGCTCTGGCTCCTTTGTAGGACTTTTCCGCGAAACTTTCGGAAACGCCTGACATACAGGCCCCGAGCATTTCTTCACAGTCCGTGTCTCACTCATTTTGCTGCCCCAATGGCCCTATTTTCGGCGCTGAGGGCGGCGGGAGACGCGGATGCCCTTATGGAACACCTCCCCAGATTGGTTCGATCTGGAACTCAGGCTGAATAGCTATTTCCCTTCAGCAGGCTTTGGTGCCTTCAATCGCCAAGCGGTTTTTCATTCACATAGCCCTTACGACTACTACGACACCCATCCCGCGCACCGCCTCAAGTGCGTCAAGGATGCTTTCTTCTATGCGAACACGCCTGCGATGCTGCGCCTTGGCAGGCGCTTCGCCGAGATCGACATGCGCGAAGTCGTCGGCGATCTGCTGGAGAGCGTGGCCGAAATGGCCCGCATCCTGGTCGCAAGCATGCTGCTGGGCGGTGCGATCGGCGGCGCTGCGGGCAGTCTCGCTGGCGGTGTGGGCGCGATTCCGGGTGTTGCCGTCGGTACGGCACTTGGGTTGAAGGCCGGCGGCTGGGTTCTGGGCATACTCGGGCTATCTGCCATCGCCGATTTTTTTATCGACGGCGTGCCCACTATCGTCGGCGCTTATCAGCGGGGCATGAACACGGCGTGGGGCGCGCCACCCGAAAACCAACTGCCGTTCAGCCATTCTGTCGCGCAGGAATACCTGACGATTCATCAGGCCAGCGAGCAGATCGCCGAAGCGCACGAGGCGATGGTGATTCTACTCCTGAGCGCCATCGTCGCTTACCTCACCCGTAGAGGTGGCACGGGTGTTGGCTTGATGCAGCAGATGAGCAAAACCCCGCGCGGAGAGCGGCTCGCTAAGTGGATTGCCAAACATGAGCAGGCGCTGAAGCAGCATCCACTGCTGAAAGTACCCAAGCCTGCGCTGGCTGCCGGCCCCATGCGGCACGAGTCTATAAAGCCGCCGCCAGCTACGACTCGCGATTCAGGCGCGCGCCCTCGTCGTGGTCGGCGGATGGCGCGCATTGAAGTACCCTGCTTTAGTGCGAAGCGAATGCCGCATTCGAAGGTTCCGGAGTTTGATCGGCAGTTGGTGGGGCAGGAGAAGGGGTTGAACGGGCTAACAATTCATGAGTACGTGACGGGGCGGGCCGCTTTCACGGCGGGACATACGAAGCGTAATTCTCAAGCTGCTCGCGATGCTCGGGCTGAATTTGAGGAGAATCTAAAGAGTGACTTCGGTAAGAAATTTTCTCGCCTCGGGCACCTGCCCCATGATGCCAAGGCGTTCGCGGCACGCGAGGCCAAAGATAAAATGCGTACTTTAGCAGCGCTCCATAATCCCGATTTGATAAGTGGAGGGGCTGACGTTATCGACGATTTCGGGGATCGCCGGGTCAATTCAAGCATCGGTCCCCAGTGGAGAACTCGAGTGAAACATCTTGATGACGCGGTTGAGCTCTATCTTAAGGCATCAGGTGGGGATCCCGGCTTCAATGCGAAGCTGGAGACTATGAACGCCAGCCTCGAACGATGTAAGTAGGAGTAAGCGTAATGGATGAATATTTCGGAATGTTTCTCGAGGAATTCGGTGAGCCATTCAACCGCAGAGAAGTACCTATTTCAAGTTTGGAGCGCTACCGTCATCGGCTGCCCGAGCAACTGCTGAAATATTGGAAGGAGTATGGATGGGCGGGCTATGGGAGGGGGTTATTTTGGATTGTCAATCCTCAGGAGTATGAGGGAGTGATCAGTGCTTGGCTCCAGGGCACGGAACTAGATGACAAAGACAAATTTCATGTCATAGCTCGGAGTGCTTTTGGCCAGATTTTCCTGTGGGGAGAAAAGTTCGGCCCCGCTGTTCGTCTCTCAACACTCAATTCATATGCGATTGTTTCAAGTGGCTTTAATAGTCCTCCAGACGATTTGGATTTCGAGGTGAAATGTTTTTTTGCGTTTCTAGATCAACCGACTCGTGACCCCGATGTTTATTTTGAAAGTGCACTGCGTAGACTGGGACTCTTGAATGATACGCAAATGTACGGATTCGTTCCTGCGCTGGCGTTAGGTGGGCAACGAGATGCAGAAAATCTCGAGAGGGTCAGCGCGGTTGAACATATGACATTCCTGGCCCAACTCGATCAGCTCACGATTCTCCGTTTACCCGAGTAGCAAGCTCGCCCGTAAGCAGCGAATTGATTGGGCGCAAGATGGGATCGGGGTGGTTCTGCTTTCGAGCCGGCTTTGGGTTCGCCGCCCCAGCATTGGCCCTTCGCCTAGGCTCCGGCTCTTGAGATCGTGAGCCCGCGTTCCGGCACGCTAGCAGGGCACGCCCCGATGGGCCTTCCATGGCCCAGCGGGGCTTGGCCGGCATCCATGCCGGTCATCCCTGCGCAAGCGTACCGGAACGCGGCCTGCTGGATGGGGCGGCGAACCCAAAGCCGACTCGAAAGCAGAACAGTGATATTTGTGCCGTTGCTTCAAAAAAGCTTTAGGACGCTCCCCAAATCTCGGCTGGTCCTTTGCTGCGGGCCTGTGCGGCTCGCCCCTTCCAGCAGGCCGCGTGGAGGCACCTGAAGAGAGGGAGATCCCGGCAGGATGCCGGGTCAGGCGCGTTAGGCCATGGATGGCCTATTGCGCCGTGCCCTCTCTTCAGGTGCCGGAGCGCGGGTACCCTGAGCCCAAGCGAAGGGCCAATGGGCAGGGCGAGCCGCACAGGCCCGCAGCAAAGGACCACACCCCACTCTCCAGCCCACCGGAGCGTGCCCAAACCCAAACACGAGATGCTGGTCCCATTTGCACCAGCCTGCCGCAGGAACCATCACGCGCAGCATCCGGCCCGATCCTAATGCGTTTGCCCCACCTGCCCGAGAGCCGACTTATCCATCGACTCACCGCCATCCCTGACACCCTGCGGATGCTCTTCAGTCATATCCGCACCGGTCGCGTCGGGCAGGCACAGCGCCGCAATGAATGCGATCGCATAGGAGCTGATCGCGAACACCCCCATGGCCGTTGGCAACCCCATTCCGGTCGAAGCAAAGCCCACCGCCGCTGGCATGATCGAGCCGAAGCCGCGACCGAAGCTGGTACAAAAGCCTGCTCCATTGGCGCGGATGCGAGTGGGGTAGAGCTCAGCGAAGGCGACCGGCAATCCGGATGCCAAGCCACCTTGAAACGCACCGAGCAACAGCCCCAGGCCTAGGGTGACAGTCATGTTGATCGGCGCGAAGGTATAGACCGAAACCACGCAGGCCTGGCAGACCAGGAACAGCAGGAACGCCCGGCCGCGGCTGATATGGTCGCTGATGCGCCCATACACGAACGGCCCCAGCAGCGAGCCGATGATATTCACCGCCAGATAGCCCGAGGTCGAGGCCACCGGCAGATTGAGCACCATGCGCATATAGGTGGGCAGCCAGGTGATCATGATGTAGGCGCCACCGAAGATACCGCTGGCCAGCACCGTACTGATCAGCGTGACGCGCCGATGTTGCGCGCCGAAGATGTCCTTGATGTTGAGCTTTTGGCGTTGCTGACTGGCGGCCTGGGTGAAGGCCGCGGACTCTGGCACCAGGCGACGGATGAACCAGATCAGAAAGGCCGGCAGCAAGCCGATGGCGAAGAACGCGCGCCAGGCGATGTGTTCGGGCAGCCAGGCGAAAACCACGGGCATCAACGTCAGCGAAATCGCGTAGCCGACGGCATAGCCACTCTGCACCGATGCCGCCACGCGACCGCGCAGCGCCGGGGTGATGGCTTCACTGATCAGCACCGCGCCGACCACGGCCTCACCGCCGTAACCGATGCCCTGCAGGAAACGCACCGGCAAGAATTCCCAAAAGGTGCTGCACAGCCCCGCCAGGCAGGTGAACGCCGCCACCCACAGCACCGTTCCCTGCATCACCTTGATGCGCCCATAGCGGTCGGCAAGCAAGCCTGCACCCCAACCACCCAAGGCACTCCCAATCAACGACACCGAACCCAGCAACCCGGCATCCGACTTGGTCAGGGCCAGCACGGTCATCAACACCGGCATCATCAGTGCGTAGATGGTCGAGTCCATCGAATCGAGGGTGAAGCCCCCGAAGCAGGCCCAGTAAGTGCGTTTTTCCGTCGGCGTGAGTGCCGAGTACCAACCCAAGCGCATAGCGGATGTCCTTTTTTGTTTTGATTAGAGGACATCCTAAAGGCCTTGCCCTTGAGGCTCGGTACGAAAGGCTGATGGAGCGGCCGCTTTTGTTTATTGGGTCGTGCTAGCGCGGGTTGAGCATCGGTGCACCATGGCCCCGCAGATGCGTCGGCGACGTCATTGCCGGCTCATTTCGATTGAACGTTCGGCTGCCAGCTCTTTTCCAACAGACATTATCGGTACGCTGAGGAGAGTGTCAGGGTGACCAAAACCATCACTGCCCACGATCTCGATATTGCCCTTGAGCACGGCGATGAAGCTGCGCTGTTCAAATGGCTGCTCGCCAGCTTTCTCATGGGCAAGCGCATCAGCGCCAGCATCGCCGCCGAGGCCTATCGGGTCATCGTCATCAAGCACCAGCGGGATACGCCGCGCAAATTGGCCAATTGCAGCCATCGCGAGCTGGTGGCGATGCTGGGTGAGGCGCGGTATTCGCGTTATGACGAATCCACCGCCGAGCGCCTGGTGCTGCTCGCCCACCAACTCCATGACGAGTATGGCGGCAAGGTCACCACCCTCCACGCGCAAAGCGCCGACCGCCATGAGTTCGAACAGCGCTTGCAAGCATTCAAGGGCATCGGGCCCAAGACGGTGGAGATCTTCATGCGCGAGGCGGCCAAGGTGCTGTATTGAGCCGCCCGGCGGCGATGTCCACGCTATGCTGCAACGGGTCACGACAATAATCACAAGACGTTCGGGGTACATCATGCTTTCTCATCTACAACTGCGACACCTTCTGGAATCGGCGTTTCTGCCCAGCAAATGCAGGTGTGAAATAGACTCCAAAGGCATCATGACCGTGCATTTCGTCAACCCCCGAAACGGCAAAATCGATCTGACGGTGGGTGACATAGCCGCGAACAAATTGGCATCGGGCCGGGCTATTGCCAACCTCATCGGTGACCTGAAAGAGCAGCACCGGCGCATACCGCAGGAAGTCCAGGAACGTCGGCGCCATCGACGCTGATGGCTGTAGCTGGCAATCTTCCCCGATAATATCAATAACAACGTCGGAGGCCCCCATGATCGGTGGCGCAACGCAGCTGGTCGCGATCGTCGGTTCGCCTATTGCCCAGGTCAAATCCCCGGTCAATTTCAATACCTGGTTCCAGGACAACGGCCTGGACCTGAGCATGATTCCTATCGAACTAAGCGCCGACGCCCTTGCGGCGTTCATCGAATGCCTGCGCGGCTGGCAAAATATGCGCGGTTGCGTCATCACCGTGCCGTACAAGCAGGTGGTCAGCAAGTATCTGGATCACCTCAGCCCACGGGCCACGCTGTTGCGCTCGGTGAATGTGATCAGGCGCGAGGCCGATGGCACCCTGCTGGGCGATAACGTCGATGGCGAAGGTTTTTTGACTGCCGCGCGGCAACAGGGCTTCGAGCCCCAAGGCCAGAAAGCTCTGGTGCTCGGAGCGGGCGGTGTAGGCAGCGCGATTGCTTGCTCGCTGTGCGAAGCCGGCCTCAGTGAATTAGTACTCACCGACCTCGACAGCGGGCGTGCCAAAGCCTTGGCCGATGTGCTGCACAATGCCTTCCCGGCGGTGCGCATTGGCCTGGCATACCACTCACTCGCAGGCTTTGCGCTGGTCGCCAACGCCTCGCCGGTCGGTATGCTCGATACCGATGAACTCCCTCTGCCTGCTGCCATGCTCGAGACGCTGACGTCGGGCTGCCTGGTGGCTGATGTGGTGACCACGCCTGCTGTCACGCCATTTTTGCAACGGGCCCAGGCGCTTGGCGCACTCATCCAGACTGGCCCGCAGATGGCGCGTGCGCAGATGGGTAATCTTGGAGCGTTCATGGGTGTGACGGCGTTGGGTATCTGATGACCGCAGAAATGTTTTGAAACATTCTCATCGTGACGGGTCAACCGTTCACACTCCAAAGACGTCATTACATGAAAACGCCTCGCCCCGCCGCGCGCCTCGATGTCCTCAATGATCTGCGTAACCTCAAGATGGCCCGTTCCGCACACGCCTATGTGCGTGGCAGCACCGTGCAGTTCTACGAGTGGCTGCACACCCAAGTCGGGCGTCGTCTGCCCAGCGGTCCGGCCGTGTGGATCTGTGGCGACTGCCATGCCGGCAACCTCGGCCCTACCGGCGACTTGAAAGGCAAAACCGACATTCATATTCGCGACCTCGATCAGACAGTCATCGGCAATCCTGCCCACGATCTGGTGCGCCTGGCCTTGTCCCTGGCGACCGCAGCACGCGGTTCGGACCTGCCGGGCGTGGCCACTGCGCAGATGCTCGAAGAAATGATGCGCGGCTACGAGCAGGCCTTCGAGGGCGATAGCGATGACGAGCCCCCGAGACCTGCTCAGGTAAAGGCCGGCATGCGTAGCGCAGTGGCGCGGACCTGGAAGCACCTTGCCCAGGAACGTATCGAAGACACGCGGCCCACGATTCCGTTGGGCAAGCATTTCTGGTCGTTGTCAAAGGCCGAGCGCAGTGCCGTTGCCACCCTGTGCGATACGTCTGAAATGCACAGCCTGGTGACCGCCCTCAAAGGCCGCTCGCGGGATGACGACGTCGAGTTGCTCGACGCTGCTTATTGGGTCAAAGGTTGCAGTTCACTGGGGCTGCTCCGGTATGCGGCGCTGCTCGCTGTGGGCAAGGGCGACGACGTGGATTACTGCCTGGTGGATATCAAGGAAGCCGTGCGCGCCGCAGCGCCGCGGGTGCCGAGGGCGAAAATGCCACGTGACAACGGTCAGCGAGTGGTGGAGGGCGCTCGCGCTTTATCGCCGGGGCTGGGCGACAGGATGATCGCTGCGCGCATGCTCGACCACGGCTTTTTCATTCGCGAATTGTTGCCTCAGGACTTGAAGCTCGAACTCGATCAACTGAGCCAGCGCGAAGCGATGTCCGCCGCCGGCTATCTCGCCCGAGTCGTTGGCCTGGCGCACGCGCGCCAGATGGATCTGGCCACGCGCTCATCGTGGATAAAAGACCTGCAGCGCAACCGCACGCAGACGCTCGATGCCCCTTCGTGGCTATGGTCGAGCGTGGTGCAGTTGGTCGGTGACCATGAGAAGGGCTATCTGGAGCATTGTCGTCGGTATGCGATGGAGCAAGAGCGCAGTGCCACCCGCGCAGAACGTCGGTGACCGCTACAGCACGCCTTTCAGGAGAAGATGCTCCACCTCGGGTGCCTGCTGGTTGATCGCGCCCAGATAGTCGATCAGGCCGGCAGCGCGACTACCGCGCAACCCGGCGGTGGTGAGCTTGCCGTCTCGTACGTAGGTATAGAGCCCGGAAACTGCGAATGCCTTCAATTCGGCGACGTGCCTTGCCTGTCCGGCGAGGGTCGCCTTGAACACCTCGCTATCGAAGAAGCGACGTCGAGCCAACGGGCTTTCAAACGCAATCTCCATGATGGCAAGTTCGGCACGTGCCGCGTGGGCAAAATGCTCGACGTTGGGCGAGGGCGGGTGCTGGTTGTCATTGATGAAGGGCGTGGTCAGGTGCAGACAAAGTTTCTGCACTTCAGGCGCGCTGGCCAGGACCTCGGCCAGCTCATTGGCCAAGTAGTCGTGCAGTTGCGCGAGCCCTGCGCGCGGACTGAAGTGCACGTGAATACGGTCGTGGTGGTCCGCGCCGTTGTAGATTTCATCGCCAAGCCGATTCACCCGCGTTACGGAGCCTTCGGGCAAGTCATAGGCGAGGGTTTCGTCGAACATGTTCTGTTCGTCCGAGAACAGTAGCGGGCTTGCCTGCTGGAATTGTTGCTGATTGGCGGCAGAGGTGAAGCCGATCTCCACACCGCCATCGAGCTCGTAATCGGCGATTTGTTTCACACCATCGGCCAACGGCCACAGGTGAGCATCCTGACTCCGGGAAAAGTGGTGCTGGATGTAAAGCCCCAAGCCAGGCAAACGCGAACACAGCGGCCCGTGAACATCGCGCCAATAGGTCGCGAATATCTCATGGGGCACGCGTTCGCGTCGTTTGACGGTGGTGTAGCTGTTGATCTCGATCACAAGAGGGCCTCTTTCAGCTGCAGGAATGACGAAACAGTTGATCGGTGAGATCGTTGAGTCGTTCAGTTTTCCCGCTCGCTGAAAGAAGCAGTGCATTGATGCACTCAGCTGGCCGGCACGCCTTTCTCCCACTCGCCCCAGTGCTCGACGATGTTCTGCACCAGTGGATTGCCCGCGCGGTAGAGGTTCTCCAGCGCCGGCACGAAGCCGCCCTGATCGGCGTACTTGAGCAGATTGTCCACCTCGCTATACCCCGGATACGGCCGATCGAAATCCGAGCCCGCGCGCACCACCGCCAGGCGCGAAATATCGACTTTGCCGGCACGACTGGCGCGCAACAGGGCCTCGTAGGTGGAGTTGTCCTCCTGCTGGGTGGTGCAGTACGTGCCCTTGTTGTCGGTCAGCAACTTGGTCCACACCTCGGCCCGTTCGCTCAGCCGCGTGCCCGAAAACCAGGTATTGCCCGCCAGAGTGTCGCATTGAGTGACCTTGGGCGCCTGGTTGGCCGGCGCGTAGGGGTAATGCTGGCGCCAGGCAGTGGATTCCTTGCTCTCGCTCAGCACCACGTCCTTGGACAGCGCCAAGGCCTTGGCCTGCAGCACAGGGTTGAGCTCGAAGACTTCAGTCTTGTAGTCCAGCGGCGGTTTTTCGTTGGGGCCCTTGGTGTTGATGCCGATATAGCCGGTCGGCCAGCTCTTGGGCACATCGCGGGAATCGATTTCCCATTGCGTGCCGAACTCCACCAGATAGTGCGCCCAGGCCGCGGTGCCGATCGTGCCGTGGTGCGGGTTGATACCCGCGATGCCCGCGACCACGAAGTAGGTCTTGCGCAGGTCGAACTCGCTGGACAGGCCAAGCGCCAAGGTGGACGCGGCGGCGTTAGTCTGGCCCATGCCGGTGACCATCAGGCAGACCTGTTGCGCGTTGCAGCGCACCGCCGGGTATTCGGCCGACAGCCCCGGCACCTTGATCTCCTGGGTCAGCTTGAGGCGATCGATCCAGTTTTGCGCCTCGGGGGCGAACATGGTGATCAGCATGACTTTCGGCGCTACCGGGGTGGCGGGCGCAGTGGCGGCCCAGGCGGTGCTGGTACCGAGGGCGGCGACGGTGAGGCCGATGCCGGCGGCGAGACGAGAACAAACGAACATAGAAGCTCCATGCCAAATGAATGGGTTACCTGCTTGCTGGCTGCACCCGATGCAGCGCAGTCACGACCAGGGCTTGTGGACTTAGCAGGATGCGGGCCAATAAGTTGTCCGCTCCGTCAAGTATTGCCCACGCAGCCGAATCTGCAATACCGGGTTACAAAGGCGGCATTGTGCCATGCCAGCGATTGCGCCAAAACCGCGCACCCCGCACAAACCAGGTGCTCCGAAGTAGATCAAATGGTCAGAAAAAACCTGACCGATCACTCAGACTCCCGTAAACGCTGGGCGCGAGCCGAATGGCATGCATTCTGCTTTAGAGACATCCGCTAAATGGGCAGGTATTCAATGAGTGAATATCTGTAGGAAGTTTCTGAAAAGGATCGGATTGATGCCGCGAATAATGTATTAGTTCGACGCAACGTCGAATATTCCCCTCTGCTCTTCAAACACTGAGCAATCGATAGACGAATCCGCCGACGGGCCACAGAGGTCAGGGTGCAACTGTGCCCGGACGCTGAAGATGGCCGGGCAAGTGCGTGCCAAGGAGTTTCTAGTGAATACCAGTGCAGTGCGTCATGCAGTTTCACGTCGGCGGACAATAGTGTCGAATACCCTCGGTATCGCCGCCTTGAGCCTGACCGGCAGCGTTTCATGCTGGGCCGCCACGACGCCGGCCAAGGGCGTCGACAGTGCTCAGGGCGAAGGCTTGAGTTATGAAGTCGCACCGGCCAATACCAATCAGAAAGCCGCCCCTTGGTATAACCAGAACTTCACTCTGATCGGCAGCAAGGACATCAGTTTCGGTCCGCGACCGTCAGATGATATCTACCTCGAATACGAGTATTTCGGCCGCAAGGGTCCGTTCGAACTGTACGGCTATATCGACGCCCCGAAGATCCTCGGCATCGGCAACAGCAACGACAGCGGCGCCTGGGACAAGGGCTCGCCGATCTTCATGGAGCACGAACCGCGTATCTCCATTGACGAGTTGGTCGGCCGCAAGCTGGGTTTCGGGCTGTTCAAGGAGTTCTACATTGCCTTCGACTGGATCTACGACATGGGCCACAACAAGGCCGGGCGGGCCAACACCCTGTATACCGGCCTGGGTACCGATATCGATACCCACAGCCCCGTCAATCTGTCGGCCAACTTCTACGCGCGGCGCCAGTGGGAGAACTACGGCGCGTCCAATGAAAACTCCTGGGATGGCTATCGAGCGCAACTAAAATATATATTGCCCCTGGGCAAGTATTCCAACGGCGCTTCGCTGACCTATGTAGGCTTCACCAACTTCGACTTCGGTTCGGACCTGCACGACGAGCCCGGTTCGCCGCGCACCGCCAATGCAACAGTGGCGACTAACGTTCTGCTGTACTCATTTACCCATCTGCGCTTCATGGCAGTTGGCCGCTACTTCCATAATGGCGGGAACTGGAAAGACGGCAGCCAACTTGATTTTGGTGATGGGCCTTTTGAAGCACGTTCCAATGGTTGGGGTTACTATTTCGGCGTCGGCTATCAGTTCTGAACTGGCAGCACTCCCTTATTGACGAGCACATGATAAATCCAATGACTGAAACCTGTGATCATCACGGCTTGCTGGCCGAGGCCAGAGCCGCCGCGCAACACACCTATTCGCCCTACTCGAAGTTCCCCGTGGGCGCCGCGCTGTTGACTGCCGAGGGCGCGATCATTCATGGCTGCAACGTCGAGAACATCTCCTACGGGCTGACCAACTGCGCCGAACGTTCGGCGCTGTTCGCGGCCATCAGTCATGGTTTGCCGCCGCGCAGCTTCAGGGCGATGGCAGTGTATGCGCCCAACGTTGCGCTGATCAGCCCCTGCGGTGCCTGTCGACAGGTGTTGCTGGAGCTGATGGCGCCTGACGCCGTGATCATCTGCGCGGGCAGTGATCCGGCGGCCACCCGGGTCTGGACGCTTGACCAACTGTTGCCCGGCGCATTCGACGCCTTCTGAGCCACGCCACGCAATCACCCCTCGGGGGTTCGGAGATAACTGCATGATCAGTCTTGTCGGCATGGCGGTCCTCGTGCTCGTCGCCATCCTGTTGTCCACCCAGCGCCGTGCCATCAAGTGGCGTACGGTGTCTGTCGCCCTGGCCTTGCAGGTACTCATTGGCGCCTTTGCCCTGTACGTGCCCTGGGGCCAGGAGGCGCTCGGTTCGTTATCGGGCGCGGTGGCGTCCTTGCAGCTGTACGCAGACAAAGGCATTGCCTTCATGTTTGGCGGCCTCGGCTCGCCGCACATGTTCGAGCTGTTCGGCAGCGGCGGTTTTGTCTTTGCCATCCGCGTGCTGCCAATGCTGGTGTTCTTTGGCAGCTTTATTTCGGTTCTGTACTACATCGGCGTGATGGGCTGGGTGATTCGTCTGCTGGGCGGCGTGCTGCGCTGGTTGCTGGGCACCAGCCGCGTCGAATCGATGGTGGTGACCTCGGCGATTTTCGTCGGCCAGTCCGAAGTGCCGCTGGTGGTACGGCCCTTTATCGCTAGGATGACCCGCTCCGAATTGTTCGCGGTGATGGTCGGCGGTTTCGCTGCCGTGGCCGGTTCCGTGCTGCTGGGCTATGCGGGCCTGGGGGTCGAACTCAAATACCTGATCGCCGCGTGCTTCATGTCCGCACCGGGGGCCTTGCTGATGGCCAAGCTGATGGAGCCAGAGACCGAAGTGGTCAACGACGACATGATGCTCGAAGAGCTCAAGGACCCGGAAAACCGTCCGGCCAACATCGTCGATGCCGCTGCCGAAGGCGCACAGGTCGGCTTGCGTCTGGCCATGGCGGTGGGCGCGATGCTGATCGCCTTCATCGGCCTGATCGCGCTGCTCAACGGGCTGCTGGGCTGGGCCGGCGGCTGGTTGGGCTATCCGCAACTGACCCTGCAACTGATCCTCGGCTATGTACTCGCGCCGGTGGCGTTTCTGATCGGTGTGCCGTGGCACGAAGCGGTGCTGGCGGGTGGATTCATCGGCGAGAAGCTGACCCTCAACGAGTTCGTCGCCTACGCGGATCTGGCCAATTACCTCACCCCTGAAAAGGCCAGTGCCGCCGGTGTCTCGGTGTTGTCGGTGCACACTCAAGTCATCGTCACCTTCGCGCTGTGCGGGTTCGCCAATCTGTCGTCGATCGCCATTCAATTGGCCGGCCTCAGTGGTATCGCGCCGCAGCGCCGTCACGAGTTGGCACGCCTGGGGTTGCGGGCGATGATCGGCGGTACCTTGTCGAATTTGATGAGCGCGGCCATCGTCGGCTTCTTTATTTCGCTGTAATGCAGGAGGTCGACAGCCATGTGGCTCGCTCAGGAGGTGATTCGCCGCAAACGTGATGGGGGCGTGCTCGACGCCGACGATATCCGTCGTTTCGTCGCCGGCATCAGCGACTCGAGCCTCAGCGAAGGCCAGGTCGCTGCGTTCGCCATGGCGGTACTGCTCAAAGGCATGAACATCGAAGAGCGCATCGCCTTGACCGCGGCGATGCGCGACTCCGGCCAGGTGCTGCACTGGGACCTGCCAGGCCCGGTGGTGGACAAGCATTCCACCGGCGGCGTGGGCGACATGATCAGCTTGCCGCTCGCGCCGTTGCTGGCGGCCTGCGGCTGTTTTGTGCCGATGATCTCCGGACGCGGGCTCGGGCACACCGGAGGCACCCTCGACAAACTGGAGAGCATTCCCGGTTACGACTGCCAACCGAGCCTGGAGCGCTTTCGTCAGATCGTCGCCGAGGCAGGCTGCGCGATCATCGGTCAGACAGCCGACCTGGCGCCGGCCGACAAGCGCCTGTACGCCATCCGCGACATGACCGGCACGGTGGAGTCGCTGGACTTGATCACCGCGTCGATCCTCTCGAAAAAACTCGCCGCCGGCCTCGACGTGCTGGTGATGGACGTCAAGACCGGCAACGGTGCGTTCATGGCCCAGGCCGAGGACGCTATCGAGCTGGCCAAGAGCATTGCCGCCGTGGCCAACGGAGCAGGGGTGCGCACCACGGCGTTGGTGACCGACATGAACCAACCGCTGGCCCGCAGCGCCGGTAACGGCCTGGAAGTCGCCGAGGCGGTGGCGTTGCTGCAAGGGGAGGTGCGCAGCCCGCGGCTGTGGGAGCTGACCCTCACCTTGGCCGAGCAGGCGCTGCTGTCAGCAGAGCTGGCGGACACCGAAGCGCAGGCGCGGGCACAATTGCTGGAGGTGTGGCGCAGTGGCGCGGCGCTGCAACGCTTTGGGCAAATGATCACGGCCTTGGGCGGGCCGCAGCATTTCACCCAGGCGCCTCAGAACTACCTGCCAAAAGCGGCCTTCAGCAGGCCGGTGTGGGCGGAGCTGAGTGGCACGGTGAGCGCTGTCGATACTCGCGCGGTGGGCATGGCGGTGGTCGAACTGGGTGGCGGACGGCGTCACCCGCAGGACGAGGTAGACCCTGCGGTGGGCTTCAGCGAGCTGCGCTTTATCGGTGAACAGGTCGATGACACTCAGCCGCTGGGCTGGGTCCATGGGCAAACCGCAGAAGCCACCGAGCGGGCCGCGCTAGCGCTGCAAGCGGCCTATCGTATCGGCGAGGCGGTGGACATCGGCACGCCACTGGTGGCCGAGCGGATCACCGCCCTCAGGCCCTGAGCTGCACCGCGGCGCTGATCGGCGTAGACGACTGAAATTTCATCGCCTGGAGCCCGCAAAGGCGGTCCAGATAACGCTGGCCTTCGGGATTCAGGGTGATCTGCGCCTGGCCCTGAGCGCCGCTGTTGATGACCACGTATTTACAGGCGACCAGGACCTGCAGTTCATTGGCGTCCCCGTCGGGGATAGTCTGCCACTGACCAGAATGGATCAGCTTGAGCAGTTCCAAATGCTTTTGGTCGTATGAGTTCATAGAAAGGTACGTTCGCGAAGGTTCTGTGGGGCTACGATGATAGCTATTTAGAATCATTGTCGGGTGGGTTTATATCAGCTTTCAGATGAGAGGGTCTCGTATTCGTCATCCGCTACGCGCAAACCCACGTACAACACGTGCGCTCCTTTGAACCTGTGCCGATTCCCGCGACCCAACCCTTACAGCGCCGCGGCGGCGCGATCCCGAGAATACCGTCCATGCGCCAGTTACTGCTGTCAGCCGTCTTCCTGCTGTTATCCGCGTGCGGCAACGTGCCGGTGGAGCATTATCGCAACGAAACCCCGCGCCTCGACCTGCCGCATTTCTTTACCGGCCAGGTGCAAGCCAGCGGAATCTTCCAGAAACGCTCGGGCGAGGTGGCGAAGCGCTTCAAGGTCGATATCAACGGCCATATGCAGGGCCCGAACCTCATTCTCGACGAGCGCTTCGTCTACAGCGACGGTACCAGACAGCAGCGCACCTGGACCCTGGTGCCCACCGGTAATGGCCACTGGCAGGGCACTGCGGGGGACGTAATAGGCGTTGCTGAAGGGCAGGTGTCCGGCAATACCCTGCATTGGAAGTACACCCTGGACCTGGAAGTCGACGGCACTCGGCACCCGGTGCAGCTGGATGACTGGATGTTCTTGATGGATGACAACACCTTGGTCAATCGTTCGTATATGTCCAAGTTCGGGGTGGAGGTGGGGCAGATCAGTTTGTTCTTTACGCGCAGGGCCTCAGCCAACGCTCCCTGATGGCTGCCGTCAATAGGCGAACCGCGCGGCCTTGTTGTACCAGGCAAAATACCGATCTGGCGACTGGCCCGCTAATTGCTCCCCACCCCATAACCTGCTGTTAAGCGTCAGCCGTTTCCCGGCCGCCGGTCAGGTCATCGGGGGAGATCAATGCAGTCGCTCAACCTGCGCCAGATAGAAGTGTTCCGCGCGGTGATGATCACCGGTTCCATCAATGGCGCCGCGCAATTGCTGTTGGTCTCCCAGCCGGCGGTCAGCCGCATGCTCTCGCACACCGAGGCGCGCATCGGCTTTCAGTTGTTCGAGCGGGTCAAGGGGCGGTTGTACCCTTCGCCCGAGGCGCGGCGATTGTTTACCGACGTCGAATCGGTGTACCGCGACATTCAGCGGGTCAACACCACGCTGCATGATCTGGTTCAGCAACGCCACGGCGTATTGCGCATCGCCAGTAGCCCCAGCCTGGGGCATCAAATGGTCCCTGACGCTATCGCCGCCTTCCGCCGGTGCAACACCGATATCCGCGTAAGCCTCGAATGCCTGCGCCATGTGCTGCTGCGCGATCGCTTGCTCGATCAGCAGGCCGACCTGGGCATCTCGTTATTCCCCATCGATCATCCGAATCTGCGCGCCGTGCCGCTGAGCGATATTCGCGTGCTGATGGTCTGTCCTGCGGGTCACGAGCTGACGCGTGTGCCGGCCGACGAACTGCCCCAGGCCCTGGCCGCCGCGCCCTTTGTCGGCTATCCAGCGGACACGCCGTTCTTCAGTTTCGTCAAGCCGGCGTTCGAGCGCGTGGGCCTGGCCTATCGACCGGACATCGACGTCGACTCGCCGCATCACGCCTGCGCGTTGGTCAAGAACGGCGCCGGTTTTGCGCTGGTCGACGAGATTTCCTGGCGTGCCTCGGGGACCGAACGCATGGCCGTGCTGCCGATCCTGATCGACGAGCGCCTGACGGTCAGCCTGGTGCACCTGCGTCGCGAACCCCTCGCGCAGCTGGCCCAGACCTTTGTGGAGCAACTGCGCGGCACTTTGAACGACAGCGGGTTCGAACTCTTTTGAGCCTAGGTACAGACTCGTGGGCTTGCGGGTTCGGCGGCGAAGCTCCGTTATTAACAACAGTGATTAACAACAGGTTAATCACGGCCCACGTATTGGCATGCGACAGCGCGCGCCGACCCTCCCACACTGGGCTCCTCGTATCGCAACAAGGTTCGCCGGCACCGCGCCGGTCTTGGGGAGGAAACACCACATGCGCGAAATCACCATCGGCGGCGCTCAATTGGGCGCCATCCAGAAGACCGACTCCAGGGCCTCAGTGGTCCAGCGCATGCTGGTGCTCCTAGAGCAGGCGCGCCAACAAGGGTGCGAACTGGTGGTGTTTCCGGAGCTGGCGCTGACGACGTTTTTCCCGCGCTGGTTCATGCCCGATCAGGCGGAAGTCGACACTTGGTTCGAAGCCGAGATGCCCAGCGAGGCGACCCGTCCGTTGTTCGATTTTTCCCGGGAGCATGGCATCGCCATCTCGTTTGGCTACGCCGAGCTGACGCCCGAAGGGCAGCACTTCAACACTTCGATCATCACCGATCGGCAAGGCAACATCGTCGGCAAGTACCGCAAAGTGCACTTGCCGGGGCACGTCGAATTCGACACTGCGCGAGATTTTCAACACCTGGAAAAACGCTATTTTCTGCCCGGCGATTTGGGCTTCCCGACCTGGGAAAGCCAAGGCGCCGTGATGGGCATGTGCATCTGCAATGACCGGCGCTGGCCGGAGACTTATCGGGTCATGGGCCTGCAAGGGGTCGAGCTGATCACCTTGGGCTACAACACGCCGTCGATCAATTCGCAAAAGCGTGGCGAAGGTGAAGAGCACCGGCTGTTCCATTCCGAGCTGTGCATGCAGGCCGGTGCTTATCAGAATGCGACCTGGGTGGTCGGCGTGGCCAAGGCCGGGGTCGAGGACGGTTTTCCGTTGATGGGCGGCAGCGTGATTGTCGACCCCAATGGTTTCGTGGTGGCCAGGGCGCAAGGGCAGGGCGATGAACTGATCGTGCATGCCTGCGACATGGACCTGTGCAACTTCGGCAAAACCACGATCTTCGATTTCGCCCGCCACCGGCGCATCGAACACTACGGCATCATTACCCGTCAGACGGGCGTGCAACGCCCCTGAACCGGAGAGACCCGCTATGCGCAGCCTGTACTTGAATGGGGCGTTCGTCCCCGAAGACGAAGCGAAGATTTCGGTCTTCGATCGCGGCTTCATGTTCGCCGATGCGATCTATGAAGTGACCGCAGTGCTGCACGGCAAGTTGGTGGACTTCGATCTGCATCTGGCGCGCCTGGCGCGGTCACTGGCAGAGATGGCGCTGGTGCTGCCGATCGACAACGCGCAACTGTTGGCGATCCATCGCGAGCTGATCGAACGCAACGCTTTGCATGAAGGCCTGGTGTACCTGCAGGTCAGCCGTGGTACCGAAGACCGCAACTTCCTCTATCCACCGGCCGGTAGCCCGCCGACGGTGGTGCTCTATACCCAGGCCAAAGTGGTGCTCGAAAGCCCCCTGGCCAAACGGGGCATGAACATCATCGGCCTGCCCGACTTGCGCTGGGGCCGCAGCGATATCAAGACCACCCAGTTGCTCTACGCCTGCATGGCCAAGGAACAGGCCAAGGCCCAAGGCGCGGACGATGCCTGGTTGGTGAAGGACGGCTTCGTCACGGAGGGCACTTCCAACAACGCCTTTATCATTACCCACGACGGCGCAGTGGTAACGCGCGAGCTGTCCCGCGCCTTGTTGCCCGGCATCACCCGTGGCGCATTGATCACGCTGGTCAAAGAGCACGACCTGCGCCTTGAGGAGCGCGCCTACACGCTTGCAGAGGCGCAAAACGCCGCCGAGGCGTTCATCACCTCGAGCACGTCATTCGTCTATCCGGTGGTGACCATCGACGGTCAGTCCGTGGCTGATGGCAAACCTGGTGTGCTGACCCAACGACTGCGCCAGCTGTATATCGACCATGCGCTTGCGGTGATCGCCTGATCATCCTTCGCCACCGCCCAGGCGTGCACAGAGACGCCGGGCCTTGCCACCGATTTGTGCATCAAACAGCAAGACTGCCGACACCGACCCTAGCCCTTTGCAAGGAATGTTGAGCATGCAAGCACGTCAATCCCGCTCCCTGATCGCCAAGCTGTTGTTACCCCTCGGCCTGGCCGCCGCCCTCACTGCGCCGTTCGCCCTGGCTGCGGAAAAAACCCTGCACGTGGTGATGTCCTCCTCCTTGCGCGTGCTCGATCCCATCGCCACCACGGCGCAGATCACCCGCAACCATGCCTACATGATCTACGACACCTTGATCGGCATGGACGAGCATTTCACCCCGCAGCCGCAAATGGCCGACTGGACCGTCTCGGCGGATGGCCTGACCTACACTTTCACGCTGCGTAACGGCCTGCTGTGGCATGACGGCAAAGCGGTGACCGCCACTGATTGCGTGGCCTCGCTCAAGCGCTGGGCGCACTTCGATGTCGGTGGCCAATTGATGATGAAGTACACCTCAAGCATCGTCGCCACTAACGACAAGACCCTCACCCTGACGCTCTCCAAACCCTTCGGTTATGTCTTGCAGTTGCTCGCCAAACCATCGTCCGTGGCGGCGTTCATGATGCCCGAGCGTGTCGCCAACATCCCGGATGGCCAGACCATCACCGACTACACCGGTTCGGGTCCCTATGTGTTCGTGGCCAAGAAGTTCGACCCCGGTAACCGCGTCGTCTACGAAAAATTCAAGCAGTACGTGCCGCGCAAGGAACCGGCCAGCGGTACGGCGGGCGGCAAGGTGGTCAAGGTCGATCGGGTCGAGTGGATCAACATGCCCGACCGCATGACCGCGATCAACGCGCTGTCCTCCGGCGATGTGGATTTCATCGAGCAATTGCCCATCGATCTGCTGCCGATGGTACAGGCCGATCCGAACCTCAAGACCGGCGTGTTGAGCAAGTTGGGCAACATGACCGGCGGGCGGATGAACTTCCTGTATCCACCGTTCAACAACCCCGACATTCGGCGCGCGGCCTTGCTGGCGCTGAACCAGAAGGACGTCCTCGATGCGCTGGTCGGCAACCCTGAGTACTACCGCCAGTGCGCGTCGGTATTCGGTTGCGGCACCCCGCTGGAAACCCAGGCGGGCGGCGAATCGCTGACCAGCGGCGGCAACCTTGAGGCGGCCCGCGCGCTGCTGAAAAAGGCTGGCTACGACGGCACCCCCGTGGTGATCATGCAGCCCACCGACGTACCGAGCCAGGCGCCGCAACCGGTGGTCGCGGCCCAGGCGTTGCGCAAGGCCGGCTTCGTCGTCGATCTGCAACCCATGGACTGGCAGACGTTGATCTCGCGTCGTGCCAACCAGAATCCGCCCGCCCAGGGTGGCTGGAATCTGTTCTTCACCTATTGGAACGCCGAGACCATCTGGAACCCGGTGGTCAATCCAATGCTCGACGGTGGCGGGCAGAAGGGCGCGTGGTTCGGCTGGCCGACCGATGCGCAGATGAACCAGCTGCGGGTCGATTTCGTGACCGCCACCGATTCGGCTAAACAGAAGGCCATCGCCGTCGAAATCCAGCAGCGCGCCATGGATCAGGTGAGCTATATCCCGCTGGGTCAGTACAACGATGTCGCCGCCTGGAACAACCACGTCAGCCACTGGGTGGCGGGACCGTCCACGGTGTTCTGGAACGTCGAGAAAACCGACTGATTGCTGCATCACGCTTGTTGCGTTCGGAGGCTTCGATGCTGGGTTATTTTTTTCGACGTGTGCTGGCGGCAGTCCCGGTGATGCTGGTGGTCGCACTGTTCGTGTTCCTGCTGCTGCGCCTGTCGCCCGGCGATCCTGCGGCGATCATCGCCGGTGACATGGCCAGCCCCGAGCAACTGGCGGCCATCCGCCAGAACCTCGGCCTCGACCAGCCGCTGTACCGGCAGTTTTTCGTGTGGATCTGGCAGTTGCTGCACGGTGATTTCAGCACCTCGCTGATGGCCCATACACCAGTGCTGAACATGATCGGCCAGCGCCTGGAGCCGACGCTGAGTCTGGCCTTGGTGTCGATGCTGTTTACCCTCCTTGTCTCGGTACCGCTGGGCGTGTTGGCGGCCTGGAAACACGGCAGCTGGATCGACAACCTGGTGATGTCGACCTCGGTGCTGGGCTTTTCCATTCCGGTGTTCGTGATTGGCTACGTGCTGATCACGGTGTTCGCCCTGGACCTCAAGTGGTTGCCGGTACAAGGCTTTCGCAGCCTGGGCGATGGCCTGGTGCCGTTCGCGCAACGGATCGTGTTGCCGGCCCTGACCTTGTCCTCGGTCTACGTGGCGCTGGTGGCACGCATGACGCGCGCGAGCATGCTCGAAGTGCTCGGTGAAGATTACATCCGCACCGCCCGCGCCAAGGGCCTGAACGAGGTGCACGTGTTGTTTCGCCACGCGCTGCGCAACGCGATGATCCCGATCCTCACGGTCATCGGCACCGGCTTTGCGCTGATGATTTCCGGGGTGGTGGTCACCGAAAGCGTCTTCAATATTCCAGGCTTGGGCCGGCTGATTGTCGACGCCGTGCTGGCCCGCGACTATCCCGTGATTCAAGGCATGATCCTGCTGACCAGCGGTGTGTATGTCGTCATCAATCTGCTGATCGACCTGTCGTACGCGGTCAGTGATCCGCGCATCCGTTACTGAGGACAAGGCCATGAGCAAACCCGATTCCCTGAGCCTGCCAGCACCCAGGCGTCGCCTGATCATCTTGCCGCGCATGCCGTGGACTTCGGCGCTGGCTCTGGTGGTGCTGGTGCTGATTATCGCCATGGCGGTCTTTGCGCCCTGGATCGCCAACCACGACCCCATCGCCTTGGCGCCAGCCATGCGCCTCAAACCGCCCAGTGCCGAGTTCTGGCTGGGCACCGACGCCTATGGTCGCGATCTGTTTTCGCGCATCGTCTTTGGTGCACGCATCTCGCTCACCGTGGGCGTCGGCGTCACTGTGCTGAGTATCCTCATCGGCCTGCCTCTGGGGCTGATCGCCGGTTATTTCCGCGGCCTGGACGCGTTGTTGATGCGGATCATGGACGGCCTTATGGCGATCCCCGGGATCTTGCTGGCGATCGCCATCGTGTCCCTCAGCAGCGCCGGGATCTGGACGGTAATGATCGCCATCATGGTGCCGGAGATTCCGCAAGTGGTGCGCCTGGTGCGCGCGCGGGTGCTGTCGACGCGTGAAGAGCCCTACGTCGAGGCCGCCATGTTGATGGGCACCTCGGCCTTCAAGATCCTCACTCGCCACCTGATGCCTGACACGCTGGCGCCGCTGATCGTGCAGGGCACTTACATCTGCGCCTCGGCGATCCTCACCGAGTCGATCCTGTCGTTTCTGGGCGCAGGCATCGGCACCGAAATCCCCACCTGGGGCAACATCATTGCCGAGGGCCGGGTGTACTTCCAGCTCAAGCCCTCGCTGGTGCTGTGGGCCGGGCTGGCGCTGTCGTTGTGCATCCTGTCGATCAACCTGCTGGGCGACGCCGCACGGGATGCGCTCGACCCTCGCATGCAGCAGAGGGGCAAGGCATGAGCGATCAGTTCAGCGACACCCTGCGGGTCGAAAGTCTCTGTGTGAACAGCGCCGACGGCACGCCGATCCTCCAGGACATTTCATTCCATATCCGTGCCGGCGAAACCCTGTGTCTGGTAGGCGAGAGCGGTTCGGGCAAGTCGGTGACGTCACTGACCACCCTCGGCCTGTTGCCCAAGGGCGCGCTGAGCGCTGCTAGCGGGCGGATCCTGCTGGACGGCGAAGACGTGCTGCAGGTCAGCAATGCTCGGCTCAAGGCACTGCGCGGCAGCCGCATGGCGATGATCTTTCAGGAGCCGATGACAGCCCTCAATCCGGTCCTCGGCGTGGGGCGGCAGATCGACGAAGTGCTGCAGACCCACACCGCGCTGAGCGCCGCCGAGCGTCGCGTGCAGGTGATGAATGCGCTGACCCAGGTGCACCTACCGGACATCGAGCGCATCTACGCGGCCTATCCGCACCAGCTCAGTGGCGGCCAGCGCCAGCGGATCATGATCGCCATGGCGCTGGTCCTCGAGCCACGCTTGCTGATCGCCGACGAGCCGACCACGGCGCTGGACGTCACTACGCAGCAGCAGATCCTCAAGCTGATCCGCGAGCTGCAGCAAAAACACGGTACGGCGGTGCTGTTCATCACCCATGACATGGGCGTGGTGGTGGACATCGCCGACCGCGTGTGCGTGATGCGCCAGGGCCGTATCGTCGAGTCCGGCAACGTGGCCGACGTACTCTCCAAGCCCCGTGAGGACTACACCAAAGCCCTGCTGGCGGCGGTACCGGGCCTGGCACCGCGTGCGGCGCGCAGCGCGGTCAACAGCCAGCAAGTGGTGCTCGACGTCAGCGAACTGGGCAAGGTCTATCCGCCAGCAGGGGGTGCGTGGCACTGGTTCGGCAAGCCCCGTGAAGGGACTCGGGCAGTGCATGAGGTGTCCTTCACCCTCAAGCGTGGCCGCACCCTGGGCATCGTCGGCGAGAGCGGCTCGGGCAAATCCACCGTGGCGCGCTGCGTGATGCGCCTGCTGGCACCGACCCATGGCGCAATCCGCGTCACCGGCAAGGATATTTCCGAGTTGTCGCCGCATAGCCTCAAGCCCCATCGCAAGCGCATCCAGATGATCTTCCAGGACCCCAATCGCTCGCTCAATCCACGCCTGAGCATCGGCAGGAGTCTGGTCGAGGGGCCGATGAACCATGGTGTCTCCTTCGCGCAGGCCTGGGCGAGCGCTCAGCAATTGCTGGAGCTGGTGGGGCTGCCCGCCGACGCCATCGAGCGCTTTCCACATCAGTTTTCCGGTGGTCAGCGCCAGCGCATCGCTATTGCCCGCGCCCTGGCCATGGAGCCGGACGTGATCGTCGCCGACGAGGCTGTTTCGGCGCTCGACGTCTCGGTGCAGGCGCAAGTGCTGGAGTTGCTGCAAGCCATTCAACAGCGCATGGGTGTGGCCATTCTGTTCATCACCCACGACCTGCGCGTTGCCGCGCAATTGTGCGACGACGTGCTGGTCATGCACCGCGGGCAGGTCATCGAGTACGGCCCGGCGGCGGCTGTACTTGGCGATCCGCAGCAGCCCTATACCCAGCAGTTGATGGATGCGGTGCCCGGCAAGGGCTGGGATTTTGCAGCAGGCCAGAGGATTTGAGCATGACGTTCGATTTGCTGTTTCGCGCCGTGACGATCGTCGACGGCACTGGTGCCGCACCCTATGTCGCCGACCTGGCCACTCAGGGTGATCGCATCGTGGCCCTTGGCGATCTGAGCGGCTATCACGCGCAACGGATCATCGATGGCAACGGACGCTGCCTGATGCCGGGTTTTATCGACGTGCACACCCACGACGACACCCATGTGATTCGCAACCCCGAGATGCTCGCCAAGATCTCTCAGGGGGTAACCACGGTGATCGTCGGCAACTGCGGCATCAGCGCTTCCCCGGTGACCTTGCGCGGTGCTCCCCCTGACCCGATGAATCTGCTGGGCACTCGGGAGGCGTTCGTCTATCCGACTTTCCAGAGTTACATCGATGCGGTCGAACAGGCCGTGCCGAGCGTCAATGTCGCCGCCTTGATCGGCCACACCGCACTGCGCTCCAACGTCATGGCGCAATTGGATCGAGCCGCGTATGACAACGAGCTGCACGCTATGTGCCTGGCGCTCGAAGCGGCACTGGATGCCGGGGCCATCGGGCTCAGTTCCGGGCTGGCCTACACCAACGCCAAACAGGCGCCCATGGCGGAGATGCAGGCGCTGGTGGATATCATCGGTGCGTACGGTGCGCTCTATACCACGCACATGCGCAACGAGCACGATGGCTTGCTCGACTCGCTACAGGAATCGTTCACCACGGCGCGCAACGCGGGCGCGGACCTGGTGATTTCCCACCTCAAATGCGCCGGCGCCGGTAATTGGGGCCGGGCGCCCTTGGCCCTCGCCGCACTGGAGAACGCCGCCAGCCATCAGTCCTGCAACTGCGATTGTTATCCCTATGCGGCCAGCTCGACCACGCTGGATGCCTGGCGTGTCGACGGGCAGATGGAAATTCTCATCACCTGGTCCGAGCCGCACCCGGAGATGGCTCGCCAGACCCTCAAGGACATCGCCGAGCAGTGGGGCGTATCGCAGTGGCAGGCCACCGAGCGGCTGCGCCCGGCCGGCGCCATCTACCACATGATGAGCGAAGACGATGTGCGCAGGATTCTTGCCCATCCGCTGTCGATGGTTGGCTCCGACGGCCTGCCCAATGACCCTAATCCGCACCCGCGCTTGTGGGGCACTTTCCCTCGGGTGCTGGCGCATTATTGCCGGGACTTGAAGCTGTTCGATCTGGCCGAAGCGGTGCGCAAGATGACCGGGCTGTCGGCCGCACGCTTTCGCCTGCAAGACCGTGGCGTGCTGCGTGAGGGCGCCTTCGCCGACTTGACGTTGGTGGACATGCAGCGCATCGAGGACATCGCCACCTACAACGATCCGTGCCGTCAGGCGCCGGGCATCGACCTGGTGGTGGTCAACGGCGTGGTCAGCTATGAAGACGGCCGGGTGCAGGGGCGCCAGGGGCGCTTGCTCAAGCGCCAGCCTGTCGCGTTGGCGGGTTAGACCCCGGTGGCAGCGGTCAGCATGATCTCGACCAACACGTCCGGCGAGGCCAGGTCGGCCTGGATAGTCGCACGGGCCGGCGCGGCGCCTTCGGGCAGCCACTCGCTCCAGACTTCATTCATGGCAGCGAAGTCGGCGGTGATGTCCTTGAGCCAGATCTGCGCGCTCAGCAAGCGGGTTTTGTCGCTGCCCGACTGGGCAAGCAGGGCGTCGATCTTGGCCAGTACCTGGCGGGTCTGGCCGGCGCAATCGGCGGTGCGGTCGTCTGGCACCTGGCCTGACAACCAGGCCAGTCCACCGTGGAGGACAGCGCCGCTGAGGCGTGGATTGACGGAAATTCTCTGGATGCTCATGGCAACTCCTGATGCGGGGTGGGGATGCGGTGTGGACGGACAACGCTAACCACCCTCGCTTCATATAGCCATGACTAAATCGACTGTCGGCCATAACACCTTGCTAAGGCCGCCCATCTTCAGACGTGATTCAAAGGAGAATACTGTGCGAGTAGTGGTGGTAGGAGCAGGTGTGGTGGGGTTGGCCAGTGCCTGGTATCTGGCGCAAAAAGGCCTGCAGGTCACGCTGGTGGATCGTCACGCCGAGGTCGCCCAAGAGACCAGCTTCGCCAACGGCGGGCAGTTGAGCTACAGCTACGTGGCGCCTCTGGCGGAGCCGGGGGTGATCGGCAAGCTGCCGCACTGGTTGCTTGGTGCAGATTCGCCGTTGCGTTTCAGGCCGCGTCTGGACCCGGCACAGTGGCGCTGGTGCCTGGCGTTTCTGCGTGCCTGCACACAGGCACAGGTGCGCCGCACCATCGGCGAGATGCTCAGCCTGTCGTACCTGAGCCGCGATGCGCTGGATGAACTGCTGGCCGCCCATCCGCTGGATTTCGATCTGACGCGCACCGGCAAGCTGGTGGTGTATCGCGACTCGGCGGCGCTGGCTGCGGCCACGCCGATGGTCGACTGGCAACGCTCGCTCGGTGCCGATCAACGCCTGCTCGACGGCCCGGGATGCGTCGCGCTGGAGCCGACGCTCGCGGCGATCGGCAGCCAGTTGGCCGGAGGCATTCACACGCCGGGCGAGGCGACCGGCGACTGCCTGCGCTTCTGTCAGGGGCTGCAGAGTTTGCTGGCGCAGAGGCCTGACGTACGCCTGGCCTTGGGCGTCGAGGTGCAGGGGTTGGTGCGCGAAGGGTCGCGAGTGGTCGCCGTGCGCACCGCCGAGGGGGACATCGCGGCCGATGCCGTGGTGGTCGCCGCCGGGATGTTCAGTGTGCCGTTGCTCAAGCCATTGGGGCTGTCGCTGCCGTTGTACGGCTTGCGGGGCTATAGCCTGAACGTGCCGCTGGACCCGTCCCTGCCGGCGCCGCGCCTGAGCGTGACCGACGCCGCGCGCAAGGTGGTCTACGCGCCGCTGGCCAGGCGCCTGCGCATTGCGGCGATGGTCGACATGGGCGTGAGCGGGGCAGATGTCGACCCGGCGCGCATCACCTTGCTCAAGCAGCAGGTCGCCGAGACCTTCCCGCAACTGGACCTCGAGCATGCTCAGGCCTGGGCCGGTCTGCGCCCCAGTACCGCGCACAGCAAGCCGATCATCGGCCGTGCCGATGGCTTCGGCAACCTGTGGCTGAACGTCGGGCAGGGGGCGCTCGGGTTCACCTTGGCACTGGGCAGCGCGAAGTTGTTGGCCGCGCAAATGAGCGGTGATGCCTTGCCGATCGATCCGGCGCCGTTTCAGTTGCGCTAGAAGGTCGCCGGGGTAGTCACTTACCCTGTCCGCACTGCGCTGGCGGTCTAATCACGATAACCAGGGGGGCTCGCTGGGGGAGCCGTACGCCTGCAATCAAGCGGCGCTGACCACCGACAGGTGCTCGTGACAGGCCAGCCAGCGACCCTCCCGATAGTGAAAAACGATGGTCTCGCGCTCTTCGCACTGCACCTCCTCACCCGCGACGCGCAGGCGCGTCGACACATCGTGGATGAAGATCGCCACCTCGCCCTGCAGGCTCACGTGGCCGTTGCTCGACTGGCACTCCAGCACGGCGAAACCCTCGGTCTGCCACTGCGCCCACATGGCTTCATATTCGGCGCGGGTGTACAGCGGCTGGGGGAGGGTGTGGAATACGAAGGTGGCCTCAGGGCTGAAGCTGGCGAAGTAGCGCGCGGTGTCGTTGCTGGCGAAGGCCTTGACCAGATCGGCGGCGGCCTGGAGTACCTGTTCGTGTGTATGGGGGGCTTGTGAACGGGGGGCTTGCGTATGGGAGGATTGCTGCACGGTGGGCCTCGCTGATTGCTGTTGTGATTGTCTGCGGGGATTCTGGCGAGTACCGCAGGCGGGGCAAATCGGTGGGGGCAAATAATCACTTCAGGGATTCATCAACTAATGGCGCTGGCACGCGCAATTGACACACTGCCTGCGCTGGCATTGAATGCCTCGCACCCCCCTGTGGTCATCGCCAGTGAGTCAAACACCGTGTTGAGAAATGTCGCCGATATGGACCTGCGCCTGCTGCGGATCTTTACCGTAGTGGTCAAATGCGGCGGTGTCAGCGCCGCTCAGGCCGAGCTCAACATGAGCCAGTCCAACATCAGCATGCACATTTCCGGGCTGGAAAAACGCCTGGGCTATCGTCTGTGCGAGCGCGGCAAGGGTGGCTTTCGGGTGACCGAGAAGGGCCAGCGGATTCTCGACGCGGCGGCCGTGCTGTTCGGTGCCGTCGATGCCTTTCGCGACGAGGCGCAGGGGCTGTCGGGGCGTCTGGTGGGCGATTTGTACCTGGGCGTGGCCGACAACATCGCGACCCTGCCCACCGCGCGCATCGATGCGGCCATCGCGCGGTTCTACCAGCGTGAGCCCGATACCCATCTGCACATCCACGTCAATTCGCCCACCGAGCTTGAGCGCGCGGTGATCGACGGGCAACTGGACATGGCGGTGTCGTATTTCAGCCGCGAGCTGCCGACGCTCGACTACCGGGCCCTGTACAGCGAAGAGATCGGCGTGTTCTGCGGTCGTCTGCATCCGCTGTGTGCCGTACCGCAGCCGGATGCCGCGCAGCTGCAGGACGCTGACTGGATCCGTCACGGTTTTCTGCCGGCCAGCCAAGTGTTGCCGATCGTGCCGCGGCGCTCATCGGCGACCGCCCATCATATGGAAGCGGTGGTGCACGGCGTGTTGGCGGGCACTCACCTGGGCTATCTGCCCGCGCACTATGCCCAGCCGTGGATCGCCAGCGGGCAGATGCGCGAGCTGGGCGCCACGGCGTGGCGCTATGAGGTGCAGCACCGTCTGATCACCCATGTCGGGCACCCGCAGAGCGAAGCGGTGCGTGCCTTTATCGAGGATCTGCTGGCGGTGCATCGGGCCTAGCGCATGGCTGTCAGCCCAGGCAGCGGGTCACGTGCTTGACCGACTGATACGCCGACAACCCCCACGGCCCTAGTTCGCGGCCGATGCCGCTGGCCTTGGTGCCGCCCCAGGAGGTTTCGACGAACACCGCCTGGATTGAATTGATCCACACATGCCCGACTTCCAGCGCCGCTGCCACCCGTTGCGCGCGCTGCAGATCGCTGCTGATCACCGTGGCGACCAGACCGAAGCGGCTGTCGTTGGCGATGTCGATGGCCTGTTGCTCGGTGCTGAAGCGTTGAGTGCAGAGCACCGGGCCGAAGATCTCCTCGTTCCACAAACGGCTGCCAGTCGGTACGTCGGCATACAGCGTAGGTCGTACGAACCACCCGGGTTGCTGCACTGCCTTGGCGCCCGCCAGGCATCGCAAGCCTTCGGTCTGGGCGAGGGCGAAATAGTCGTTGACCTTCGACCATTGCGCCTGGCTGATCAGTGGGCCCATCTCGACCTCGCCCTGTGCCGGGTCGCCCACCTTCAGAGCGTCGAAGGCAGTGGCCAGACGCTGCAGCAGGTCATCACTGATACGTTCGTGCACCACCAGGCGGGAAGTGGCCGAGCACATCTGCCCGGCGTTCCAGCAGATCCCGGCGACGATCCATTCCACCGCCTGGTCGAGGTCGCAATCGTCGAACACCACGATGGCCGATTTGCCGCCCAGCTCCAGGGTCAGCGGCCGGCATTGCTCGGCGGCGGCGTGCATTACCTGGCTGCCCACCGCATTGCTGCCGGTGAACGAGACCTTGTCCAGACCAGGATGACTGCTCAGGGCTGCGCCTACCTGGCGGGCGCCAATGACGATATTCAATACACCCGCCGGTAGCCCGATGGCGTCGCTGATCTGCCCGTAGGCTTGCTCGATCAGCGGGGTGACTTCGGACGGATTGAGCACCAGGGTGCAGCCGGCTGCCAGCGCCGGGGCGAGCTTCCAGGCGCTGGTCACCAGCGGGAAGTTCCAGGGCACGATCAAGCCCACCACGCCGACCGGTTCGCGCCGCGTTTGTGCGACAAAGCCCGGCACCGCCAGCGGCATGTCGCTGTCCTGGCCAGCATCGAGCTGCTCGGCGAGGGTGGCGTAGTAGTTGAAGGTAGCAATGGCGTCATCGATATCGATGCTGGCTTCGTGTTGCGGTTTGCCGTTGTTGCGCATCTGCAGCGCCAGCAGCTCGCCGCGACGTCGTTCGATCTGCTCGGCGATGCGGCGCAGGTAGCCGCCGCGCTCGGCACCACTCAAGGCGCGCCATGCAGGCAAGGCCGCGCGAGCCGCGGCGACGGCCTGATCCACTTGCGTCAGGCTGGCGCCCTGGAGTGCGGCCAAGGGTTGGGTGGTGCTGGGATCATGGACCACGATGGCTTCGTCGCCGTGGCCGGTGGCCCATTGACCCGCGATGTAGTGGGGTGTGCTCATGGAGTGGCTTGCGTCAGTGGCGGGTGTAAGCGAGAGGGCGGGGGGCATGGCAATTCCTGACGTTGGCAGATTCATTGTTGTGTGGATCGCGCAGCAGGCTGACCGACGATGCGCCGCCTGGACGCTGGCGCAGGGAAGCTTAATCGCAGAGGTGGATCAGTTTGTATTCATGATTCTGGATGCTGGCATATCGAAACGCTGATGTAAGAGAAGGCCTAGCGCCAGTTCGACGCATGGCGTTGAAAGAGACCGACGGCGGTCGATGTTCTCCTTGGCCGTGCCGATAATTATTCGTTCGACCTCCAGTCGACATATTCTTGTCAAATGATGGCACTAAGATATCATTCGGGCTGTCGTACCTTGATTCATAGCTTTCAGCCCGGTGCCCCATGTCATCCAGCGTCCCTGATCATCCCTCTGCTGACGATCCGCGTACACTTGCGCAAGTCGAGCAAGCCATCGCATCGGGTGTTCCTATACTGCGTTTCAACAGGGATCTGGAACGTCGTTATGAAGCCGACACTCATCAACAGCGGCGGCAGTTTCTGACCACCATCGGCATCATCGGTGGGCTGGTCTACAACGTGTTCATGTTCAGCGACTGGCTGACCCTGCACGATATGTTCGCGTACGTGGCGCTGGGCCGGGTGTTCCTGATCACGCCGATGATCATCGGCTTCCTGGTATTGCTTCAGCACGTCAAATCACGATGGGTACTTGAAACAGTCGCGGCCACGGGCACGGTGGTGGCGTCATTGATGCCACTGGTGGTGATGATCTACAGCGACAGCCCCTATCGCATGCATTTTCAGTTGGGGATGGTGTTGATCATGGTCTACTGCACCATGATCCAGCAGATGCCGCTGCGCTATGCCGCGATAGCCATGTTCTGCATGGTGGTCATTCAGTTGGTGACGACGTATCTGGCCCACTTCGCTGACTTCATCATTTGGCAGTCCAACGCATTGCTTTTCGTTTCGACGGCTTCACTGCTGTTGATGGCCAGTTACTTCATGGAGCGTGGCAAACGCTTTAGTTATCTGTTCTCACTGCGTGGGCGGCTGCTGCAAAAGCAGTTGATGCAACTGGCGCGCACTGACTCCTTGACCCAACTATTCAATCGGCGCTACCAAGGTGAGATCCTGACCCGGGTCTGGGAGCAAGCCCAGGCAACACCGACGGCAGTGGCGATCATCCTGTTGGATATCGATCACTTCAAGGCCTACAACGATAGCTACGGCCACCTGCAGGGCGACGCCTGCCTCAAGCGCCTCAGCGAAGCCGTCCAGCAGACAGCCGAGGACGCCGGCGCGCTGGTGTTTCGCTTTGGCGGCGAAGAGATTCTGGTGCTGTTGGTGGATGCGGATCCCAGTCGGGCCAGGGTCGTGGCCGAAGCGCTGCAAGCCGCGGTGGCTGCACTGCACATCGAGCACCCGGCGTTGGGGGAAGGCGCGCGTGTCACCATCAGTCTTGGCATCGCCGCCGCCACTGCCCCGCAGACCAGTGCCGACGCGTTGATCGGCAGCGCCGACAGCGCGTTGTATGCCGCCAAGCATGCGGGGCGTGATTGCCTGCGGTTCGCCCGGCCTGAAAGCGTGGCGGGCTAGTGCTGGGCTCGGTGTTTTTTGGCGATGTCCGGCAACAGGCGCTGCAGGCGTTTTATCTCGGCTTCGGCCTCTGCCAGTTCTTTCACTGAGGCCTCCAGCCAAATCTGCTCCAGCGGCTGCAGGTCGGCTTGCTCCTTGACCTTCAGGCACCACTGGAAATGGTCATGCCAGGAGCCCAGCGCGGCTTGCACCGCCTTCAGCGACTTGGCGGCTTTTTTCGACAAGGGCGATAAATGCGGGAAGGCTTCGGTCAGGTAACGCGAGCGTTTTACCAGTATTCGTAATTCATGGCGGTCGAACTGCGGGTCGTTCAAGGCTGCATGCAGTTTGTCGATCTGCTTGGTCAGGGCCCTGCCGATCAAGCGCTTGAGCTTGGCAGAGTCGCGTCCGGCGTCTTCTGCGCGGAACAGTGACGGCCATTTATCCAAGGCGACGAACAGGCGCTTGAGTGCCGCATCGCCCAGTATGGCCTTGTAGTCTGCCTGCAACCGAGCTCTTCGCGCGGCGGCCTGGGCGGGCATACCGCGTGCCTGCAACTCGATGGCCATGACTTCCAGATCCCGCGTCGGCGTGGTCAGCCGACCCACCTGTGCCGCCGCTTCGCGCAACGAGCTGGTGGCCGCGATGGAGCGCAGCGGGCTCAGCAGGCTGCGAATACGCCGGATGCAAATGCGCAAATCGTGAAGCGCCTCGTCATCGGCACTGACCTCGAGCCGCGCCCGGGCGTGAAACAACGCCACTTCCAGCTCGATGATTTCCTTCACGTACTCGTTCACGAAAGCCATTCGATCCACCTGTTCATGCTGATCTGGCGGCTGAGGCTAGCAGAGAATGGTGACAGATTAGAAGAGCGGGCAGGGTGGCTGGCTAACCTTGGGGCTGCGGCCCATCGACCCAGACGAAATGATCGTTGGACAGCGTCGCCTCACCGCTCCAGCGATAAGCGCACAGCTTGCCGTCCGGTGTGCCTTTGCCGATGGAGTAGTCCAGCACGGCAATATGCGGGGTGTGGATGCGCGGGGTGCCACTGGCCCAGTAGTGACCGATGAATACGGGGCGCAGCTCGTCGTAGTTGTACAGCAGCGTCTGGGGCAATGGCAGCTGCGGCAACCGCGAGCGCAGTTGCTCATCGACGATCGCCGCACCCGCGTAGGTGTGCGCGGCACGGTCCCACCAGCGCGTGCGCGTGATGTTCCGTTGCACGCCGTCCTTGTCGATGTAGAAGACGCCGTCGGGCAGTTGGACCTCGGTGCCTTTGAGGACGGTTTCGACGGCTCGATGGGCCAGGGAATCGCTGTCGTGCAAGATCGGCCAGGCGCTGTCCTTGATCGAGTGATCGGCGTTCAGGTACGGCGCCAGCGCATCCAGATAGCCTTGGTGCCAACAGGCGTGTACCGCGCGAATCTCGCCGGTATCCAGATAGACCGGCAAGGTCTTGAACCAGGCGATCAGCTCTTTATGCTGCCTGGACTCGAGCGCCACCTCGCGGATGAAGGCCTGGTGCTGATGGCTGTTCTTCTCGCTTCTGGGCCGCAGATAGTCGCCGGGCCGCTCGGCATCGAGGGTGGCGAACCCTACCGCGTTGTATTCATGGTTGCCCATGATCGCTTGCGCCGAGCCGGCATCGACCATGGCGCGAACGATATTGACGGTGTGCAGTTGCTGCGGGCCGCGGTCGACATAATCGCCAAGGAACACCGCCTGGCGCTCGGCGTGGCGCCAGGCCGACCCGCGCTTGTGGTAGCCGAGCTTTCGCAGCAATGCTTCGAGGCGCTCGGCATAGCCGTGGATGTCGCCGATCAGATCCAGCATGAAAATCTCCTTTTCATCATGCCGTCCAGTGTAAGGGCTCCCAGAGTAAAAGCGCGACAGGGCTGTCGCACCCGCTTGGGGACACCCCGTCAGATCTTGAACTTGTTCACCAGCGTCCTGAACGACACGGCCAGGCGGGAAAGCTCCAGGGTCGACTCGTTGGTCTGGCGCGCACCGCTTGAGCTCTGGGTCGACAGGTCCTGGATATTCACCAGATTGCGGTCCACTTCACGCGCAACCTGCGCTTGCTCCTCCGACGCGCTGGCGATCACCATGTTGCGCTCGTTGATCTGCGAAACCCCCGCGGTGATGCGCTCCAGTGCATAGCCCGCTTCGGCGGCTTCGGTCTGGGTTTCGCCGGCCAGCACCTGGCTTTTGCTCATGGCCACCACCGCCGCATCCGCGCCGGTGCGGACCGCGTTGATCATGGTCTCGATGTCACCGGTCGAGGATTGGGTACGGTGTGCCAAGGCGCGCACCTCATCCGCCACCACCGCGAAGCCCCGGCCTTGTTCCCCGGCCCGCGCCGCTTCGATCGCCGCGTTGAGGGCCAGCAGGTTGGTTTGTTCGGCAATGGCGCGAATCACATCCAGGACCTTGCTGATCTCCCGGATTTGACCGGCCAGCAGCTCGACTTTCTGAGTGGAGTCGCCGATGCCGGTGGCCATGACGCTGATCGACTGGATGGTTTTCCTGACTTGGGTACCGCCGGTCAACGCGTCCTTGCTGGTCTGCTCGGAGGCGTCGGAAGTGCTGACCGCGTTGCGGGCAACTTCTTCCACGGCGGCGGTCAGTTCATTGACCGCTGTGGCGGCTTGCTGGATTTCGTCATTCTGGCGAGTCAGGCCCTGGGAGCTTTCGGTGGTGACCGCGCTCAACTCTTCGGCGGCCGCGGCCAGTTGATCCGAGGCATTGGCAATCTCGCGGATGGTCGACTTCAAGTTTTCTTGCATCGTGGCGAACGCGCCGAGTAGCAGGCCGATTTCGTCTTTGCCGCCACCCTCGACAGCGAAGGTCAGATCACCTTCGGCGATGCGTCGGGCACTTATCAGTGCGCCATTGATGGGGCGGGTAATGGCTCGAGTGATGATCAAACCGATAGTGATGGCGAGCACGAACGCGATCAGCACGCCCAGGGCAAGCATCAGGTTCGCATGATCGTCCGTCGCCTGCGCAGCCTGGCCCGCTTCAGTGCCTTGCCGTTTGTTGGACGCGATGATCAGTTTCAACTCATTGTTGACGTTGTTGTAGGCCGGGTCTATCTGCGTCTGGAAGGTCCGCAGCGCGGTGTCCATATTGCCGCTCTGGACATCCCGAGTCATCTGGTTGGCCAGGGCTATATAGGCGGGCCAGTCTTTTTCGAACTGGTCGCCGGCGACGCGCTCGTCATCTTCCAGGGGCGTCTGGCGGTACTGTTTGAACTGGCTTTCGACATCTTGCTGATTGTTGTTCATCGACTGAATGGCTGCGTCGATGTCGGCTTGCGTGCCTTGGGTCAACTTCAGCAGGAGGATCTTGTGCACGTCACGATAGTGAGCGATGGCGCTTGCCCGTGCATTACTCGTGTATTCGATCGAAACAAGGCTGTTGGTCAGAATATCCTTGAGATTGGCACTGATCGAACTGATACCCAGATGCCCGACGAAACCAACGCCGAGCGTGATGCACGCACAAAGCACAAAAGCCGTGAGTAGCTTGGTCGCCAGTTTGATGTCGTTCAGGAAGGTCATTTTTCAATTCTCTGGTTTTTGATCGGGGTGAAAAATGCAAGGCGTTGGCATCATCGTGCCACCTTCTTTCAGCCTATCGGCCAAGCGAGAGGTTTCTGAACGAAATACCGGGTGAAATTATTTATAACCTTGGCTGAGCAGCGCCGGGCATGACTCGACGCATAGACTGCCTGCGCGCCGAGTTCAGTCTGTCAGTCAGTCCTCCACGCCAAAATCCAGCACCACTTTCATCGCCCGGCTCTTGTCCGAGGCCAGTTCGAACGCCTCGACCGCTTGCTGGAAGGGCACCGTGTGGGAGATCACCGGACGCACGTCGATGATCTTGCGGTTGAGCAAGTCCACGGCCTGGGCGAATTCCGGATGAAAACGAAAGGTGCCGCGCAGATCGATTTCGCGGCTGACCAGCAAATTCAACGGCACAGATACATCGCCGCCCAGACCGACGGTCACCACCACGCCGCGCGGCGCGACGCATTCCAGGCCGTCACGCAGGGCTTGGGCGCTGCCGGAGACTTCGAACATCGCGTCGAAATAGCCCTTTTCGGCGGTGTAGCGCTGCAACGCATCGGGCTCGATGGCCAGGTTGTGGGTGCGGTTGGCGCCCATCTTTTCGGCGCAGACCAGGGGGCCGTCGGCCAGGTCGACGGCGACGATCTGCCCGGCACCTGCGGCGCGCAGACTGCCGATCAACAGATTGCCGATGGGGCCGCAACCGGTCACCAGCACGCGCTTGCCGAAAATCGCTCCGGCGCGCTGGATGGCATGCAGGCCCACGGACAGCGGCTCGGCCATGGCGCCCTCGGCCAGGCTGACATGATCGGCCAGCGCGTGGGCCTGATGCGTGTCGATCACCAGTGATTCCTGAAACGCGCCCTGGATATGCGGGAACGGCATGGCGCTGCCGTAAAAGCGCATGTGCAGGCAGTGATTGGGCAGGCCCTGCTGGCAGAAGCGGCAACCACCACAAGGCCGAGAGGGCGATACCGCAATCCGCTGACCGACCCGCAGCGGCCCGGCGTCACTGCCCACGGCGTCGATCACTGCGGACACTTCATGGCCCAGCACCATGGGCTCGCGCAGGCGCACGGTGCCGAAACCGCCGTGCTGGTAGTAGTGCAGATCAGAGCCGCAGATACCGCCCCGGGCAATACGCACGCGAAGCTGGTGGGGGGCCAGGGGCTGGGGTTGAGGTTGAGGTTCGACCCGCAGGTCTTTCGAAGCGTGGCAGACAATGGCGTGCATGAAGCTCTCCGGGTCTTTTGGTTTTCGAGGTCAGAGCGAAGCGGTGATGCCGCCGTCGACATAAAGAATATGGCCGTTGACGAAGCTGGCCGCGTCGCTGGCCAGAAACACCGCAGCGCCGGCCAGTTCGGCGACGTCACCCCAACGGCGGCTGGGGGTGCGCTTGACCAGCCAGTCGCTGAACTCGGGGTCGGCCACCAGTTTGGCGTTGAGTTCGGTCTTGAAGTAGCCGGGGCCGATGCCGTTGATGGTCAGGCCGTGGGGCCCCCAATCGATGGCCATGCCCTTGGTGAGCATTTTCAGCGCGCCTTTGCTGGCCGCGTACGGGGCGATGCCAGGGCGGCCGAGTTCGCTTTGCACCGAGCAGATATTGATGATGCGCCCGCGCTGGCGCGGGATCATCACCCGTGCGACCGCCTGGCCCACCAGAAACGCGCTGTCCAGATTGGTGCTGAGCAGTTCGCGCCAGTGCTGCTCGCTGTAGTCCTCCAAGGGGCCGCGGCGCTGCATGCCAGCGTTGTTGACGAGGATTTCCAGCGGCCCCAGGCGCGCTTCGATATCGGCCACGGCGACCTGGATGGCGCTGCTGTCGGTCACATCGAAGGCCTGGGTGTGCACCTCAAGGCCTTCTGCGGCCAACAGCGCAGCACTGTCGCGCAAGGTGCTTTGGTTGCGGCCATTGAGGATCACCCGAGCACCGGCCTGTGCCAGGCCGCGGGCAATGCCCAGGCCGATGCCGGCGCTGGAGCCGGTGATCAAGGCGAGGCGGCCGTCGAGGCGGAAAGTATCTAGAACATTTGGCATCTGAAGGCCCTTATATAGAGAGGGTTCTGTCGGGCAAGAGGTATGACGATTATTACTAAAGCCCAGAGTGGCGCTCAGGTCCAATCAGCATTCCTGATGGGGCTGTCAGGATTGCTGACAGGGATCGCGCTTGATAAAGCGGTCTTGATGTCGCAGGTGTTCTGGAGACACGCCAAACCCCTTACACTTGAACCTCTTCATCGTAGTCCTGACAGGCTGATCAGCAATGGCGCTCGACCCCCTCACCATGTTGACCCTCTCCATCGCCCTGGCAGCCGCTGCCGCACTGTACCTGGCGGTGGAGTGGCGCAGCGTGCGCGAGCGTTCGTTACTGCTCTGGAGCGCCGGCTTCGCCCTCATCAGTGTGGGCTCGACCCTGGCCTTGCTGCGCAGCAGCGGCCTGTTGCTGATCGGCATCTGGTTCGCCAACGGTCTGCTGGTCACGGCTCACTGGCTGTTTTTGCTGGGGGTGGCGCGTTTCACCCAGGCGCGTCTGGGGCGGGCCTGGTATCTGATCTTCGCGCTGTGGGTGGCGATGCTGCTATTACCGGGTGGGCCGTTGTGGTCGACGGTCATGTTGATCATCAATTCCACGCTGGTGGCGCTGTTGATGCTGCGGGCCAGCCTGCTCCTGCGCCCCCACGGCAGGTCCCTGAGCGTGGGGGCGGTGCAGCTGCGTTACGTACTGCTGTTGCATGGGGTTTTCTATCTGATCAAAGCCATCACGGCGGCGCTGCCCGGCACGTTGATCGACCTCGCGACCTTTGGTGGGCAGATCATTCGTATTTCGCTGGTCGAGGGGGTCATGGCGATCATGCTGATCGCGCTGTCGATGACCGGCACCGAACGCTACCGACGCGAGCGGCACATCGCCCGGTTGGCCGCCCGCGATCCGTTGACGGCCCTGTATAACCGCCGCGCCCTCGAAGTCAGGGCGCCGCGGGTGTTCGCCGAGGTCGGGACGGGCCGCCCAGGCGCGTTGCTGCTGATCGACATCGATAACTTCAAGCTGGTCAACGACCTTTACGGCCATACCGCCGGCGACCGCCTGCTGGTCGAGCTGAGCGAGATGATCCGCCGGTTGCTGCCCGAACGGGCGCTGGCGGCACGACTGGGCGGTGACGAGTTCGTGCTGTTGCTCGGTAACGCCTCCGTTGAAGCTGTCGTCGAGCTGGGCGGTGCGCTGCGCGCGCGATTCCATCAGGCTGCAGCGCAGGCGTTCACGACGCCCGCCGCAGTGACCTTGAGCATCGGTGTCAGTCTGTTCGACCAGCCGCCCGCCAGCCTGGCGGCCTTGATCGAGCAGGGCGATGCTGCGCTGTACGAATCCAAGCGCGGCGGGCGCGACAGTATCCGTCTGGTCGATCGAACCGTTGCCGCGGACGGGCCGCTCGGCGCCGATTGACGGCACTCGACGAGGCTATCGAGTGGGCAGCCACCCGGCCTCAGCGAGCGATCGCAGCGGCATATTCCTTCATCAATACCTCCACCAGTTCACCGGCAGGCATCGCCCTGGCCAGCGGCGCGCCTTGCCCGGCCCATTGCGCAGCGAAGTCGTTGCTGCCCTGGCTCGCGGCCAACGCGTGCAGGGCTTTACCGGCGTCGTAGGCGAGGGGGTATTCGGCAGGCAGGGGCATGTTCGTTGCCGAATGCTCCACATACAGCCGATTGACCAGGCCCCTGGCAGGGCGCCCGGAGACGCTGCTGGTGATACGCGTGTCGTTGGCCCGAGCGCTGCCCAACGCCGCCCGGTGCGCGGACGTGGCGGATGATTCGGGGCTGAGAATGAAGGCCGTGCCCAACTGCACCGCACTGGCGCCCAGCTGCAAGGCTGCCGCGATGCCGGCGCCATCCATGATGCCGCCGGCTGCGATCACCGGCAGGTCGAGGTGAGTGGTGATCAACCGCAACAGCGCGAACAGGCCCAACTGCGCGTCCTTGCCGGGTGCATCATCGAACACGCCACGGTGGCCGCCGGCTTCGACGCCTTGGGCGACGATGGCATCGACGCCGTGGTCGGCGAGGCTCTGCGCCTCCTGCAGCGTCGTCGCGCAGCCGAGGGTGTAAATGCCCGCGGCCTGCATCTGCTCGATCCACGCGGCGGGCGGCACACCGAAGTGGAAGCTCACCACTGCGGGCCGTTCTTCAATCAGCATGTGCAACATGGCGCTGTCGGCGAGGAACGAAGTGTAGATCTCCCTCAGGCTCGTCGGCGGTTCGCCACCCAAGGCTTTGAACAACGGCCCCAGATGCGCCAGCCAGGCCGCATTGCGGGCGTCGTCGAAGCGCGCTGGCGCATGGCAGAACAGGTTGACGTTGAAAGGGCGCTCGGTCAGGGCGCGGGTCTGGTGGATCAGCGTTCGCCCCTGTTCGGCGGTGCTGGCCCCAAGGCCGATGGAGCCCAGACCGCCGGCGTTGGACACCGCCGCCGCCAGCGACGGGGTGGAGACGCCGACCATCGGCGCCTGGATGATCGGGTAATCGATGTGCAGTCGCTGCAGCAAGGCAGAGGTATTCATTGCTGGGTCCCTTGTTCTTCGCGAATTGATTTCAAGTGGTTCCATCAGGCTACCGACGCTGCGCATCGCAGTGGGCGGGGCACGCGCAGCCTTCCAATTGACAGCCCACAACAATCGGGGGAGATTGCCCCAAGCGTAACCACATTACGTTTATAAGGATAAAAGAATCCATGAAGGTTCTAGGTTTGCAGATGATCCACGGTGACTTCCTGGCGTGCAGCGTGCGCGGTATCCCGTGTGCACCGCCGGCAGATCAGTAGATAGGGATGTTTTCTACTTTTCTTGTTCTGACCGGATATCAACCATGACTGATCTCTATGACAACCCCATGGGCCTGATGGGCTTCGAGTTCATCGAATTCGCCTCGCCCACTGCCGACACCCTGGAGCCTGTATTGGCAATCATGGGTTTCAGCAAAGTCGCCCAGCATCGCTCCAAACAGGTGACGCTCTACCGTCAGGGCGCGATCAATATCATCGTCAACCATGAACCTGGCAGCCCGGCCGCGTATTTCGCCGCCGAGCACGGCCCCTCCGTGTGTGGCATGGCCTTTCGCGTGCGCAACGCCCATCTTGCCTACAAGCGTGCACTGGAGCTTGGCGCCCAGCCGGTCGAGATTGCCACCGGGCCCATGGAGCTGCGCTTGCCTGCTATCCGCGGGATCGGTGGCGCGCCGCTGTACCTGATCGATCGCTTCGGCGAAGGCACCTCGATCTACGACATCGATTTCGAGTTCATCGAAGGCGTCGACCGTCACCCGCAAGGCGCCGGGCTGAAGCTGATCGACCACCTGACCCACAACGTCTACCGCGGCCGCATGGCCTACTGGGCGAACTTCTACGAAACCCTGTTCAACTTTCGCGAGATCCGCTACTTCGACATCAAGGGCGAATACACCGGCCTGACCTCCAAGGCCATGACCGCCCCCGACGGCATGATCCGCATCCCGCTGAACGAGGAGTCGTCCAAGGGCGCTGGGCAGATCGAGGAATTCCTCATGCAGTTCAACGGCGAGGGCATCCAGCACGTGGCCTTTATCACCGACGACCTGATCAAGACCTGGGACGCGCTCAAGGCCCTGGGCATGCGCTTCATGACCGCGCCGCCCGCCACTTACTACGAGATGCTGCAGGGGCGACTGCCTGATCACGGCGAGCCGCAGGACGCGTTGCAATCGCGCGGCATCCTGCTCGATGGCACTTCGCAGGGCGGCCGACCGCGCTTGTTGTTGCAGATATTCTCCGAAGCGCTCATGGGGCCGGTGTTTTTCGAGTTCATCCAACGCAAGGGCGATGACGGCTTCGGCGAGGGCAATTTCAAGGCGTTGTTTGAATCCATCGAGCGCGATCAAGTACGCCGCGGGGTATTGGCGGCCGACTGAGTCGTTGCGGCTCGGGTGATGATGTCAGGGCCCGGCAATACCGGGTGCCGGCCCTGATTCGAGGCCTCTATCAGGCCGAGCCGGGCGTTACCCCTGGCTGTTCATTGGCCTATTGTTTGTACGGTGTCCCGCCGCCTTTACGCGATGAGAGCGACTCGGCCAAGCGCTGCGCGCCATTGGCTATGCCGGTTTTCGCTGCTGTAAAAGCGCCGAAGGTGGAGCTGATGTCATACACCGTGGGGTACTGACGGGTGATGTAGGATTCGAGCAGTTGCGACGTGGAGGCATCGTAGATTTCCACGGCATACGTGACCGAACCCGTAAAGGTGCCGGAATGGCCACGCATGGACTGAACAAGGTTATAGGAGCCCATACCGATATCGAACCTTGAAAACGTCGACAGGCCCGGCGTGGTCGTTGCGGCGCCCGTCAAGGTGATACGGATATCAAGGGTTCCGTCGGAAGGCGTTGAGGTAAATCGAAAGTAGCGACCCAGTGCCTCTGAGAACGAGGAGGTCATCTCGTTTGCCAACATCCTCTTGTCACGGGCCTGCATATCGCCAAACTGGTTGTCGGTCCCTTCGTAGATAACCACGGGCTCCAGCATTATTTTCTGGTATCTCCCCCAATCGACTGGCCGCATATAACGATAAGGGATGCTGTAGGCATCCGCTTTATCGTTCAAGCGCATTTGCCCGGAAGAATCTATCTGGGAATACGGGTGAGGACTCTGGCTAGAGCAGCCCACTACCAAGGTACTTAAAACGCAGAGCAGCAACACGTGTTTGGGGCCGATGTTGGACATGGTCATCTCCGATTGGATTAACGGGCAAAGCCACTGCATTGATGGAATGTGTTGTCGCCGGGACTGCGACGGTCAGATCTGGATCGCCGACCGCTCAGCCGACCGGCGTATCGGCACCCAAAAGTCCGTTTTGCGCGTGCCACCTTCACCGCTTGGCTCCTATACAATCAGGTGCTAGAGAGCTATTAAATGTACGGTGCTGTACACTTTTAGCGATGTCGTCCAGCGCTGTCAATCAAAAGCGTACATATATGTACTGTTTTGGGAGGGGTAATGAAGGTTCGTACCGAGGCGCGTCGCGCAGCCATTGTGGAGATAGCCGCTGCTGTCTTCCTTGAGATGGGCTATGAGGGCGCTTCCATGAACGAGGTCTCGAAGCGCCTGGGAGGCTCTAAAGCGACGCTTTACGGGTATTTTTCCAGCAAGGAGGCGTTGTTCGTTGCAGTGGTGGAGATGTATGGGACGTCCAGTTTGTACGAGGCGATCGCTGGATTGCTGGAACCGGTCGAGCACCTTGCGCTCGAAGCGCAGTTGCTGCGATTCGGACGAATGATGATGGCCATTCTCATGAATGACTCAACCGCGATCAAAGTCTATCGACTGGTTTTGTCGGAGTCGGGACGTTCGGATATCGGCGAGCTTTTTCATGATGCGGGCCCCAACCAGTGCGTCGAGGCGCTTTCGCAATTGATGTCCCGGGCCATGGCGCAAGGAGAGCTGAAAGAGGCCTGTGCGAAGTTGAGGGCCAAGCAGTTTCTTTCGTTGCTGACGGCGCAAACGGGTGAACGACTGTTTCAACAGGCGCCAGCCTCCATGTCACTGGTTGAAATCGAGGAACTGGTGGCCAATGCGGTCGAGATGTTCCTCGGCGGTGCCGGAGTACCGGCTGCGTTATCGACTTCAGGCAAGCCGTAGCGGCGCGGCGACGTCAGCGACCCTCATCACTGGCCTGGTCAGCCGCCGCAGTGGCGAAGAGAGGCGTCGTGAAAGGGGTGATGGCTGCCTGCTTTATCAACCAATCCCTGAACACCCGCACATGCTGCTTCTGATATTTACGCTCCGGGGTTACCGCCCAATAGGATTCTCCCGAGCGCACCGGATTGCCGAACGGCGTGTGCAGTTCGCCGCTGCGCAGCTCGCGCTCGACGTAATGCACGGGGACCACTGCCAGTCCCAGGCCGCTGACCGCCGCACTGATGAGCATTTCGCTCTGGGCGAAGCGCACGCCCTGGATCACCCCGTCGTTGTTCAGCCCCGACGCGCGCAGCCACTGCAGCCACAGGCTGGGCCGGCTGGCGTTCTGCAGCGTGGGGATTTGCGCGAAGTCCAGGCGATCGCGTTTTTCGCCCTGGGCAATGAGCTTGGGCGAGGCCACCACCACCAGCTCTTCGGCGAACAGCTCCTGGGCCCGGGCTTCATGCCAGGCGCCCGTGCCGCGCATGATCGCGATGTCGAACCGGCAGGTCTTGAAGTCCACCTCGGCGGCCAGTGGATTGACCTCCACGGGCACTTCGGGGGCCAGCCGAACGAAATGCGCCAAGCGCGGTGCCAGCCAGCGTGAAACGAAGGTGGGATTAGCCTCGATCATCAGCGAGGCGTCCGTTTTGCGACCACGCACCAGGTCGATGGAGGCTTCTTCGAGCTTGTTGAGGGTGTGCACCACATCGCTCAAGTACTTGCTGCCGGCATCGGTGATCACCAGCCGCGAACCCGCGCGTTCGAACAGCCGCAGGCCGAGGAACACCTCCAGGTTGGTAATCTGGCGGCTGATGCCGCTCTGGGTGACGAACAGGTCCTCGGCCGCCCGGGTGAAGCTCAAATGCCGCGCGGCCGCCTCGAAGGCCTGCAGCGCAGCGAGTGAGGGGAGAAATCGGCGCATGAAAGGGGTCCTCGATAGTCGGCCCCATGATTTTTAGTCATGACGAACCCAGTTTTCAAGTCTTCAGTTCCATTCATATTTATGTCATCAATAAGCGTCATAGAGCTTTGCTCATGGCTCAAGCCCCGTTTCGAGAGGCGCCAGTGTCTTTTTTCGCCTGCCAAGAAAAGTTGTGTGATGGACAACCAGATAAACACCTGCAAACGGCTAACGGGGAAGACGGTTACATGATTACACGCAGAACATTCAGCAAACTGCTTGGCGCCACCGTGATCGGCACCTCCACCGGGCTTGCGTCAATGGCGGCCAGCGCCGCCGCTGGCAGCTCGCTGGAGCGGATCAAGGCCTCGGGCGTGCTGCGCATCGGCGCCATTCCCGATGGTGCTCCCTACTACCAGAAGAGCCTGACTGGCGGTCCATGGCGCGGTTTCTATATCGATATCTGCCAGCAGCTGGCGGATGATCTGGGCATCAGACTGTCGATCGTGGAGACCACCTGGGGCAACTCGGTGCTGGATCTGCAAACGCAGAAGTCCGATGTGTTCTTCGGCCTCAATCCCACCCCGGAACGCCAAAAAGTCATCGACTTCTCCGGCCCGGTGTTCAAGAACTCGTTCACCTTCATCGCCAGGAAGTCCGTTACCGCCAAAAGCTGGGATGACTTCAACAACGCCGACATGCGCATCGGCGTCGACGCCGGCTCTTCCCACGACTCCGCTGTCACGCGCCTGGCGCCGAACGCCACCGTGTCACGGCTCAAGACCGCCAGCGATGCCACCGCCGCGCTGCAGTCAGGACGGGTGGATGCGCAGTGCCTGGTGATGGTGCTGGCCTTGGCGTTGCGCGCCAAGAACCCCGCGATCGGCGAACTGATCGTGCCCACGCCGGTAAGCTTCACCACCTCCAACGCCGGTTTTCGCCGTGAAGAAGACACCAGCTGGCGCGACTTCGTTGACAACTGGATCACCGCGCACCGGGACAACGGTTTCATCAAGGCCACGATCATGCGCAACATGGAACTGGTCGGCGTCACCCAGAAAGACTTCCCCAGCGGGTTCGAGATCTGAGCCGTTCGGCGACTGATCCACACACTGGGTTCTTGATCTGAGGTGTCGACATGTACACGTGGGATTTCTCTGTCCTGTGGGAATACCGCTGGCTGTTTCTGCAGGGTCTTGGCCTGACGGTATCGTTCACGGTGGCCATCGTCATCGGCGGCCTGGCGCTCGGCATGCTCGCCGCCATGGGCTTGCTGTCACGCTGGCGGGTGGTGCGCACCATCGCGCTGATGTTTACCGAGGTGTTTCGGTGCACACCGGTGCTGGTGCAACTGATCTGGTTCTACTACGCGCTGCCGATTCTGGCCGGCATCGAGATGACCCCGATCACGGCGTCGATAGTGGCGTTGTCCTGTTATGGCGGCGCGTTCTACGCCGAAATCATCCGCGGCGGTATCGTTTCCATCGACCCCGGCCAGCGTGAAGCGGGCACCGCGCTGGGCCTCAACCCGGCGCAGAACATGGTGTGGATCATCCTGCCCCAGGCACTGCGGCGCATGGTACCGGCGCTGATGAACCAGTCGATCATGCAGTTCAAGAACACTTCGCTGGTTTCGGTGCTGGCAGTGCCCGATCTGGTCTATCAAGGCCAGATGGTTGCCCACGACAGCTTTCGGCCACTGGAAACCTACACCGCCGTGGCACTGGCCTACTTTGTGATTCTGTTTCCGCTGACCTTGATCGTGCGTTACCGCGAGAAGAAAGCCGCCGACGCCCGTTGAACGGGCCTCTTCAATAGTGATCAGCCGTGCGCCTCGAGCGCTGCGGGCGTTGGAGTCATGAGCATGGAAACTGAAACGATCGACAGGCTGCGCGTGTTTCTGATCGAAAGCCCGATCAAGATGGCCCGCCTGCAAGGCGTGGGTAACGTCAAGGGCAGCGTCAAGCGCGTGTTGGTGGAGCTGACCTCCACCTCGGGCATCGTCGGCTGGGGCGAGGCGGCGCCATGGGAGGTGTTCACCGGCACCGCCGAAGGCGCTTTCGCGGCGATCGATCTGTACCTGCGCGGGCTGGTGCTTGGCGCGCCGATCCGGGCGATCCGCGCCACCACCCTGGCAATGGATGTCGCGCTGATGGGCCATGGCGAGGCGAAGCTGGCGATCGAGACGGCGATGTTCGACATCCTCGGTAAATCCTCCGGGCTGTCGGTGGCCGATCTGCTCGGAGGGCGGGTGCGGGATCGCATCCCGTTGTCGTTTTCCATAGCCGACCCGGATTTCGCCGCCGATCTGCAGCGGATGCGCGAGATGGTCCCGGCCGGCAACCGGATCTTCAAGGTCAAGACCGGGGTCAAGCCCCACGCCGAAGACATGGCTCACCTGGAGGCGATGCGCAGCGAGTTCGGTGACGCCATCGACCTGCGCCTCGACTACAACCAGGCACTGGAGCCGTTCGGCGCGATCAAGGTCTTGCGCGATGTCGAGCGTTTTTGCCCGACCTTCATCGAGCAGCCGGTGCCGCGCAATTGCCTCGCGGCCATGGCCTCGTTCGCCGATGCTCTCGACACACCGATCCTCGCTGACGAGAGCTGCTTCGATGCCCGCGACCTGATGGAGATCATCCGCCTCGGTGCCGCGGATGCCATCTCGGTCAAGCTGATGAAGGCCGGCGGTGTGCTCAAGGCCCAAGGGCTGATGGCGATTGCCGACACGGCCCATATACCGGGCTATGGCGGCACCCTGTGGGAAGGGGGTGTGGCGCTGGCTGCGGGCACCCAGTTCATCGCCGCGACGCCGGGCATGTCGTTGGGCTGCGAGTTCTATATGCCCCATCACGTGTTGACCGAGGACGTGCTGGAGGAGCGCATTCCCAATCGTGACGGTGCGGTGATCGTGCCGACCGGGCCAGGCCTGGGGATCTCGGTGAGCGAAGCGTCATTGCGCGGCAACGCCCGGGTACTGGCCGAACGATGAGTACGCCAGCGGATGTGAAAGACTGCCCGGCGGCCCGCCATATCGTCGTCATCGGTGGCGGGATCGTCGGTGCCTGCTGTGCCTTGGCGCTGATCAAGGACGGCTATCGTGTGACCATCCTCGAACCCGGCGAGCCCGGTGGCGAACAGGCCGCCAGTTATGGCAATGGGGCGTTCCTCAGCCCGGCCTCGATCATCCCGATGTCGATGCCCGGGTTGTGGAAGAAGGTGCCGGGCTATCTGCTCGACCCCACGGGGCCGTTCACCATTCGCTGGCGCCATTTGCTGCGCCTGGCGCCCTGGTTGATGCGTTTTATCCAGGCGGGCGCCACACCCGCCAAGGCTGCCCGCACGGCCCGCGTGCTCTCCAGTTTGCTGGGCGATGCACCCACTCGCCATCTGGCACTGGCGGCCGCCTGTGGCGTGGCCGAACTGATTCGCCAGGACGGCTTGCTGTATGTCTATCCGGACCGCGCGGCGTTCGAGAGCGAAGCCTTCGCCTGGCAGCTGCGGCGTGAAAACGGCATCGCCTGGACCGAGCTGGAAGGGGAGCAGGTTCACGCCTTCGAGCCGAGTCTGAGCCGGCGCTACACCTTTGCGGTGCGCCTGCAAAGTGGTGGCCATTGCCTGGACCCAGGTGCCTACGTGCAGGGGCTGGTGCGCAGTGTCGTCGCTCAGGGCGGAGCCTTGCTCAAGGCGCGTGCCGAGGGCTTCAATGTCGTTGATGGCCAGTTGCTTGGGCTGATCACCGATCAGGGGATGGTCCCGTGCGACGGTGCGGTGATCGCCGCGGGTATCCACTCCAAGGTGCTCGCCAGCGGCGTGGGGGACAGGGTGGTGCTCGAGAGCGAGCGCGGTTACCACGTCGAAATCGCAGACCCGGCGGTCGGCCCGCGAATTCCAGTGATGCCCTCCGACGGCAAGATGGCCAACACCTTGACCCGCGGCGGGCTGCGGGCTTCCGGTCAGGTCGAACTGGCCAGTGTCGATTCGCCGCCGGACTGGGCGCGAGCGGACATCTTGCTGCACCAACTGCTCAAGACCTATCCCGGTTTGGGCGATGAACCGGGGCGCCTGCGTATTTCGCGCTGGCAGGGCAATCGACCGTCAACCCCCGATGGCTTGCCGATCATCGCGCAGGCCAGCATGACCCCGGACGTGGTGCACGCATTTGGTCATGGCCATGTCGGCCTGGCCTCGGCACCGATGACGGGTCAGATAGTCGCGAGTCTGTTCGCCGGCAGGACGCCACCGATTGATATTGCGCCCTTCGCTGCAACGCGATTTCGCTGAGGTACTGATGCAGTAATGATGTCCCCCTATTGCCCGACAGAAGTTGCAGTCTTTGGGGCCGCTTTGGGGGGGCTGGCTGGACAGGTGAAATGCCGTGGCGCGGGCATCGACTGCCGATGCCTTGACCGATCTGGGTCAGATACGCGTTATCACGCAATATCCCTTCTCGGTGTTCTGAGTGAACAGGCGGGGCACCGTGCAGCGGTGCCTCGCCCTGCCAGTCAATGCTGGGTGACTTGCCCCAGATCATCGCCAGAGGTGTGCTTCATGTCGCCGCTGCGCAGTTTGGCCACGTCCGCCGCGCTGACGGGCGCGCCTTGGTTGCCCCAACTGCCGCGAATGAAACTCACCACATCAGCGACTTCCTGATCACTCAAGCGCCAGGCGAACGCCGGCATGGTGAAGGTCGATGGCGCCGTTTGCGTCGCCGGTAACGTACCGCCGGCCAGCACCACATGGATCAACGACGTCGGGTCGTTGCCCTGCAGTACCGGGTTGCCAGCCAATGCCGGGAACACTCGGGTGTAGCCACGGCCGTCGGTACGGTGGCAGGCCGCGCAGTTGTCGATGTACACCGAGGCACCGCGCTGGCTGTCGTCGCCCTTCCACAAGGCGTCGCCGGCCTTCGGATCGTAGACATGCGGCTTGTCGTTCGGATCGCTGGCCGGCAAGGTCTTGAGGTAGCGGGCGATGGCGGTCAGGTCGGCCTCGCTCATGTACTGCATGCTGTGCTCGACCACGTCGCTCATGCCGCCGAACACCGCGGTGCGATCACTGCGGCCGGTCTTGAGGAACTGCACCAGCTCATCTTCGCTCCAGCTGCCCAGTCCGTCCTTGTGATCACCGCGCAGGCTTTTGGCGATCCAGCCTTCAAGCGGCGCGCTGCCGGCCAGAAACTGGCTGCCATCGGCCGGGTTGAGGGCTTTTTCCTGCAGGGTGATCGCCCGCGGCGTATGGCAAGCGCCACAGTGGCCGAGGCCTTCGACCAGATAGGCGCCGCGACTGACCACGGCATCGCTGCCGGCAGGTGCCGGTATTGGCTGCACTTTGGGCGCGAACATGCCGCGCCAGATCGCCAGTGGCCAGCGCATGCTCAAGGGCCACGGAATGTCGGTGTCCTTGTTCGCTTGCGCCACCGGTTCGACGCCGTGCATGAAGTAGGCGTACAGCGCCTTCATGTCGTCATCGCTGACACTGGCGTACGAAGGGAACGGCATGGCCGGGTAAAGGGTGCTGCCGCTCTTGCCGATGCCATGGCGCACGGCTTTGTCGAAGTCGTCAAAGCTGTAGCTGCCGATCCCCGTGGCATCCGGGGTGATGTTGGTGGAATACACGGTACCGATCGGGGTTTCCATGCCCAGGCCGCCGGCGAATGGCTTGCCGCCCTTGGCGGTGTGGCAGGCCACGCAGTCGCCGGCGCGCGCCAGGTACTCACCTTGCTTGACGAGCGGGTCGCTGCTCTCGGCCGCCATGAGGGGCAGGCTGGCGCTGAACAGCAGGGAGGCGATAAACGGTTTTTTCATGGTCATCGCTCTTTATGCCTGCACCAGCGGGCCGGGATTTTTCAGGTACTGCTCGCGGATCGCTCGCGCCGACCAGTAGGTGAGGGCGGCGACCAGCCCGGTGGGGTTGTAGCCCAGGCCCTGGGGGAACGCGGAGGCCCCCGGGACGAACACGTTGTGCACGTCCCAGCATTGCAGGTAGCGGTTGAGTGCACTGGTCTTCGGATCGGTGCCCATGATCGCGCCACCGTTGAGGTGGGTGGTCTGGTAGGCCGCGGTGTTGAAGTGCTCCTTGACCTTTTTGCCCAGCAGGGCGATGGACTTGGGGTTCATGGCCTGGGCGACCTTGCTGAGTTTGTCGACCATGAACTGGTTCATCTTGATGTCGTTTTCCTGCCAGTCGAAGGTCATGCGCAGCAGCGGCTGGCCGTACGCGTCGCGGTAGGTCGGGTCCAGGTCGAGATAGTTGGCGCGGTACGACTGGTGCGCCCCGTGGGCGTCCATCGACACCTGATGGGTGTAGTACTCGGCGGTGGTTTTTTTCCAGGCGCTGCCCCAGGCCGGCGTGCCCGGCGGGTTGGAGGTGCCGGCGATCGGCCGGCTGCCAGCCTGGTTGACCCACATCGGCGAGCCACCGACGAAGCCATGGGGGCCGTGGTCGAAGTTGTCGGCGTTGTAGTCGTCGATGGCCACGCCATTGCCGCCCGCGCCGATGAAGTTGTTGGTGTGGGTGTCCTTGTCGAAGAACGCCTTCACGGTGCCCATGTTCTGGTAGGCGAAGTTACGCCCCACCACGCCTTCATTGGTGATCGGATCGTAGGGCTTGCCAATGCCGGACAACAGCATCAGGCGCACGTTGTTGAACTGGAACGCGCCGAGGATCACCAGGTCGGCGGGCTGTTCGATCTCCCGCCCCTGGGCGTCGACGTAGATGACACCGGTGGCCTTACTCCTGGTGCTGTCGAGGTTGACGCGCAACACGTGGGCGTTGGTGCGCAGCTCGAAATTGGGCAGCGGGCGCAGCGCTGGGAGGATGTTCACGTTGGGCGACGCCTTGGAGTACATGTAGCAGACGTAGCCACTGCAAAATCCGCAGAAGTTGCACGGGCCCATCTGCGCGCCATACGGGTTGGTGTACGGCCCTGAGGTGTTCGCCGACGGCAGGTTGTAGGGTTTGAGACCGATGTCGTGGGCGGCTTTCTGGAACAGCTGCGCCGAGTAGGTGTTTTTCTGCGAGACCAGTGGGAAGGGGTTGGAGCGATCCGGCGCATAAGGGTTGCCGCCCTTGCCATCGCCTACCAGTTGGCCTTTGACGGTCCAGGCCTGGCCCGAGGTGCCGAAGACTTTTTCGGCGTAGTCGAAGAACGGCTCGAGTTCTTCGTAGCTGACGCCGAAGTCCTGGATGGTCATGCCTTCAGGGATGAATTTCTTGCCGTAGCGTTCTTCGTAGTGGCTGCGCATGCGCAGTTCGATCGGGTCGACCCGAAAGTGCACGCCGGACCAGTGCAGGCCCGCGCCGCCGACGCCCTTGCCGGGCAAGAAGGCGCCGAGCTGGCGATTGGGCAGGGCGACGTCGTTGACGGTGTGGCGCACGGTGACGGTCTCTTTGGACACGTCAACGAAGAGCTTCTTGCGCACGCTGTAGGTCAGCTCGTCGATGACTTGCGGGTAGTTGCCATCGGGGTAGGTGTCCTGCATCGGGCCGCGCTCCAGCGCCACCACGTTGAGGCCGGCCTCGGTCAGTTCCTTGGCCATGATGGCGCCGGTCCAGCCGAACCCGACGATCACTGCGTCTACTTTCTTCAATACGGTCGCCACGGTCATGCCCTCTCGCCGCGAATGGAAACGGCCGGGAAGGGATACGCTTCGTTGCGCTCCACCCAATCCATGAAATCAGCGCGTGCGCCAGGGAAGCCGATCTGAGTCCAGCCGACCATGCCTTTGTTGCCGCCGTGCACTGGGTCACTGAAGAAGCCTTCGCGGCTGTTTTGCACCAGCAGGCTGAAGAATGCCTTCGCGGGCACTTCGTCGAAATGCAGCTCGCCGGACTCGATCTTGCTGAGAAACTGGTCGCGGGTAGCGCTGTCTTGCGCGGAAAACGTTTTGCCGTGCAGCGCTTTGCAAGCGGCCTCCGCGGCTTTGATGCCGAGGCGATAGATCTGTTGTGGCACCAATTGCAGTTGATAGCCCATCTCGGCCGGTGCATCGGTGACGAACGGGCCTTGCATGTACCACAGCGCGCCCGTGGCGAACGGGGTGTTCATCTGGCGATCGATAAATTCCGGCACGCCGGCTTCCAGGGCGCCAGGGCCCAGCTCATCGGCGGGGATGATGCGCGACACGGCGGCCTGGATGAAGTCCCACTCCTCGGCAGTAAAGAAACTCGGTTGGTAGTCGTCTTTGGGGGGAGCAGGCGGCACTTTGTGTTCGGGCGCTGCGGGGGCGGCGAGCAGCGATTGGGCGCTCATGCCCAGCCCGGCGCTGGCGACGGTAACCACGGGAATCAGTGTCAGGGTCTTGCGCAGGAATTCCCGGCGCGGGTTGTCTTCTCGATCGGACATGGTGGATCCTCATCAGCGGTTCAGGCGATGCGGCGACGTTGGCATGTTTTTATGGGGGATATTATTAGAGGGCCGTGCGCAAGGACTTGAAACCAAGGCTGCGGCAATCAGCCGCGAAATCGGTCGGGCGCAAATGTAACCATTTGTGCGGCAAATTGAAACCGGTTTCAATTTGCCTGGGTTTTGTTGGATTGGGGGAGTGGGGCAAGCCTTGCCGGCCCCTTCGCCGCCGAACGCGCACCCTTGCTCCCACAAGTGCATGCCGCATCAGCGCCATACACCCGCAGGAGCAAAGCTTGCTCGCGAAGGGGCCGGTCCTGCTTGCCCAGCACCCTAGAATCTCCCACGCCATACACCCGTGAGAGCAAGGTTGCGCGTTCGGTGGCGAAGAGGCCGGCAGCAGCAACGCAAACCTCACCTGGCAATTCAGCCCAGCAACGCCCTCACCTCAGCCGTAGTCGGCGCATGCGCCCCGGCATGGCTGCACGAAACCGACGCGCAGGCGGCCGAAAAACGCAGGCGCTCTTGATAATCACTGATCCCCAGCAACCCCGAGGCTAGCCAGCCGGCCATGCTGGCATCTCCGGCGCCCACGGTATCGACCACCTCGACCTTGATGGCTGCCTGTTCGTACTCGCCTTCAAGCGTATGCAGCACCATGCCCTTTTCGCCGCGGGTGAAGAGGATCTGCGCCTGGGGGTTCAGCGCCCGCAGTTCCGCCAGCGCCTGGTGCTCGGTGAGGCCGGGATAAATCTGGCGCAAGTCCTCGTCCGAGAGTTTGATGATGGTGGCCAAGGCGACCATGGTCGGGAAGGTCTGCTCGCGGTAGGCGCTGTCCATCAGGTTGCGCCAGTTGGGGTCGTAGCTGATCTGCTTGCCAGCCTCGTGCACCTGCTGGGCGATGGCCACCAGCTTGTCGCCAAGCGGCTGACGCGCCAGGCTGATGCAACTGAAGTGGCAGAGTTGCGCGGCATCGAGCCAGCCTTGCGGCAGCTTGTCGCCGTCGAAATGCAGGTCGGATTCACCGGCGAAAAAGTACCGGGGAGGTTGGCTGGAGGCGACGATGGCCACCAGCGGATCGCTATCGACGCGCTGGATGAAGTCCATATCCAACCCCGCCACGCGGGACAAACGGGCGATTTCATCACCCAGTGAATCGCTACTGATCGCACCGGCAAAGGCGCTGCTCACGCCCAACTGGCTCAGGCCCCGGGCGACGTTCCACGGCGCACCGCCGGGGTATCCCTGCCAATGCCCGGGGCTGCCTTGAACGATATCGGTCAAGGCTTCGCCGAAGACGACTACATGGGGCAATGCCATTTCTTGTTCTCCTGGGTTCGAGGTGCGTTTGCTCAGCAGCGGCTGAAGGGCACCTTTTCTATCGCGGTTCGGTGTGGATCGGGATGCCGTCCGGCGCTGCGCCAACCATACGTGGCCATTGCCGCACGTGACTAGTATCGCGTTGACTGCGGGCTGATACTTTTCTGATCACGCCAGGCCCGGGAAGTGCGGCTCGTCGGTATTGCATTGGGCGCGAGCGAAATACGCCCCGGCCATCCGGATAAAGGGCGCCACCGCCGGATTGTCGTTGCCAAGGCGTGAGGCCATGTAGATCTGAGCCACTGGATCGGCATCGTGCAGGCGGCGAAATTGCAGCTGACCGGGGTACAAATGACGGGCTGCGGCGGGGACGATGGCGACCCCCAGGCCAGCGCGCACCAGCCCCAGGATCGAGTGCGTCTGGCCCAGGTAATAACGGTAGCGCGGGCTGACCCCGGCCATGGCGAACAGGCCGGCGATGCAGTCATGGAAATAACGGCCTTCGTCGGGCGAATACATCACGAAAGGCTGTTGATCGAGGTCGGCAATCGCAATCCTGGCCTGCGCCGCCAAAGGATGCTCGTTGGCCATGACCACCAGCAACGGCTCCTGGCTGATGAGCTGATAGTTGAAGCCCGCCGCTGAGGCGGACCAGCGCACAAAGCCGATATCCAGCATGTTCGCCTCCAGCGCCTGGATCTGCGCGCCGGAGACCATCTCGCGCAAGTCCACCCGTACATCCGGCAACTCGTTATCGGCGTACTCCAGCAAGCCCGGGATCATTCGGTAGCTGCTGACGGCAGTGAAGCCCAGCAGCAACTGGCCGACCTCACCACGTTCCAGGCGCCGCGCGCTGTCGGCGGCCTGTTCGGTATAGGCCAGTACGTGGCGGGCATCGCGCAAAAAGTGCTGCCCGGCAATGGTCAGCTTGACCCGGCGATTGCTGCGCTCGAGCAAGGTCACGCCCAGTGAACGCTCAAGCAGCTGGATCTGTCGACTGAGCGGCGGTTGGGTCATGAACAGACGGCGCGCGGCCCGACCGAAATGCAACTCATCGGCGACCATCACGAAACAGCGCAGTTGATGAAGCTCCATGATTCAATTCTTGTATTGATCGATTCAGTCTCTATGTTAGACGCGCATCATCACTTTTCCTACTCTGGCTTCAATCCGCAGGCTTCGCGTGTCTGCGGTCATAACAACACAGCCCTCCATGCAGGGGGCCGGAGAGCCCTATGAATGCCAAGACCGCTTCCCTGGCGGTGCCGATCGCCGAGGCCAAGGTGGGCCGCCGCCGCTTCGTCATCCTCTCGCTGATCTTTGTCGTCACCGTCCTCAACTACGCCGACCGCGCCACCATGTCGATCGCCGGCACCGGCGTGGTCAAGGACCTGGGCCTTGACCCGATCATGCTCGGGATGATCTTTTCCGCCTTTGCCTGGGCCTATGCGCTGGGGCAGATCCCCGGTGGCTGGCTGCTGGACAAGTTCGGCGCCCGGCGGGTGTATGGCTGCAGCCTGGCACTATGGTCAGTGTTCACGATGCTGCAAGGCACCGTGGGCTGGATCGGCTTGGTCGGCTCCACGGCGGCCATCACCCTGTTCGGCATGCGCTTCATGCTCGGGCTGGTAGAGTCGCCAGCCTTCCCGGCCAACAACCGTATCGTCTCCTGCTGGTTTCCGACCAGCGAGCGCGGTACCGCGTCGGCGTTGTTCAACTCGGCGCAGTACATGGCGGTGGTGGTGTTCGCCCCGCTGATGGTCTGGCTGACCCACACCTTGGGCTGGGAACACGTGTTCTTGTGGATGGGCGTGCTGGGCCTGGTGGCCACGGTGTTCTGGTTCGTGCTGTACCGCGAACCGCTGAGCGATCCGCACCTGCGCGAGTCGGAACTGGCCTACATGCGTGAAGGCGGCGCGCTGGTGGACCTGGAGGCCAATCGCAAGGCGATCAAGCCCAAACTCAAGGCCGCTGAAGTCATGCAGCTGTTCAACAATCGCACCCTTTGGGCGATTTATCTGGGGCAGTACTGCATCACCGCGTTGACGTATTTTTTCATCACCTGGTTCCCCATCTACCTGATCAAGGGCCGCGGCATGACCATCATGGAAGCCGGCTGGGTGGCGGCGTTGCCGGCGATTTGCGGGTTTTCCGGTGGCGTGCTCGGCGGCGTGGTGTCCGACTACCTGATTCGCCGAGGCATGCATCCATCACGGGCCCGCAAGACGCCATTCGTGTTCGGCATGGCGCTGGCGAGCAGCCTGGTGTCGGCCAACTACGTCGATGCCAACTGGATGGTGATCGCCTTGATGGCCCTGGCGTTCTTCGGCAAGGGCCTGGCCGCGGTGGGCTGGGCGGTGCTGTCCGACACCGCGCCCAAGGGCATGGTCGGCTTGAGCGGCGGGGTGTTCAATGGCATCGGCAATATCGCCGGGATCGTCACGCCGGTGGTGATCGGCTTCTTCGTGGCCGCGACTGGTTCGTTCAACTCGGCACTCTGGTTCGTCGCCGCCCATGGCCTGATCGGTATCTTTGCCTACGTTGTGCTCGCAGGACGTTTCGAGCGCGTGGAAATTGCCCCGGCGGCTGATGGGCCCAAGGTCGCAAGCGCGACATGACACTTTGGTTGTCGAGCGTGAATGAGTACTCTGGGCGCGCAGGTTGTCTGAACCTGAACTTGATCTCTGCGCGCTACAGGACCTTTGATGACTCACCCCCGTATCGGCTTCGCCTGCATGTACCGCCACCCTGAGCGGAGCCTGTCGGCCAGCGAATTGAAACTCGTGGAAACACCGTTCAACCCGCGCACCACCACCTTGCGCTGGATGGACAGCGTGGCGCCGCAGCTGGCCCAGGACAAGCTGGTCGAGGTCGTGACCCACAACCTCGCGGCGCAGCTGCGCTTGCTGGCCTACGCCGCCGAGCTGCCCGCGCCGCTGCGCATGGTGCGCCTGAGCAGTGACCTGCTGCCGTTCTACAGCCACGTCAAAGTCCGCGAGTTTTATCGGCAGCCCACTATTCAAGCCTGGCTCGGCGAAGGCTTCGCCGCCATCGGCGCGCTGGCCCGCCAGGCGCAGATCCGCCTGTCGTTCCACCCCGGGCAATATTGCGTGCTGGGTTCAGACCGGCCCGAGGTGGTCGAAAACAGCATTGCCGAATTCGAATACCACGCCGACATGATCCGCATGATGGGCTACGGCGTGCGTTTTCAGGACCTCAAGTGCAACGTGCACATTGCCGGCCGTCTCGGCGCGCAAGGCATACGGGCTATCTGGTCGCAGCTGTCCGAGGTGGCGCGCAACTGCATCACCTTCGAGAACGAAGAAAAGACTTACGGCGTCGATGACTGCCTGCAACTGGCCGACCTGGCGCCTGTGGTGCTCGACATCCACCATTGCTGGATCAACGAGAACGACTACATCGCCCCGGATGATCCGCGGGTCGAGCGCATCATCGACAGTTGGCGCGGCGTGCGCCCGACCATGCACTACTCGCAGCCGCCAGAGCACTTGCAGGCACTGGGATTTTCAGCCGAGCAAAAGCTCGAGATGCCGACGCTGCTCCAGTCCGTGAACAAACGCGACCTCTACGCTCACAGCGATCGCATGTGGAACCGCTGGACCAATGAGTACGCACTGCAGTTTTTGCCTCGGTTCGACATCATGTTCGAAGCCAAGGACAAGAATCTGGCGACGTTAGCGTTTTATCGGGAGTATCTGGAGGGTGCTTGATCGGCCGCGTATCCGCGCCGGTAGCGAGGGAGCTTGCTCCCGAAAATAGTGCCAGCAACCTGGCTGTGACTGACATACCGCAATCGGGGCAAGCCCCCACTACGGGTGGTCCGGGTGATTCAAATATCCCGCCATCTCCGCCTCCGGCACCATGCCGCCCCCCGTCGCCCAGATCAGATGAGTGGCGCCTTGCGCAATGCCGTCATGCAAGCCCAACCGGTGGGCATAGCCTTGTTGCTCGCGCAGCACTCGGGCAAAGCCAGGCGCGCCGGCCAGCGCGGAGGGCTCCAGACGCAGATGCTCGGTGCGATCCAGCAATTGCAGCAGCGCGAACAGTTCTGCGTCGGTCACTGTATAAAACCCATCGAGCATGCGTTGCATCGAGCGCCCGACGAAACCGGACGGGCGCCCGACCGCCAGGCCATCGGCGGCGGTCCGGTTGCTGATGCCGAAGTCCTGCACCGAGAGGCCGTCGTGCAGGCCGGTGTAGACGCCCATCAGCATGCACGGCGAGGCCGTCGGCTCGGCGAACAGGCAATGCACATGGTCGCCGAACGCCAGTTTCAGGCCGAAGGCGATGCCGCCAGGGCCGCCGCCCACACCGCACGGCAGGTACACGAACAACGGATGCTCGGCATCGACCACGATGTTCTGTTCGGCGAATTGCGCCTTCAGCCGTTCCCCGGCCACCGCATATCCCAGGAACAGCGTTGTCGAGTTTTCGTCATCGATAAAGTGACAGCGCGGATCGGCCTGGGCCTGCTCGCGACCTTGCTCCACTGCCTGGCCGTAATCGCCAGTGTATTCGATCACCGTTACGCCAGCGGCGCGCAGCTTGTCCTTCTTCCACTGCCGCGCATCGGCCGACATGTGCACGGTGGTGGCGAAGCCCAGTCGCGCGCCGGCGATACCGATCGACAGGCCCAGGTTGCCGGTGCTGCCGACGGCGATCTTGTGAGCGCGCAGCAGCGCCTGGCACGGCGCCTCGGCGAGGCGGCGATAATCGTCGTGCTCGCTCAGCAGGCCATGGCGGATCGCCAACTGTTCAGCGTGGTACAGCACTTCATAGATGCCGCCGCGGGCCTTGACCGAGCCGGAGATCGGCAGGTGGCTGTCTTTTTTCAACAGCAGGCGCACCGGTGCAGCGATGTCGTAACGCGCGCGCAGCGCCTCGGCGAAGGCCGGTACGCTGACCAACTCGGATTCGATGATGCCGTCGCTGGCGGCCACTTCCGGGAACGCCTGGGCCAGGAACGGTGCGAAGCGTTGCAGGCGTGCGCTGGCCTGGCGGACATCATCGGCACTGAGCGCGATATCGTTCAGCGCTTCGCCCAATGGTGCGATCTGCGGGTTGAACCAGCTGACTGCTTCACCCGCCAGAATCGGCGTCAGCAACGGGAACAGAGATGTCCAGTCAGCAAGGCTTTTGCCGTACACGGATGTGATCACAGCGGTGTCTCCAGCGGCGGCGCAGTGGTGCGCCTTGATAGGGCCTGTTCAGACGGCCGGGCGTCCGTCGGCGGACGTGGCATGGTCTGCGGCGGGCAGGGGCGGATGGGTCACCGGCGTCCACAGGTCCACCTCGCTACGCGCCAGCGCGGCCATGTCCGGACGCGGTCGGCACAGGTCGGTGGTGGCTTCGCAGTGGGCCTCCAGCGCCCGAGCGGCCAGGAGCAATTCCAGGTCGCCGCGAAATCTGCCGATGACCTGCATGCCGAAGGGCATGGCCAGGTGGTCTACCCCCATGGGCATCGACAACGCCGGGTTGGTCGCGAGAGTGACCACATAGGTCAGCGCCAACCAGCGGTAGTAGTTCTCCAGCTCGATGCCGTTGATGCTTTTCAAATAGGGCTCCTCCCACGGGAACGCCGACACGGGCGTGGTGGGCGAGAGGATCAGGTCGTACCGGTTGAACAGCGTCTGGAAGCGGCGAAAGATGCGGGTCTGTTCGGCATTGGCCCACACGCAATCCTTGAGCGACAGGCGCGCGCCCATCTCGTAGTTGGCGCGCGGGTTGGGGCCGAGGGCGTCCGGGTCTTTCTCGTAGGCGGCTTGCAGGCTGCCGACAAAGGCTTCGGCGCGGACCACATCGAAGCAGCGATGGGCGTGCTGCATGTCCACTTCGATCGCTTCGCACGAGGCGAACAGGCCCTTGAGGCTTGCGATCTTGTTGCGGAACACCCGGCGGATATCATCGTCAACGTCGCACACACCGAAGTCCTCGGTGTAGCCGACGCGCAGTCGCGAGAGATCCACGCCAGCCAAGCCATCCATCGACGCCGGCATGCTGAAGTCGTAACTCAGCGGATCGTTTGGCGCCAGACCGGCCGTGGCCGCCAGTTGCAGCCAGGTGTCGGCGACATCGCGGCCCATGGGCCCGACCACCGAAATCGGCGTCCAGCCCAGCAGCTTGCGCTCGCTGGGCACCAGGCCGGGCGATGTGCGCAGGCCGACGATGCCACATTTGGCTGCCGGAATACGCAACGAACCGCCGGTGTCGGAGCCGCTGCACAGCGGCACCATATTGGCCGCCAGCGCCGCCGCCGCGCCCCCCGATGAGCCGCCTGCATTGAGGCGCGGGTTGAACGGGTTGCCCGTCGCGCCCCACACCGGGTTGCGGGTATTGGCGCCAGCGCCCATCTCCGGCACGTTGGTCTTGCCGACCACGATCGCCCCGGCAGCGCGCAATCGACGCACCAGCTGGTTGTCCTGGGCCGGCACGTTGGCGCGGAACAAGGGCGAGCCATAGGTGGTGAGCAGGCCGGCGGTCTCTTCCAGATCCTTGATGCCGATCGGCAACCCGCTGAGCAACCCGCGCTGTTCGTTTCGGCCGATGGCTTTTTCAACCGCACGGGCTTCGTCACGGGCGCGGTCGAACGACGTGGCGCAGAAGGCGTTGATCTTCGGGTTGTACGCTTCGATGCGGGCGATGCACGCCTCTAGCACTTCGACCGGCGATACCTGGCGCGTATCCATCAGCGCTTTAAGCTCTACCGCGCCTTTATCGGCCAGTTCGTGGGGGATGGGCATGGCGTCGGTCCTGGGCAAGATGTCGGGCCAAGAGTAGAAAGACTCGAGGCCCGCCACAACCAACTTATTTAGAACGCAGCCATGCTGTTTGCACAAGGCTCAGCCCCGGCTGTTGCGGGGCGGCAGCAGTTCTTGCAACGCATCGCTCAGTTGCCCGATGCTGAACGGCTTGGCCACACAGTCCCGATCCGCCCATGTCTCAGGAATGCCCAGCCGGCCATAGCCGGTACAGAAGATGAACGGGATGCCTCGATGGGCAATCTCGGCGGCGATCGGGAACGACGTGCCGCCGATGATATTGACGTCCAGAATCGCCAGATCATAATCCCCGGCGCGGGCGTATTCGACCCCTTCATCCAGCGTGCTGACATGGCTGGCGGTGGCGTAGCCGAGCTCTTCGAGCATCATCTCGATCAGCATCGCCAGCATGGTCTCGTCCTCGACGATAAACACCTTGGGGCGCAGTACGTGCTCAGTGACCGACAAGCTCATGAATCTCCGTCCGCTTTTTCGTGCCAGGGCAGGGTCATGCTCCAGCTCAGCCCTGTAGCGGCGAACAGCACCTGGGCCGTGCCGTCGAGCTCGCGCTCGATACTGCGGCGGATCAGTCGAAAGCCGAAACCTTCGAAGGTAGTCGCGGCGATGGGAGGGCCATCGGCTTCAAGCCAGTGAATGTTCAATGTGCGGGGGCTCGTGGTGGTGTTCATGGTGGCAGTGAGGGTGATGTGTCCACCCGGTGATGAGTGCAGCGATGAAAGCGCCCCATGCTGCACGGCGTTGGCCATCAATTCGTGGAACACCATCGACAGCGCCAGCGAGGTTCTGGGTTCCAGCGTGACCGGGTCGCCCAGCAACAGGATCCGGCCGGTGCCGCCTTCGGGTCGCTGCAGTTGCGCAATCAGATCCTCCAGCTCGCTGGACAGCCACTCTGCCCGCGCAAGGGCATCGTGGGCCTGGCTGAGGGCCAGGAGACGGGCATCGAAACTCTGGCGAAACGTCGCCAGGGAATCGGAGTTGCTGGCCGTCAGGGACGCTATCGCCTGCACCGTCGCCAAGGTGTTTTTGACTCGATGATTGAGCTCGTTGAGCAACCCCGCGCGGGTGGCGCGATCCTCCAGTTGCTGGCGCTCGAGCTTGCCCGAAATCGACTGGGCCAGGCGCGCAGTGGTGCCGCTCTGCTTGAGCACCGCCAGCTCGCTACCGATCGCCGGCCCCGAGTGAGCGGGCAAACTGAAGGTAAAGATGCTGCCGCAACCGGGTTCGCTATGGGCCCACAGGCGCCCACCGTGGGCCGCGATGATGCCTTGCGAGATGTACAGCCCCAGGCCGTTGCCACGCGGGTTGCCTTCCTTGACCGACCAGTAGCGCTGGAATATATACGGCAGGTTCTGCGCCGGGATGCCGACGCCGTTGTCGGCCACCTTGAACAGCACGTCTGCGCCATCGACGATCACATCGATGTCGATGGTGCCGCCCTGCGGCGTGAATTTGATCGCATTGCCGACCAGGTTGGACAGCACCTGGAAAATCCGTTCCGGGTCAGCATTGATCACCAGGCCGTCGGCTGCGGTGCAATTGAGTTCGATCTGCTTGGCAGTGGTCAGGGTCACCAGCAAGGCGCAGGTTTCCTCCAGCAGGCGGGTGACGCTCAGCGGCTGACAGGACAGCTGGTAGCGGCCGGCTTCGATCCGAGCGGTGTCGAGCAGGTCTTCGAGCAGGCTGTTCATGCGCGTCGTGGCATTTTCGATAGTGGCCAGCGCGCGGCGAATGTGGCGGTTTTCAAGAATGCTGTCGCTGACCGCCCAGCGTTGCATCATCCCGCACTGCATGATGATGATCGACATCGGGTTGCGCAGATCATGGGAGACCACCGCCACCAGTTCATCGCGCATGCGCACGGCCTCCTGCTCGCGCTGCACCTGGCGTTCCAGGTCGTGCTCGAGCGCCGAACGGCGAATATCCTCGGCGGCATACAGATCGCCTCGCGACCACGGCTGGGCGATGCCGACGACCTGTTCTTCCCACACGTCGAACGATTGCCGTGGATGCAGGCGGTGGCTCGACGCGCCGGTCGACCCAATCCGCAAATGGTCGGCTGGATTGCCACTCCATTGCATGTTGGACGTGAGCTGCGGGCGGAACCAGATCACCGCGTTGTCCACAGGCTTGGGCAGCACGAAGGCGATCACGCCGCTGGCCACGTCACGGTAAGCCGCGGCCGGAGGGTGTTCCTGTTGCAGCGCGGCGCTATGGAACAGGCCCAGGCCTTGCAGCCCCTGGGTGCGTTCCTTGAGCTTTTGGCTGTTCAGGCCGACATCGCGGATCCACCGGTGCAAGGCGCGCACCTGAGCGGGCGTCGGGCAACTGCCGAACAGCTGCAGGTCATCTTCGATCAGCACGGCGACCCCGGTGGCCTGGGTCAAGGATTGCAGCAGTTCGGCGCGTGTCGCCAGCCCGGCGAGGATTTCCCGGTCGGCGCTGGCCATGGCCTCGGCCAGTTGCCCGAGCATCGTGACCTTGTCTTCGCGATCATGCTGGATCTGGGTGGCGACGATGGCGCAGATCTTCACCGACAGCAGCTGGCCGATCAGGGCGCAGGCGTCGCGGTATTCGCGGGGCACCAGCAACGGGGCAGGGTGGCTGCAGGTGATCAGCCCCCAGAGTTCACCGTCCTCCAGCAGTGAGATGCTCATCGAGGACTGCACGCCCATGTTTTTCAGGTATTCGCAGTGCACGGGCGACACGCTGCGCAGCGTCGCGAAGCTCAGGTCCAGCGGTTGTCCGCTATCCGGTCGCAGCACTGGTACCAGCGGCACTGGGACATAGGTGGCATCGGGGATCACCCGAATCCAGTTCAAGCGATACAGCGCCCGCGCCTGGGCGGGGATGTCCGAGGCCGGAAAGTTCAACCCGCTGTAGCTGGGCAGGCTGCCCGTCAGCGCTTGCGCCACTACCTTGCCGTGACCCTCGGGTTCGAAACGGTAGATGATCACCCGGTCATAGCCGGTCAGCGCTTGAATCTCGTGGACGCTGATATCGAACAGCGTCTCCAGGTTGCTGGTGGCCTGCAGGTTGCGCAGCACGCGGGTGATGGTCCTTGACTGCTCCTGCACCGGCTGCACAAAGGGCTCGAGCTCGATGATCAGCAGGTCTTCATGGTGGTGTAGCGCCGCGCTGTAGTCGGCGTCGCCAACACTGACGCGGATGTGATCGCCATCGGCGCTCGGCCCTTCGGCGTACGCCTGCTCGATCAATTGCGCCTGTTGTGCCGGTATCAATACTGACAAAGGTTTACCCAGCAGCGCGTGGCATTCGAGCCCTATGGCGCGGGCCAAATTGGCACTGACCTGCTCGATCCGCAGGGGCTGGCCGGCCAGGCTGAGCAAGAAGCCGTGGGGCTGTATGGCACCGGGTACCCGAATGGGCTCATCGGCGCAGGCGGCCAGCGCGGCATCGAGTGTGGTGACGCTGCTTGCATCCAGGGTTTGGTCGAGCATGACGCGGCCTCCTAGGGTTTCAGGCGGGTACGGCTGGACGCTGCAATCGACAGACGGATCGATGCAGTAAGGTTTTCAGCCGGCCACAGTGAAGCAGGGGCGATCAGAGGCCCGGATGGACGCGCAAGGCTATGCGAGGTTACCGCGAAGGTGCGGCGTAAAGACGTGGGGGTGGCAGGCCGGCTTGATGAGGGGATGGGCAGCGTGGCCTGCCTGAGGACGCGTCACCATAACAGGAGATGGCGGCATGCGTATGGTCTTTGGTCGATCTGCGCTGGCAGCCGGTCGGGGACCGGCGTATCGTTCGCACCGCGCGGGCGTTCGGCAAGGCCCGCAAGCCCGAAAACGGGCACCGTGAACGCCTTGCCAGCCTCTTCTGTTCGAGTACCGATAATGACGCTTGCCCGCGCCAGATTTACCCAGGGCTCTGTTGCTGGTCATCTGATCGAGACTGCCAGCACGAGCGCATTGAGCCTGCTCGCGGTATTTCTGGTCGATATCTTTACCCTGATCTATGTGTCCAGGCTCGACGATCAGGTCGCCCTGGCGGCCGTCGGCCTGGCCAAGATGTTGATGTTCATCAACAGTGCTTTCGCCTCCGGGGTGGTCACCGCAGCCGGTGCGGTGCTCTCTGCGCGTATCGGCAAGCATGCGTCGCGGGCGTTGGCGCAGTGGGTCACGCACCTGTTGCTGATGGTGCTGGGTGTCGCTGCCGGGGTCGCGGTCATCGAGTGGTTGGCGGTGGTGCACCTGGGCCAGTGGTTGGGCGCCGATGCCGACACCTATCAGCGCGCGCGGCATTTTCTCGCCCTCGTACTGCCGTGCAGCGTGCTGGCGGCAGCCATGCAACTGTGCGCGCAGATGCTCAGGGCCCAAGGCCATGTGCGTGCGGCATTGGCGGTGCTGTTGGTGGGGGCTGTTACGTTGGCAGTAGCCGATCCGTTGTTCATCTTCGCGTTCGGCTTGGGACTGGAGGGCGCGGCGGTCTCTTACGGGGTGTCCACTGTGGTGGCCCTGGCGCTGGGCTTGGCGTTGGTAAAGCGGCACATCGGCGTGTCGCTCGTCGTGCGTTTCAAACACCTCAAGCTGCACGTCGGTCTGACCTGGCCGATCGCGCTGCCGGCCATGCTCGCCAATCTGGCCATGCCGGTGGGCATCTCGTATCTGATGCTGGTGCTGGCAGGGTTCGGCGCTTCGGCCTTGGCGGGCATGGCGGTGATCGACCGGATTCTGCAGTTCGCCTACTGCGCGTTCTTTGCCTTGCCCAGCGCTCTGGTGCCAGTGCTGGCGCAAAACCTGGGGGCCGGGCTGGATGAGCGCGTGCGTACCGCGCTGCGACTGATCCGCCGGCTGGTGGTGGGCTATGGTTTGTCGATATGGCTTTTGCTGATAGTGTTCGGGCCCTGGATCGCCGATGACTTCCATCTGGTGGACGACGGGCGCGCCATGTTTTTAGCATTCACGCGCTTCGGGGCGGGGCTGTGGATCCTTTACGGGCTGGACTTCGTCGCCCAATCGATGTTCCTGACCCTGTCCCGCGCCTGGTGGGTCCCGGCGTTTGGCTGGTTGCGCGGTACCTTGGGCACCGTGCCGTTCGTATACGCGGGCAGCCAGTGGTACGGCGCCAGCGGCGCGTTGGTCGCCATGTGGTGCGGCAATGCGCTGGTGGCGCTGTTGGCGATCTTGACTGCCGCGGTTCAGGCCCGGCGGTTTTTTCAGGCACGCGAGCGATTGCGCGGCAGTCCTTGAACTCAACATCGGCCCACTGCCAGAGCGAGCAGTCAGTACGGCCAACTGTTAACGGAATTCAATGCCAGTGACGGATACTCAAAACGACGCGTCAGCGTCCCCCGCACCCAAGCGCCGCCGCGCGCCAAAAGGCGAAATGCGCCGCATGGCCTTGCTCGACGCTGCCACCGAAGTGTTCGCCCGTGACGGCTACCTGGGAGCGTCCATGCGCGATGTCGCCGATATCGCCGGCATCACCACCGTCGGTTTGCTGCACCACTTTCCTAACAAGGTCGCTCTGCTGCGCGCCATGCTCGACCGGCGCGACGACCGCGTGGTCGAGCGCTTCGGCGACCTGGATACCGCGCCGACGCTGCAGGGCTTTGTGAAGTTTCTCAAACTGAGCATGAGCTTCAGCGTCGAGGACGCACGCGAATGCCAGGCCTCTGTGATGATCAATACCGAAAGCCTCTCGGACAAGCATCCGGCGTTTGCCTGGTATCAGGAAAAGTTCGAGATCGTCCACGGCCATGCGCAGGCGCACCTGGCATCGCTGGTCGAAACAGGGGAGATGCGCCCGGACGTCGACATCACCGCCTTGGCCCAGGAGATCTTTTCGATGATGGATGGCTTGCAGATCCAATGGCTCCGGGGTCGCAAGCGAGTCGACGTCATGGCGGTCTTCGACGTCTACCTGCAGCGCCTGGCCAAGGATCTCAAGGCCGGCTGAAGGGCTCGTCCGTGAGCCCCGATGCCTTTAGTAGGTTTGCGCGGTGTTGACCTGCACTGCCTTGCGCAGCGGGATCGGCAGCGGGTTGCTGTCGCGAGTGGTCAACTGCTCGGGATAGAGCGTGGTCAAGGTCTGGCTCAGCGACAGGTCGTCGGAGCTGGTGCCTACGCGAATCTTGAACTTGCCGGCATCGACGTTCCAGCTGTCGGTGTTGTCCACGTAGTAGGCCAGCGAGCGCGAGTCGAGCGGGATGCTTACGGTCTTGCTCTCGCCAGGCTTGAGGTACACCTTGGTGAAGCCTTTGAGTTCTTTCTCCGGACGATCGACTGCTGCGTTGACCGGTTGCACGTACAGCTGTGCGACTTCATAGCCGGCCTTGTCGCCGGTATTGGTCAGCGTGAACTTGACGTTGATCGTGGCCCCGGGGGTCAGCACGTTGGACGACAGTTTCAGGTCGCTGTAGCCGAAGGTGGTGTACGACAGACCGAAGCCGAACGGGTACAGAGGCTTGGTGTGGTTCTTGTCGTAGGCTCGGTAGCCCAGGTACAGGCCTTCGCTGTAGGTCATGCTGGTCAGGGCGTTGTCGCCGCGATACGCCGCAGGGTCCGGGTACGAGGCGTAGCTGGCGTTGTCCTCGATGTTCTTGTCGATGGTGACCGGCAATTTGCCCGACGGGTTGACCTTGCCATAGAGGATCTCGGCCAGTGCCTGACCGCCTTGCTGACCCGGGAGCCAGGCTTGCAGCGAGGCGCCGACTTTTTTCGCCCATGGCTGCATGTTCGCCACGCCGCCGCCGTGCATGACCACGATGGTGTTGGGGTTGGCCTTGGCTACGTAGCTGATCAGCTCGGCCTGTTGATCGGGCAGATCGAAGCCATGGTCGGAGCCTTCGCCTTCGTTTTCGTAATTGGTGCCGACCGCTACGACCACTGCGTCGTACTTGGCCAGGTCCTTGGGTGGCCGCAACGCCGCCCAGCCCATCTGTACGCCCGCCAGGCCGCCCAGTGCCGGAGTGAAGTTGGCTGCCGAACGACGGTATTCCAGCTTGACCGTGTACTGCTTGCCCGCCACCAGCGCGGCGGTCTTGCCGGACGTGACGATGGCATTGACCACGTCGCCGGAGTGCGGCACGCCGTCGCTGTCGATCACCAGTTCGTCGTTGACCCAGACCTTGTAGGGGCCGTCGGCGCGGACCTTGAACACCTGGACGCCGGAAACGGTCGGCTTGATCTTGGCCGTGAAGCGCGCCGAGAAGGCGCCTGCAGTCGGTGTGAAGCCGGACACCGCGGTGGTGCCGGCGTTGGTGACGTTGGTGCTGGTGGTCCAGTTGAAATTCACACCGGGTTCGACGCGGGTCAGCGCCGGATCACCCGAGAAGCTGGCGTTGGCGTAGTACTCGGCCTTCACGCCCGAGTTGCTGACGCCGCTGCTGCCGGTGGCCGGCTGGTACCACACCGAGGCCTGCGGGTTGAGGCTCAGGTCCGCCAGGTAGGTGACGTTCGCGCTGCTCGAGGCCAGTTGCTGCAAGCCGCTCAACTCGGTGACGTAGCTGTTGGGTGGCGAGTTGGCGGTACCGAACGGCGAAGCCGGCGCCTGGGCGGCCCAATCACCGATCACCGCAATGTTGGCGGACTTGGCCAATGGCAGCAGGGGCTTGCCGGCGCTGGTGTTTTCGTTGCGCAGCAGGACGATGGATTCGCGCGCGGTGTCCAGCGCGGCGCGGGCACCGTACTCGGTGTGCACCAGGGTTTGCGCGGTGTTGGGGTGTTCCTGCAGGTCGTAGCTGACGATCCCTCGCAGGTTGCGCTTGACCTTGTCGTCGATGACGTTCTGGGTCAGTTGTCCGCTCCACAAGTACGGCATCAGGTTGGCTTCGGTGAATTGCAGGCCCGACGGCATGTCGATGTCGGTGCCGGCCCAGGCGCCCTTGAAGGCATCGTGGATGGCGTTGAAGTCACTGATCACCATGCCTTGATAGCCCCACTCACCTTTGAGCACGTCGGTGATCAGGTGGTGGTTTTCGCACGCGTAGTCGCCGTTGATCTTGTTGAATCCGCACATGATCGAAGCGACGTTGGCGTTTTTGACCATCGATTCGAAGCCCGGCAGGTACAGCTCGCGCAAGGTGCGTTCGTCGACGATGACGTTGAGCGCCTGGCGGTTGGCTTCCTGTTCGTTCGCCAGGTAGTGCTTGCCGCTGGCCTGGATGCCCTGGGCCTGGATGGCGTTGACCACCGCCGGGGCGAGCACGGCACCGAGGAACGGATCCTCACCACTCAGGTACTCGGCCGAACGTCCGCCATAGGGGGTGCGGTACAGGTTGGCGCCCGGGGAGAGCATCTGCTGGCCGCCGGAGATGCGGGTTTCGTAGGCGATGGCCAGGCCGAACTCCTTCGCGCGGTTGATGCTCCAGGTGGCCGCAAGTGCAGACTGCGACGGATACGCGGCGCCGAAAGTGGCGTTGTTGACGTGCACGCCCATGGACGAGTCGTAGGCGACCGTGCCCTGGATGCCCCACTTGAGCAGCGACGGGATCATGTGGCCGTCGTTGACGCGGGTGAAGTTGATTTTTTCCGACTGGCTCATGTTGTCGAGGATCGAGCTGACGCGCGCCTCGACGGCGTTGCCGGTGGCGGGCGTGACCTCGGCCAGCGCCAGGTTGGCCTGGCCCACGCTGAAGGCCAGCAGGCTCAAGCCCAGGGTCTGTTTGAAAGCGGACACGGCAGAGGTCCTTTCAGGGGCTGCGAACGAAAGAGCAGGGCGCGGCGGCTTCATGGTTGTTGCACCTGTGCCGGGGCATCGTCCGTGGCCACGGGCGTATCGAGCAGGGTCGACGAGCTTTTCTGAGTAGTCTGGGTGATCTGGGACACACCCGAAAGTTGATCGCGTTGGGCCTCGACCTGCTCCCGGAGATGCTGCCCGGAAGTGGATGTGGAAGTTGAATCTGCAGCGAACACGGAGAAACTTTGAGCGCAAAGTAATATTGCGCCCATGACAGGCAGCATGGGTCGGATCATCGATACTGTCTCGATCAGTGGAAGAGGCTTTGATTATTCGACCTGGGGCAGGGGTTGTCCCGAAGTTGGTCGAAGCATAAGTCCCGATGATGCGCTTAAAAGTTCAAGCCTCGCAAAGATATTTTTGCGCGTGAAAAAAAGGTGAAGCAAAAGTACTGGCGGAGGGTTTTTTAATAGGCGCTCAAGAAGGCTTGCCGTCCATTTTTTTGATTTTAGGGCAATAAAAAACCAATTTATTAGCTTCAAAACTGATTTTTTAACTAAAGAAATGGTGGATACTGCAATTTAAATCGACTTCATAAACCTAGTTGCAATTAGTTTTAGTGCTCTGATACACTTGCGCCGCGACAGCCTTATCCCCTGGTTAAACATGAATTTCTGGTACGACTAATGGCTGAAAGTTGACGCCATATCGCACGGCAAGATTGAAGTACTCATAGCGGTACTATTAATTACGCTATTAAAATTCAGGCCTTCCAGAATAAAAGTGCGGGCGCTGAAAGGTTGTTTGGCAGTCGCGTTAGATGAAGTCGAAATGCCTGTTGCCAAGGCCCGCGCAGTCGCTGCCCCGTGACGGATTGATTGAAAAGACCCGTTGAAGATTAATGGCGTCAACTCTGCGGTTACACATTGACTGACCGAAAGAGGTCGAGGCGATCACGCCGCTTGCTGCGCATCCCGTCGCCGCGTCAGATGCTCGCCGAGCCAGGTTTCGAGGCTCAGCAATACGATCGCCAGGCCGCCACCGATGCAGGTCGCGGTCATGCGGTCCGTGGCCGCCTGCCATTCCGGCGCACCGGCCAGGGCCGCGGTGGTGATCACCGTGGCGGT